>NZ_JANHAU010000007.1 GCF_024464185.1 Haloarchaeobius salinus
CGTTGCAAGCGAGTCAGTGCTACGCCACGACCGGAGCACGCATCCACCTCGACGTCGATGTCGATGGGGCGTCTCTCGGTGAACACGTCACCGTCGACGGGACTTCCGAAATCGATGTCTCCGTCGCGGGAACTGGCCCCCTTACGGATGTCGACCTCTTTCGCGACGGCGAGTGCATCGACTCCGTCGACTGTACGACGGGTGCCAGTCGATACGAAATCCGGTGGTTCGGCACGCGACCACGAGTTCGAGATAAAGTCGTCGACTGGAGCGGCGGGCTCACACTCGACGCCGGTTCGTTCACCGATGTCGAACCCTTTGGCTTCCAGCATCCCGAACACGGGCTGACGTCGACAACTACGTCGAGTCTGGAGTGGATCAGCAAAACCGCGGGCAACCATCAGGGAGTTCGTTTCGATGTCGACGCCCCGGCGGACGCAACGGTCTCACTCCACACGCCGATGTACAACGGTTCGTTCCACATCGACACGATTAGCGACGACCGCATCAGCGACTTCGATTCGGTCGACGGAGAAATCGTCTGCCGTGAGATCGGAGCTACGACCACGACTGATACGACTTTGACGTTCACCGACGACCCAGACCCAGGCACTCACATCTACCACGTCAGGGTTCGACAAGCTGACGGTGAGATGGCTTGGGGTTCACCCATCTCCGTTATGACCGAGCACTGACCCACTCAATCGAGTTCCATCCGATAGTTCGCATCAGTCTCGACGTCGTCGTACATCCGGTCGAGCACGTCGAGTGTAGATTCGAAGGTTACGTAGTGTTCGCTGGCGTATTCGACTGTCTCTTCGAGCGGGATGACGGGCCGGCCATCGACCATGTCGGTCGTGATGTCTGGCTGTAGCTCGAGGACGATCTGTATCGCCCCGTCAACCTCCTTTGCCGGAAGGCGTTCCTGTGTTGCTGGGAGTCCGAACTGGGAGAAGAAAGTCGTCCACGCATCGAATTCAGACTCGGTAACCGCGATGAACAGCGGATAATCGTCTGGGGTACGCGCGACCTGGTAGCCGCCGCGAGTCCAGACGTAGCCGCGGGCAGGAGGTATGATGTAGTGGACTGGGACACCCCTCGTCCCGAGTGAAAGCATGCTATGGAAGGGTCCTGTGGTGAGGGGGTGCTTTCGGACAGGGGGGTGACGCCTAAACCAGTTGGATATTCATGGTGAAGAATATTGTCTGGCTTCCGTGTGGGATGATACTGCATGCCAACTGACAGACTACAGGATGTTCCGGGATTCGATATCGACGAGGTCGCCGATGCCGCAGGCGACGATCCCGAGGTGTTGCGACTCGAAAACCTCGACGTGAACCTCATGTCCGAGTTGCTGCCTGAAGAGGTGAAGTCGGCAACTCGTGACGCTGTAGGTACGTTCGACGCGAACAGTTACCTCCCATTCATCGGGAAGAAAGACCTTCGTGAAGCGGTGGCACGCCAGACGAATGACCGCTCGGGTCACGACTACGGTGCTGAAAACGTCGTTATCACCTGTAGCACGGGGGAGAGTGTTCTCGATGCTCTCCTTGCGATGATCGACCCTGGAGACGAGGTCGTCCTGACGGATCCGATTTACGCTGGTATGATAAATCGGACGCGCCTCGCTGGCGGTGAACCATCGTTCGTACCGTACGTGAATGCTGGTGACGAGTGGCGGTTGGACGTCGAGGTACTTCGGGAAACTGTGAGCGACGACACCGAAGTACTCCTGCTGGTCAATCCGTCCATGCCGTCCGGGGCAGTCCTGAGTCGTGAGGAGTGGGAGACGATTCGCGACCTCTGCCAGGAACACGACATCTGGTTGCTCTACAACGCGATTTGGGAGTCAGTGCTATTCGACGATCTGCCACTGATTCATCCTGTCTCCCTGCCTGGAATGGCTGAGCGGACCGTTATCGCTGGCTCAGTGACGAAATCATACGGGATGATTGGCTGGCGCGTGGGCTGGATCGTCGGCCCCGAAGAGTTCATGAACGACGCTGCTCGGACCCACATCTACAACACGACAACGCCTGGTGGCATCGGACAGGCAGGCGCGCTCGCTGCCCTCGAGTCCGACTTCGAACCAAGCGAGTACGTACCCGAACTGCAGCGTCGGCGGGATACAGTCACCGAGCAATTACGCGATATTGGCGTCACCACGATTCCCTCGAAAGGTGGATGGATGCAACTGATGAACGTTGAGGAGCTGGGTTACGATTCTTCGACGGCGTCGGATCTCCTTCTGGAGGAAAGTAAGGTCGCTGCGACACCGATGCGCCACTGGGGTGACGAGAACAGCGATCAGTACGTCCGGATCGTCTTCAGCAACGAGCCTGTCGAGCGACTCGAAGAACTCGGGGATCGAGTCGAATCCGCGCTTCTGTAGTAGCTTCAACCTTTGGACAGTTTGGTGTTATAACCTCTCCACAAACCCTAAAATTATTTTTCAATAGAGGGTCTGATATTCTCGAAGTGCTAATTTAGCTCTCCACTATATTTAATACACCCTCCAATTGCTGGCATTCACCTTAACCAATGATACTGAGTACCTAATGACATGGGAATAGAGAGGAATACAACTAACTCGATGCCTGCGGCGGCGGATGTCATCGAACAAGTTGGGTCGATTAAAGAAACGGGGACTATCCCCTCCCAGATCCACAACGACGACGAGATTCACCAGCTGGAACTTGAGCGAGTTTTCAGTGATACTTGGGTACTCGTTGGTCACGAATCGGAGATTCCGGAGCCGGGTGACTACGCGAAACGCTACATCGGGGACAGTCCTTTCATATTCGTCCGCGACGACACCGGTGAAGTACAGGTCCTCTTCGACTCGTGCCAACACCGGGGCACGACGGTCGTCCGTGCTGAACAGGGCAACACGTCGTACTTCCGGTGTCCGTACCACAACTGGACGTACGATACCACGGGAGAACTTGTCGGTGTCCCACACAAAGAAGAGTTCTTCAAGGAGCTCGATACCTGTGAGTACGCCCTTGACTCTGCGCCACAGGTCGATAGTTACCGCGGTCTCGTGTTCGCGTGTCTCTCTGCCGATGCTCCGTCACTGGAGGAGTATCTCGGCGATTTCACGTGGTATCTCGACCTCCATCTGCAGTTTGCTGATGGCGGGATGGAAGTGGTTGGGGAGCCCATTCGGTGGGAGATCGATACGAACTGGAAGATTGGGGCTGACAATTTCACCGGCGATTCCTATCACACGCTTGCGACACACAAGTCTGCCATGGACTTGGATATCTTCCCGCCGGAACTCTCAGCGGCCGGGGCGGAGCGAACTCCCGCAGACATCACTGAGTGTAGCGGGCACTCCTGCATGCTTGCGTATCTGGAGAACCAGGAGTACGCAGGTGGCTACCCGGAGGACATCTTCACGGATACTCACCTCTCCGATGACCAGCTTCGGCTCGCGAAACGACTGGTCTCGAGTGTCGGTACCGTCTTCCCGAACATGTCGTTCCTCCAGATGAACCTCAACCCTGATCCGGAGAACCGCGAGGTTACGGCGTTTCTGAACGTCCGAAAGTGGCAGCCTGTCGGGCCAAAGAAAACGCAGGTATGGAACTGGATTCTCGTTCCCCGGGGTGCCTCTGAGGAGTTCAAACAGCGCGCATACGATACCGGCATCGGAACGTTCAGCGTGGCTGGAAACTTCGAGGTCGACGACTTCGCAGTCTGGGACGGCATCGCAGAAGCAGCCGGGAGTACGTTCGGGAAGAAGATCGGACGTGAATCGAACTTCCAGATGGGAGTCGGTGATATGAGTGATTCGGACGAGATTTCGGACGAGTTCCCGGGACCTGGGGAAGTGTACGGCACGAACTTTGAGGATGGAACGATGCAGACGTTCTATCAGAGCTGGTACCGTGCGATGACTGGCCAGCACATTGACCCGGAGGATAGCCAATGAGCGACCGATTCGAACTCCGACTGCAGTGTGAGGAATTCCTCTACAGGGAGGCCGAGTTCCTCGACGACGGCAGGCTCCACGATTGGCTCGAACTGCTGACTGACGATGTCGAGTATCGCGTTCCCAGACGAGTCACCCGTGAACGGGGGAGTGAAGAGTCTGAGTTCAGTGACGACGGGTTCCACTACCGAGAGGACCTCGGGACACTTAGGACCCGTGTGAAACGGTTCGACCGCGAGTACGCCTGGGCAGAGAACCCTCCATCACGAACCCGGCGGTTCGTGAGCAACGTTCGGGTGGAGGAGACGTCGGACGATGAGGTTCGGGTGAAGAGCAACCTGTTGCTCTATCGGAATCAGGGCGACACGACGGACTCAGACTTGCTCGTCGGAGAGAGACACGATACACTCCGTCGTGTAGATGGGTCATTCAAGCTCGCTCAGCGGGAGGTACAACTCGACCAGACGATACTCGATACGCGAAACCTCTCGTTCTTCCTGTAGCTATGAGTGATAACTCTCTGACGACGACGGTGACTGTAACGCCGCTCACCCGTGTGGCTACTCAGGGAACAGCAGTCGTTGTACGCCGAGTAACCACTCCGAAAGGAGCCCGGTTAGAACTCGATGCATCGAGGGTCGACGAACGCATCCGTCTCGATGCAGTCACGTTAGAGTGTCTTGCCTGGCAGGATCGCTCGACATTTCTCTCGTTCCTCGACCAACAGGAACAGTCTCGGCCAGCCGACGAGCTTCTCGTCCAGCGAGAGCCTGGTGATAACCTGACTGAAGAACTCACACGAATAACGAACGAGTTCGGGCATGTCGAGATACAGGTGCCTGACACGGACACACCGACGTGGGTTGAACTGGTGGCACCAAAGCTCGGCTACACGACCCGATTGAATGCCGTGGCTCTCGAGAGTATCGCGTCTCAAGACCAGAGTACGTTCACAGAACTGCTCCGGCAACGATTGGAGGACCCAAAGACATGAAACTGGTGTCATATTTAGTTGCAGTAGTGGTAGAAAAGCGGTTGAACGCACCGAATACGGAGGGAAAAGAATGACAATTGAACTGACCGGTGAGGATTTGACGATTGAAAGCGCGGTTGCCTGTGCCCGTGACGGGGAGGACGTTGCGGTGAGCGACGAGGCACTAGAGCGAGTCCGGAAGGCCCGGTCCAATCTGGAATCGAGAATCGGGACGGGAGAGATAATATATGGCGTCAACACTGGTTTCGGTGCAAGCCAGAACGAAGTCATCGATTCCGAGGATGTGACGACGCTGCAAACGAACCTGATTCGAAGTAATGCGGTCTGTGTTGGCGACCCCGTTGAGGAGGACGAAGCTAGGATGATGATGCTGCTTCGTCTCAACTCCCTTCTCTCGGGGAGTTCCGGCGTTCGGGATCATGTCATTCTGAAGCTCCGGGACCTGCTGAATCGTGGATTCTATCCCCACGTCCCACGGAAAGGTTCGGTCAGTGCAAGCGGCGACCTCGCGCCGCTCGCCCACATCGCGCTTGCGATGCTCGGTGAAGGCAAAGCGTGGAACGGAGAGGAATGGGTGCTGTCGAGTGAAGTCCTGGACTCGATTGGAGTGGAACCACTCTCCACTGACGACGGTGAGACCGGTCTCGAGGCCAAGGAGGGGCTCGCACTCATCAACGGGACGAACTACATCACTGCTGTTGCTACGCTGGCTGTTCACGACGCAGAGCGGTTGCTCGATACTGCCGATACTGTTGGAACGATGACTTTAGAGGCGTTCCGTGGGATCAGTGACCCGTTCCGTGCGGAGATCCACGAATTACGGAACCATCCTGGCCAAAAAGAGGTGGCGAGACGTGTCAGGGAGGGTATCGAAGGTAGTGAGTTGGTCACGGCCGCTGCAGAGGCGGATCGGGCACAGGACTCCTACTCGCTGCGGTGCATCCCACAGGTACACGGTGCGAGTCGGGACACGGTCGGCCACGTTCGAGCGGTTGTCGAACGGGAATTGAACGCTGTCACTGACAACCCGCTCGTGTTGAACCAGGGTGAGGGAGACGTGGTTTCCGGAGGGAATTTCCACGGGCAACCAATCGCATTCGCCATTGACCAGCTTTCGATGGCGATTGCAGAGATAGCGAACATCTCCGAGCGTCGGATCTTCAAGTTAACCGGTGGTGAGCCCGAGGGTCGCACTGATGGGACGACGGCGAGTGAGGACTCGGATGAGCTCCCACCGTTCCTCGTCGAAGATCCGGGATTGAACTGTGGGTTCATGATGCCACACGTGACTGCAGCGGCTCTCGTCTCTGAGAACAAGACGCTCGTGCATCCGTCGTCGACGGACTCGATTCCAACATCGGA
Source organism: Haloarchaeobius salinus (assembly GCF_024464185.1). Taxonomy (NCBI): domain Archaea; kingdom Methanobacteriati; phylum Methanobacteriota; class Halobacteria; order Halobacteriales; family Halorubellaceae; genus Haloarchaeobius; species Haloarchaeobius salinus. The sequence continues at coordinate 6,294 of NZ_JANHAU010000007.1, forward strand.
CAATCAGGAAGACCATGTGAGTATGGGCGCAAACGGCGCGAACCATCTCGTTGAGGTTCTCGATAACGTCGAGACAGTGCTAGCTATCGAGCTGTTCGCCTCGTACACTGCACTGGACTATCGGACTGACAGTCCCGGGAAGAAAGCGAGCGAGATCGTCGACACGCTTGAAGAGACTGTTGAGCCACTCACGGAGGACCGACTGATGCAGGAAGACTTTGTGAGCTTAAGATCGCTGGTTCGTACTGGGGAAATCGAGTAGTATTTCCACGAAGTAACAGCCTGTTTTTTGACACCTCTGGCAGAGTAGTGCTCCTCATACATGAATGGGAATTCTAGTATCCTAAGAGAAGGTTGTGTTCCGGAAGTCCAGTTCAGGATGGGGAGCTACTGTGTCATTTTGACCGCGTCGATGATTTCCTGTGCGGTATCCACAATGCGCTGCAATCGCTCCTGGATCGTCTCGGCGGGGTCCCCGTTCCAGGCGGCGACGTAGAACGCGCGGTTCGAGGCGTCGAGGCCGAAGTACTGCGAGACCACGTAAGCAGTGCTCTCGGCTTCGACCTCGCGCTTCTTGCGTTCGTTTGGATCGTCGATGTCGAAGTGCAGCAGGGCGTGAGCGTACTCGTGGGCGAGCACACTGGCCACCTGGGCGTCGTTGTCGACGTCCTTGATTTCGACGAGCAACGAGCAGTCGTACATGCTGGGCTCGGTGCAGACGCCTGCCGCGTCGCCGTGGGTCCATTCCTCGGGGAGATCACACGGACTCCCAGCTCCGGTGCAGCCCCGAGGAGCGCGTCGAGGATGTCGTCTTCACTCCCGTCGCCGTGGGCGGTGGTATCGAGTTCGGGAAGCGGCTCATCCTCGGTCTGGGAGACGTTACCGATAGCTGAAGGACGAACTATGATGTCAATAAATTATAATAGGAGGAAAGACATATGATATTATAAAACTTATGTATCACAGATAACAGTGAAGCCTCAAATTTATAGGTTAGTCGTTGTAGTCACCATTCTGTTATTTTTGACAGGATGTTCAGGGATCAATGGTCAATCAACGCAACGGGACGTTTTTACTCAAACTACAACCCAGGAGGCAGTAACCAAAACCCAGTCCGCCACAGATTCAGAGAAAATCAGCCCAGACTTGATCTTTAGCCGAATGAGTAGCTTGCTATCACTCACCTCACCACCAACGGTAACTACGATTCCTGTCCAAAACGCAAGTCCACCGCAGGGAAGACTACCGGTGTTCGTAAATTTCACCGGCATGGAATCACGGCAACAGGTAGAATCACCGGCATATGTTACTGGAATTGGTAATGTCGTTTACGAGGAGAGTCTCCGGAACTCAGGCGATGAATTTCAATTGATTCTAGCACACGAGTATGTCCATATTGTACAGCGTGGAAATAATCAACTGGAAACGGTTACTCAAATAAACAGACAGGACCCGCTCCTATTTGATTCTCGGATCACTACCACTGCGGTTAGTGAAGGTAGTGCCGTCTTTGTGACAGAGGCCTATCGAGTACAATATGTCAGAGATGCCCAGTCACGACCCGAGATTAGAAGAGGTGATTACCAGAATCGAACAGGGATTGCAAAGCTTAGCGCAGGGGCTTATTATTTCGGTTATGAGTACATAAATAATTCCATCGGCACTCCATCTCAATTGACCTCCATCTATTCCTCACCTCCAGAAACTACCGAAGAGATCATACACCAGCTTCCTCCGGGTTCAGAGCCAGTCCCATCTCTCAACACGACAATTGAGCCTGGATTATGGGACCAAAATCCAACGAATATCCAAGCCGGTGAGATGTACATCCGGTCTATGTTGGGGTCATATCTCAGTGAAGAAGCCGCGGCGCAAGGATCGTCTGGCTGGGGTAATGACAGTGCTTACACATTCACAAACGGTGATCAAACGAGTATCGTGTGGGTCACAAAGTGGGATACAGAATCGGATGCCCGAGAGTTTGAGACCACAGCAAGTGAGTATCTAACAATGCGGGGCGAGCAAATCGATATTGGTTGGAATATTGATTTAGATACTGACAGAACGACGGCCAGTATCTATACTCCAACAAACGACACTGTAATTCTCATATTTGGACCGGAAAATACGAACCGTCAAACTAGAATTTTCACCAACGGATCTGGTATTACAATTGAATATCCAGAATAGTCCGAATGAGACCCTCAAAAATCTCCGTCTTCCAACCGATAGACTTCGAACTGGTTGAAGTTGCTAAGCACACGATGCATCCGGTCCCTCTGTTCGGCTTGCTGATTCATGGTGGCATCTCCCATTCTTCGGTGCGGATAGACATTCCACTGTGACTGTCGTCGGACTTTAGGGACCTACTCTGTTAACCAACAGATTCAATCTATGCCCTGTGCTGTTGGTTAATCCACGACCTTCCTCCTGCACTCTCCTCGTGGACCGCTTTCCGAAATTCCGGGTGGTTTTGGACGACCTCGTAGACATTGTCGTACCGTTCGAATTCTGCTCCTTCCGTTTCTGCTGAGTGATCAGTCCACTGTTGGTTTTGGGATTTCTGATTGAGGTTGTGGCTGCGCGCGCAGCGGAGCGAGCACGGAGCGGAGGGCGGGGCGGTGGGGTTGCGGTGCCAGGCAAGATGTGACCAGACAGAGAGGGCACAGGGACGACTCTCACAGCTCCTCCGTCGAGTCGGCAAAAAAGAGAGCACAGTGGGGCCAAGAGAAGATGCTGCGAGCTCAGTCCCGGAGTACGTCCAAGCGCTGCTCAGTCGACCCCGTGCTGAAGTCCGCATGGGTCACTGTCCCGTTTCGCGGACTCAGCCCATCACCGCGTTTGAGCACGGTTACCTCTGACTCCGACGTCACCGCCAACGTCGGCTGGCCGCCGTACCAGCCCACCTCGCAGTTCAGCAGTCGGACCCGGTCACCCTCGCGGAGCACCGTCCCGACCTGGGAACGCTTCCAGATCGTCAGCTTCGCCGTCCCCGACCCGTCATCGAGCACGCCGACCTGTTGCTGGTTGACCGCCGCCGGCTGGTAGAGCGTCGTCACTTCGGCTTCGACATTCGCCTGGATGGCGTACTTGGGGTGGCCCATCCACTCCTCGATGGTCGCGATGGGCTGGATCGCATCCGTCCCTTTCGCCACGTCTTCGTTCGTCTTCAGAACGGCCGCCGTCAACCCCATGTCCTGGCACGCGACCTTCTCCGCGAGTTGCTTCGCGTAGGCTCCCCGAGACGGCCCACGAAAGCGCTCAGCCAGCTGCATCCCGTATCGGTTCACCCCGCCCAGGGTGTCCGCGTCGAGTTGTTCACGCGGGTCGACGTCGGGGTCGCCACCGCTCCCGAGTACGCCTCGCTCTCTGAAGTCACGAATGCGCTCGCTGGACTCCTGCTCCGTCTGCAGCCTGCACGACGACTCTCGGTCGACGCCTGCCCTGTCCGCCGCCAGCGCTCGCTCTCGATACCGACCCAGTTCCTGTTCTTCGGCCAGCCGCCGTTCCTCCGCCTCGAGCGTCGTCCCGTACGGGTGGTCCAGACCGGATTTCCGGCTCCAGTCGTAGTCGATTCGACCCTGGCGTTCGAGTTTGACGGTGGGTCGCAGCTCAGGTGCGTGTTCCCCACATGCCGCCCCCGCCAGAAGTTCGTCTTCGTCCTCGATCGCGTCCTCGAGGGTCAGTTGTTCAGTCGCCTGTACGTCCGAACCTTCATCACGGATCGTGTTTCTACTAGACATTGGGATCTCATTCCCGAAGGCGCTCACAGAGCGTCCACAACCGCGACCTCACTCGCGGTTTTCTGCATCACCGACTGACCAGACACGTCTGCGCGCTCTCGCTCGCGCCTTCGCGAGCGCCCTTGGGCGCGAGCGAGAGCGCGCCTGCATGAGGTGGCCCCAACCAGCACCGCGCGCCGACCCGCCCGGAGCGAGCGGCCAGCGCATTCCCCGTTCGCCGCGACGCAACCACGTCCGTCGCGGGCGGCGTAGCCGCGGTCCGCAGGACCCGAACGGGTGAAGCGCTGGCGTCGAGGGCACATTCACTTTAGCCCGGCAGCCCGCCCGCTACTGCAGGCAGGCAGCCCGGAATGGTCGGTCGCGAGCGACGCGGAGGGCGGCAGCGGCGAGCGGTGCGAGCCGTATCGTACACATCGGCCAGCCGAGAGAAACTAATGCCGGCTCAAAAAACCACAGCTGAGTCGTTCGTTGAACCACCGAATCCCGGCCAAATAACGCCCAAGAAGAGCGGTACTGAAAGCGCTAGCAGCTGGAAAACGGAGCGACCAGCGGATCGACATTCACTCTGGAGAACCAGAGCGTCCGACCGCTGGTGTCACGGCGACACTGACACGGGGTGTCGCTGCCGCTTACTCAGTCGTCCCCAAGAACAATCCATCGTACCAATTTGCCGTGTCGGTGTAGTTACTCTGCGAGTGGGAGCTGGACAACGAAGACAGCGCCTGACGGCTCATTATCCTCCACCCAGATTTCGCCACCGTATTCGGTGACAAGCGTGTCAACAAGATAGAGACCGATTCCCGTGCCGGGACTTCCGAGGCCCCGTTCCCCTTTGCCGAACACGGTGTCTTTGTGATCGTCGGGGATTCCGGGCCCATTGTCGGCGATTCGAACTTCAACCTCGTCGTCTCGTACCGCAAACGAAACCTCGATATGAGGCGTCTCCGCGTCGTTGTGTTGGACAGCGTTGTTGAGGAGATTCCGGAAGACCGAACTGAGCATACTGTTAGCAGCTACCTCCACATCAGGCGGAGAGTTCTCCAGTACGAACTCTGCCTCTGGGAAGGATTCCTCGCGAAGCGACAGCTCGGTTTCGAGGACCGAACACAGTGGCACAGGTTCCACGGTGAGCGCTTCATCCGAAACGACTGTTTCCACGTACTCACGTGCAACCTCAGTCAGTTCAACGACGTGTTCACCGCTGGCAAGGATCTTCTGCAGGTATTCGCGCCCCTCGTCGTAAACGTGATCGTCGAGCATTTCCGCCCAGCCGAGGACGACCGCCATATCGTTACGGATATCGTGTCGAACAATCCGATTCAACAGTTCAAGCTCTTGCTCGCGTCGTTTTTGATCCGTGATGTCGGTGGAAATGCCGATGATCTCCGAGACATTTCCCGCCTCATCGTGTAGTATAACTTGCCGATTGAGCGTCCACCGGACCGAACCATCCGGGCGAACCACGCGCCCTTCATACTCGGTGTCACGGAGTTCGTGGGTTGACTCCTCGATGTTTGCGCGAACACGCTCTCGGTCGTCGGGATGAATCGTCTCAATCAGTTTCCCGATGTCGTCGTCGATTTCGCCAGGTGGGATACCCCAGATGTCTTCGAAGCCAGCACTGATGTACTCGAATTCCCCCGGTTCGGATGCTGTCCAGAGAGCGACGCCGTCCAGTTCATCAAATAGCGATCGAAAATCACGACGCTTCCCCAGCGGTTCATTGCTCATACGGCTTCCTGAAGACCAAATCGTATAAACTCTGGTTCGTAACTCTCGACTTCCCGAGTTCTCGTCAGCTAGTCGCGGCGAGCGGTGCGTGCCGTCACGGGCACACCTGTTCAGTCGGCTACGTCGCTCGGTGATCCATCCACTATCCTGGCGGACTCAGAAAGGGCGAGGCCGTCTCGGTCGTCCCCCGACCCCGCAAGCACCGCAGGGACGAGGCGCGCAGCGGCGGTCGCGGGACGTCGAGTGGCCGAGGGCTTTCGTATGTCGTGTTGCTTTTGAATGTCGGTGGGTATGCGATGTCGACTCCGTCGCTGGCGGAGAGCCTTAACCAACAGAACTACCGCTAATAATTGTGACCCAGCCTTCGTCGAGCGCGGTTCGAACGCGATCCGTCTTTGGGCCACCAAGTTCACCGATTACGCGTCGGGGGAGTTTGCAGACGACGCCCGCGTTCTGAACTGCAGTTCGGAATCGCCGATACTGCGAGTTCGAGGGGGCGCCGATCGCGTAGAAGATATTCGCGTCGACGAGAACGTCCTGACCGGCAGAGAATGGTGTGTCAGCACTCATCGAAGGAATTCACCATCCCGGACTTGAGGGCGAGATGACCGTCGCCCAACCCAGAGGGGCGTTCGCCCTCCGGTAAAGTTAGCAACTTCAATCCGATGTTCTTCGCCGCATTGTAGTCGCCGTCGATCGAATACCCACACTCGGTACACTGGAACCATCCGTCTGAGTTGCGGTTCGTGCTAGACTGATGTCCACACCGAGAACAGGTCTGCGAGGTAAATGCAGGCGGAATCTGCTCAACACGGATACCGTACTCGCTGGCCTTGTACGCCAGCATCTCTTGGAGTTCGCGGAACGCCCAGTTGTGCAGCTGTCGCTTCACGTGGTCGTTCTGATTGTCCATTTGCTCACGGATGTGAGTCAAGCGTTCGACAGCGATGAACGAACAGTCGTGGGCGTCGGCTTCTTCTACGATACGTCGGGAAATCGTGTGCAGGCGATTCAGCACGAAGCGGGTTTCTCGCCCCGACAATCGCCGGAGAACCTGCTTGGCGGAGCGAGTGCCTTTGTGCTGAAGGCTCCGACGCACGCGGAAGAAGTGATTCTGTCCCCACAGTAGTTCGCCACCGTCGTAGAACGACCCCGTACTGGTCACGGCGACGTTCTTCAGGTTCAAATCCACACCCAGTACCGTGTTACCATCGCGTTCTTCGACCGCTTTTTTGATGACGATGTGGAGGTAGAAGGCGTCCTCGTCTTCGCGGTAGTGGAGCGTCCCCATCCGCTTTTCGTACTCGCCATCATCGAGGTACGATTTCTGGTAGTCACCGAGAACATACTCCACACTGACTCTGCCGTTGATCGTCGAGAGTGTGGCAGACCTGTCTTTGAGTGTCAACGTTCGTTTGTCGTAGACGGCAGACGGTTCTGTGAACCCTGGGAGTGGTCGACTGGTACCCTTCTTCCAGTCTGCGACGGTTGACTTCATCGCCTCAACGGCTTTTGAGTACGCTCGGACACAGAGGTTCGCGGGCAAGTCTGTCTCGTCTCGCAAGTCGTGGTACACTCGGTCGTGTATTTTCGACTTGGTGAGGATGAGGGAGCCGTCGTCGTTTCGCCCATGCTGGACGGTGTAGTTGCAGGCGTGGTTAAACTGGTCGATGGTCTGATGAAGGTCTTCCTGTCGGTCGTCGGGAACCGAGAGTTTGACCGGAACAGTTCGCTTGACCTCCATCTGGTACTTTACTTGTCCCGTAATATTTCATAAACCTGCGGCCGACGTGGGGGAGTCTGAGTGCTATCGCTCGTTGGTTCATTCGAGCCGTGTCGGATTCCTCCCACGGCTAAAGCCGTGAGCTTCCTCCTTGCATCTCTGTGATTGGAGTGTCTGCGAGACGTGCTCGAACTCGTCGACGACCCCAATTCCTAGGTCGATATCTTCGGTCTGGTCTTTCAGCCCATGCACGGTCATCGCAGAGCCGCCGAGGAGGTACGCCTCGATGGGCTCAGAGAGCCAGGTGTCGAGCTCTTCGAAGAACGTTCGAATCGCGTCGCCACCTCTGAAGACAGTCATGGTACCTCGTACTGATCTTTGAGTGCACGATATTCTGCCTCTCTTGGGAGGACGATCGGCGACTCGTCCGGAATATCGAACTCGCCGTGAAGGGCTTGATACATTGCTGTCACAGTCGACTCAAGGCCGTACCAACTGGCGGTGTCAGTGAGGGTTTTTTGCTCGATATCGAGTGCCTCGATCAACAGCATCGAATAGCTGACGCGTCGGGTCCCATTGTCGAGAACCAGCGTGTGGCGGACAACCTCGGCAGGAGTGAGTTCCTGGTCGGGAGCGTACCAGAACGCCGGCTCGCCCGCGAGGAAGAACTGGAGGCCGTATTCTTGGAACTTCCCAAGCCCGGTCAGTTCCCAGTCAGGCGCTGATTGCAGTTCGCTCGTATCTTCGGCGGTCTGCACGCGCACGAGTGCTCGCTTCGGGTCGTACCACTCGAGAGTTGCACTCGGTGCGAGGTCACGAACCCGCGTCCGGTGCTCGTGGCGAACCACGGCTCGAGCGAACGTGAGCAGTGGCGCGAGGTCGTCATTCAACGCGTATTCTGGCCCGGAGGGTGACAGGAATGCCCGATGCTTGAGCGGAGACAACGCCTTGGTGACGCTCTGGCGGGTGATACCGAGTCTGTCCGCAATCTCGCTGGTACGACGGGGTTCGTCGAGATACCAGCACACCCGGAGGGTCGCCGGCGAGAGCAGCTCTGGCCAGTCGACGTGACCGAGTTTCGAACGGAGTGTGCGGTATGCTTCCCCGACAGGGTGGTCTGTTACCCGGACCTGACGCTGGTTGTTGTTTCCCCGAACTTCTGCGAGGATTCCGTCGCTGGTCAATGTATCAAGCACGTCGTAGAGGTGTGACTGGGAGTATCCGGTTGCCGTCGCTAGCTCGTCCGGGGTCGCCTCACGGCCAGTACTGAGCGCGTCCAGCACCGCGATACCAGCCCTCGTAATCATCTGTGTAAACCTATGCGCGGATTCGTATAAATAGGTTTCTGGATTTTAGTTTACGGTATAGGGTTCAGGACGTATTCTAAGATAGGTGAACAGAAGCATATCAGGGGAAACGGTCGAGAGGAGACGAAACGCAGCTTCGTGTTGCGGCGGGATGCCGAGCGGCCGAGGGGTTTCATGAGTCGTCGCGCTGCTTGGTGTTCGGCGTAGTGACTCATGGACGAGGCTACTCAGACGTACTGAAAGCCATCTGCAGGACAGCTACTCTTCGAGCCGCTGGAGCAATTGCGTAACGTAGGGGCTATTCTCCCAACTCCGATGTGGGCTGATCGCTGAGATCAGCGTTCTGGCCTCCTCGGTGGTCATGTGTCCGTTCCGGGCGTAGTCACAGATGAGCCGCGGTGTCGGGACGATCCGCGGCCCCTGCAGGACCGCGTGGATGAGTGGGAAGTTCGTCCCGCCGAACTCGTCGGTGAGAAAGCCGTCGACGTCGAGCGCGTTCGCGAGGACGATGCCATCAGTCTCGCCATCGTCGAGACCAAAGGTTGGGCGCGAGTCCGGGATATCATCCCGTTCGTAGGGATCCTCAACGGTGTAGTACTCGCGGGCCGCGAGGACGTTGTTCGCAGCAGCAGCGTGGATATCCTGATACTGTGTTATGTCGCGGAGCTCCGAGAGTACTTCTGGCGGAACGAACACGTCGCAGGATGTTAGCAGGTACTGGAATGGGTCCGGAACGGTATCGATTGCTGTGTCAGCACGAGGCACGGCCAGACTCACCAGCGCGCTCGTGTCGGCGACGACTGTCCGCAGTCGATTGCCGCTCATCTGTCGTCTTCGGCTGCGGTATCGACTGTCGTCGCGTCGCCGTCGTAGATGTCGACGTCGCCGGGGGCAGCAAGATCGAGTGGTTCGTCCTCGAGGTCCGCTTTGAGGAGACGGAGTCGCTGGGCCGTTTCAGCACCGACCAACTGCTTCACCGTCTCGAACTCGAGCTGGTCGTCGTAGTATTTCGTCGCGACTAGCTCCTGGAATGTCTCACTGTCGGCTGTGTCTTCGATGTACTCCCGGATGGCCTTGACGAGCAGATCCGTCCGATCCTTGTCGAAGAGGTCCGCAATCGCATCGAGCCGGTCGACGAGGTACTCCGGGGACTGGAAGTGTACCCGACGTGGATCGTCGTTCGCGCTCATTCTATGTGCAAGTTTTGCACAAAGGTAGATAGGTGTTTCGCTGAATGTGCAGAGCTTGCACATCAGGGCGCTAGAATAGGAATTTCCTACACCAGTCTCAGTCGTTGTCCTGTGCGTTCAGTTCGTCGAGGAACTGGCCAGCGGTCGTCCCAATCCGAACACCGTCGACGTTGTGTATCTCGAGGTCGTGGGTGGCGCTCCGGAAAGGCATGCCGTCGACGAGCACGCGGTGAATGACGGTGCGGACGGATTCCATTCCGTACCGGTCGACGATAGTCGTCATCAACTCGTCGAGATGCCCATCTTGGTGTTCCAACCGGGGCTGCTCTGCGCGCTCGAGAACGAGTTCGACTACATCCTCGACCGATGCGTGATCGGGATTTCCGGTTCGTTCACGGACATCGTAGACTGCCTCGGAATCGGACATCGTCACCCTCCTGAGGTGGTCTCGTCCCGTTCAGTCGTCGATGACTCCAACCGTCGGTGGCGACGAATCTCGGAAAGCGCCTCTTCGAGCGTCGCCAGATCATCGATTGCGGCGAGTTCGTCGGTGATTTCACCGACGAGCGCGGCACGTTCGACAGCGGTCTCGTCACCCGCAGTCCTCTCGATGGACGCAACGCGAAGCTGGCGCTCTTCGTGCCACCCACAGTTCCAACAATCCTGAATCATCTCGATGCACTCGTTCACATCCGCAGCAAGGATCGCTTCTGTGGGTGACGTCGAAAGAGGACGATCTGTCCCGACTTCGAGTGTGAGCGAAGACCCGCACGCGGAGCAATCCATATCAGTCTGGATGGTGTTGACGGTGGTCAACGTACTGGAGGTGTGTCACTTAGTGGCCTCCGAAAGAGCCGGACTCAGACAACTAGCGGTGTCACGATAGACCACCCCCCAGCAGTCGACGACGAGGTGATCCTCGGGACTGTCGATCAAAGAGTAGTGGGGCAGGCCGGACAACATCAATCGATGAGAAATCGTCGCCAAGGCGATGTCAGAGACGAGTTGGCTGGTATCAAGACCTGACAGTTGTAACTAAGCTACTCTACACCGGACTTTGATGTATGGCTGGTGAGACACCCGACTTTGTCCAAGATGCACTTGACGAGGCCAAGGCGGCGTTTGAGCCGTCCGTGAATCCTGAAGAGCTGGAACCAGACTACCCCGCGGACATGACTCCGAAAGAGCGGGTCGATCACGTCCTCACGAACGAGTATCCACGGTGGCAGGGGGTAGAGTGGATAGCCGCTGCTGCCGACACAGATATCAAGCAGGTCCAAAGTGTTCTCCGAGAGCGTCTCTCTGAGGGAGAAGTTGAGATCTCCAGCCAAGGGGTAAGGCGGAACAGCTACCACGTCTATTTCGAGGAGGTGAGAAAGACGACCGAGCAGCTGGATGAACAGGGACAACTCTGGTAGTAGGGTCGGGAGTCTCCAGTAGCCGTCAGGTAAGGCCAGATTCAGCTCCGGGTCTGACAACGGACGATTATCAGTCTCGACCCATCGTACTATGATGCGAGGTCTCGATATCAACGTCGTATTCGCTGGCGATGATTTCCAGCGCGGGCTCGTACGCTGGCCGGTTCTGCAGCATCTGATCGATTGCGCTCTCTAAGGGGACGACCGGACTTCCGTCCACCCATTCGACGTCGAACCCGTCAGGTTGCGGGAACAACACGTAGTGTACGTTCCCGTCGACGTCGCTGGCATCCGGGCGCTCGTTGATCGTTGCCTCGATTCCATACTGTTCGAAGAACGCGATCCACCGTTCGATGTCTTGGTCGTGGACCTGGATGAACACAGGATAGTCGTCGTGACTGCGGGCGATCTGGTACCCGCCGTGTGTCCAGACGTACGCGGCATCGATCTCTGTGTACGCGAACTCCATGCCGGCGAAGTGCGGAATGATGTAGGCGTCTTCCTGTGAGACTGCGTGCCGACTGTACACCGCAGCCATCATTTCGGCGTACTGCTGTCGCATCGCGTGGTCGATGACCTGGATTCCAGTATCGGTATTGGAGATAATATCTTCGGCTTCTAACCGTTCGACCCAGTCGTACGTCCACGAGTACGATTTCCCGATCTTGTTCGCGATACGGTTGATTGAATCGCCACGCTTCGCTGCTATAACGATTTTCGCAGCTGTCGCATCGATCAAGTCTTCCATCTGTAGTTGCAACCCTTTCCCAGAGCGCTGAACTCGGTCTTGATTATCGCCAACGCGATGATGACTAATAGAAGTTCCGTCGTGGTAAGGTAGCAATTGCGACGCTGGGCTGGTCACACAATCGTACCAACTGACTTGGTTAGTCTCGCTGCGAGGTCCCATCTCGTCAGTCCCCAATTTTCGGGGCCAAACAAACGCTCAGTCGAACCGAACGTACCTGTCGTTCACTCTTTTTCCGGCCGCTCGTCCGGTAGCTCGCTCGATAGGCGGTCGAATCGTGACTGGGCATCGGCACGGCGCTGCTCTGTGTCCTGTTCTCGATACCGAATCGAGACCGTCTCGTCCGAGATCTCGAGCTCGAAGATTGCGTCCTGGTGGCGGCCAGCTTTCGGGAGCATGCCACGCGCCACGCTGATCTCGTCCACCTGCTCACCATCTTGCTCGAGCAGCAGGACGGCGGTCGATTCCTCGAACCGGTCGAGGACGGCGGTGTAGGTTTCAGGCATCAGTAGCTCTCCTCGATGACGACTGTCCCATCATCAGTACGCACAAACACGGTATCGCCGGCGTTGTTCCAGACGGCAGTTTCCTGGCCCCAGTACAGGTCGGTCGCTGAATCGGTCCCACTCCCGCTGTGGATAGTCACGCGCTCGCCGGGCGCCAGCGTGAAGCCGTCAGGGAACTCGAACGTCTTCCCGGCCTCGTCGAGGAGTTCCCAGCCACTCAGGTCCAGTGCCGCATCGCCGCTGTTCTCGAGGACGACGTACTCGTCGTTGAGGTTTTCGTTGTCGTTGCCCTCGGCATCGGCGTTGATGTCCACGAGCGAGATCTCCCCGCCACCGTCGGTGGCCACATCGGTCGCGGGCGCAACAGAGTCAGTCCCCACGATCGTCTCTCGGACGACCGCCTCGCTGTAGGTCCCTGGTTCGACGGGGTCGCCAGACCGGAGCGACGTCGGGTCAGTCGGTGCCTCGTCCTGGGTGGCGATACTGACCGCGCTCCCGTTGCTGTAGACCACGACGTTCCCGTGGGTCGCAGTCCAGTAGGTCGGGATCGAGCGGCTGGCTAATCGCTGCAGGGCTTCCTCGTGGGGGTGGCCGTACTGGGAGTCGTACGCGCTGGTGACCACGACGACCTGTGGCTGGACGGCGTCGAGGAGGCCCGACCGGGAGCTGGAGCGACTGCCGTGGTGGCCGGCTTTGAACACGGTCGAATCGAGCTCGGCACCGTACTCGTCGACGAGTGCTGACTCACCCTCGACTTCGGCATCGCCGGTGAACAGGAAGCTCGTCTCGCCATGGGTCACACGGAGCACGAGGCTGTTCTCGTTGCGCTGTCCGTTCGCGAGGAGGTCCTCTGGTGGACCGAGCACGGAGACGTCGACCCCATCCACAGGCATCTGTGCGCCTTCGCGAGTCTGGTAGAGGGGCACCTCGTACTCCTCAACCGCGTCGAGATACCGGCTGTAGGTGTTCGAACTCGACGCGAGGCCGGGGTCGTAGACGGCGCCGACGCCCTCACCCTCCGTCTCGAAGTACTCGATGACCGCTGCGTGGCCGCCGATATGGTCCGCGTCGGCGTGCGAAGTCACGAGATGGTCGATGCGGTCGACGCCGATCTCCTGCAGGTAGTTGATTACGTACTCTCCTTCTTCCGGCCAGTCCCCGCTATCGATGAGCATCGTCTCGCCAGCCGGTGTTCGTAGCAGGATGCTATCCGACTGCCCGACGTTGATGAAATGGACCTCCAGGGTCCCGTTCGCCGTCACAGCGGTATCCTCATCGACGGGCGTCGCTCCCTCAGTCGGATTGTCGGTCGGTGTCGCCCCCGAGTCGGTGGGGGCGGCACACCCGGCCAGGGCAATCATACAGACGATGACGAGGACGATCACCCGGCGTGAAGCGCGCATGATGACACGCTTCTGCCCGAGTCGCAAAAGCATACCCCTGGCTGCAGACGAGAAGGTGCCTGCGCTGGGTGAGTACTGGGGGTTCGAGGCTGTTAACCAACTCACAACGGCTGTTGGTTAACCAGGTGCGACTGGAAACCGGAACTGCTTCCAGTAAGTAGGACGTTCGAAAAAACACGCAGGGGACAGACCGTGACCGAGAGAGAAACGTTGCTCGCGGAGCTCCACGCGCTCGAAGAAGAGCTCGGTCGAGCGCCCGACATCGCTGACCTGCTTGAGGCGAATGACGTTTCCCCGCTCACAGCGTTTCAGGACGAGTTCGGGTCGTGGTACCGGGCACTATGGGCCGCCGACATCACCCCGACGGAGCCGCCGAGCTACTGGACCAAAGCGGACATCGAAGCCGGACTGTGGGCTCTCGGAGACGGGCCGGATGCGCCGCCGGTGACCGGCGACCTCACACGGGGTCCCATCTATCCATCGCTGACCGTCATCCACAACCGGTTCGAGAGCTGGGAGGCCGCACTCGAAGCTGCGGGCTACGACACGCCCGTGGACCCGAACAAGAAGTGGACCGAGGAGGAGTTGCTGGAGGACCTGCTCACACTGGGCGAGGCACTGGACCGAAAACCGAAGGCGGTCGATGTCGCACACGAGGCGGACATGGCCGCGCCGAGAACGTACGACCACGTCTTCGGGTCCTGGAACGCCGCCCTCGAGGAAGCTGGATTCTCCGCGACGCCAGTCGGTAACCCACGAGAGTATTCGGACGAGGAACTCATCAGCGAACTCCGGTCGATAGCTGCGGAGCTCGATCGACAACCACGGATGGTTGATGTCGGAGAAGATGATGAGTCTCCATCTCCGAGCGTGTTCAGGGATCGGTTCGGGACCTGGCCTGCTGCGCTGGCGGCTGCAGGTATCGAGACAGAATTCGAGCGAGCTCCACAGTATACCGACTCGGATCTTCTCGACGCACTCCGAACGCTCACAGAGAGAGTTGAGCGCACACCGAATATCGACGACCTGAATGAATTCGACGATCTGCCGGCACCAGCGACCTACTATCGCCGATTCGAGTCGTTCACCGAGGCGCTGGAGCGCTCCGGAGTCAGCTCGAAGACGTGACTACCCACGAACGAAATGTTGACTTTCCAATATTATAGTTCGATACGTCTCCCAGAAAGCACTGGAAATGGTGGGGTAGGGTGGCTGGTGGAAAGCATTGGAACCAGTGGGGTGGGTACTCGTAAGTGAGGTATAGCACTGGAACCAGTGGGGTGGAAGCGTGGTCCTCCATCCCACGTCGTATAGGCCACACCCCTCATACCGAGTGAAAGCATGGCATCGAACGGCCTCGGGACGGCACACCACTATGTCCAGTGTCTTTTCCGGTGTTGTCTTGTGGTTTAGACACCACTGTGTCCGGTGTCTTTTATATATCCAAGGTGGACACAGACACACCACCATGTCCAGTGTCTCGGCGTTCTAGCATGGGGACGAGCCCTTGAAGAACTATACACGTAAGAAAAGTTTAAATCATAGTGCTGTGAGCTAGTCCGTAGGATACCAATTTACCGGCTTAGACAGGGTCACGCGACAACCAACAGCAGCGGCCGCTTACACTAACATCCTAAGACACTGGACATGGTGGTGTGTATCTCCCCCAGTCTCGGGACACACAAGACACACCAGACACGGTGGTCCCTAGATTTATATTCTCACCGAAACACCACGAGCAGTATGGGGTTGTTCGAGCCAGACACCGACATCTATCGCGACCGTGACGCCCTCCGCGAAGACTACCAGCCAACAGAAATCATCGGTCGCGACGACGAACTCAACCGGTATATCAGCGCTCTCCAACCCGTAATCAACGGTGACCAACCCAACAACATCTTCCTCTACGGCAAAGCCGGCGTCGGCAAAAGCGCCTGCACGCGCTACCTGCTCGACGAACTCAAACAGGACGCCACCCGGCACGACGTCACCCTGTCGACGATCTTCACGAACTGCGAAGACCTCAACACGAGCTATCAGGTCAGCGTCGAACTCGTGAACGAACTCCGACCGCCGGATGACCAGATCAATACCACCGGCTACCCACAGCACCGCGTCAACGAGATGCTATGGGAGGAACTCGACAGCCTGGGCGGAACGGTCATCATCGTGCTCGACGAAGTCGATCACCTCAGAAACGACAGTATCCTCTACCAGATCCCGCGGGCTCGCGCGAACGGCAATCTCGACGACGCGAAAGTCGGCATTATCGGCATTTCGAACGATTTCAAATTCCGTGACACGCTGTCGTCGAAAGTCCAATCGAGCCTGTGCGAGAAAGAACTGCAGTTCCCAGCGTACGACGCGGAGGAACTTCGCGCGATTCTCCGTCAGCGCGCCGACACGGCGTTCTATGACGACGTGGTTTCGAAGGACGTGCTGGCGCTGTGTGCGGCGTTCGGCGCACAGGACGCCGGGGACGCTAGGCAGAGCCTTGACTTGTTGATGGAGGCGGGCGACCTGGCGGCCGAGGAGAATGTGGAGGAACTCACCGAGTATCACGTCAGGGAGGCACGGTCGCGAATGGAGGAAAGCCGTGTCAAGGACGGCATTATCGGGCTAACTGATCAGGGAAAGCTTGTGCTGTATGCGTTGTTGATGACTGAGCAGGCTGGGAAGACGCCGACAAGGGCGCGTGACCTGCAGGCGCGGTACGAACTCGTCTGTGATCGGTATGGTGTGAGCCCGTTGGTGCCGCGTCGGATGCGTGACCATCTGAACGAACTGGCGATGCTCGGGATTGCGAACTCGACCGAGCGCAACGAGGGCGAGGCGGGCGGCCGGTACTATGAGTACGAGCTCGCGACCGATCGCGAACTGTTGTTGGATGCGCTGTCGGATACGGTAGATAACGTCGGCGACCCAGAACGCTTGAAACAGCAGTTTCAGCGCTCGTAGCCCGAGAAGACACTGGACATGGTGGTGTGTATTACTGGTGTATGATTACCATTGGAAAGACACTGGACACAGTGGTGTGGGGTGCTTCTGGACACGTCGGATTACCCGAGGACGTCCCCTCTCGCACGGTGATTAACCAACACGAACTCGTCTGTTGGTTAACTAATCTCCACGGTGTCGTGGTTACATTGCGTCACGATGGCTCTATTGAACGCCATTAGTTCAACACAACTCTCTGGAACAGGTGTTAGGTAGGTGTGCAGATTGACCGAAGGTTATTCAGGAGACAGCCATTATCAAGGCGTACCCATGGCCCTCCCTTTGCCGGCAGTCATTACTTACAGTTTCGTTGCTGCTGCTGTCGTCGGCCTCACTGCTAGCTTCTTCACCGACCGTATTTCCGTGAAACAGGCACTTCTCTTGGCGATTTGTACTACAATCGGTATGGCAATCGGGACGATGATGTGAGCAGCGTACTCACGTTACAGAGACCACCTATACTTATCGACTGATCCACTTCCCGGAATATCGAACGATGAGAGACTCTCTGACATCACGGGGGATTTGGCCGCTAGCAGATAGCATCACGATTGGAGTCGTGAGAGCTCCGTCTCTAACTCCTGAATCCGTTCCTGTTTCTGTTCAAGTGTCGTCTCAAGTTCTTCCACTCGCTCTCGTAGGAGACGATTTTTCTCCGCGAGGTGGCTCTCGGTCCGAGAAGCAGCGCCCCGTCTTTCAGGCGATCCAGCAGAGTCGGGTGTCACGTCATCCTGTTCGGAGTCGGCAGCATCGGGGTCGTAGAACTCGGAGGTCTGTGCAATCGCCCGTTCGACGGTCTTCTCGCCATACGTCGACCCGTCGGCGTAGTGTACTTCGTCCCATTTCTCACGGAGGAGCCCGGACTGACGGAACAACTCGTCTATTCGATACCGGTCACCGCCTGTCCAGAACGCCAGCAGACAACACAGCGCCATGTCGGCCTCTGACTGGCTCTCGTAGCCTGCCGTGGACCCCCGCCAGAGTCGCTCGAACTTCTCGCCGTTGCTGGCGTTCTGTGCCCGCTCAAGCAATTCTTCATCGGGGAGGTCCATTTCCCCTCCTGTCCTAGTCCGGCTCGTCGGCGACCCACGTGCGCCGCCTCGTACGGTTTCGTGGGTGGACTGCGGGGCCTGAGTGGTGTCCGAATCCGGAGCCAGGTACTCCTCGTATACCTCTGCGAGTGCGGTCTGTCGCTCCTGGACCGTCCCCGGCGTCGCCTCGACACGGTCCCCAGTCATCGTGAAGAACCGCGCCGTCTCGTACATCTCTACCGACCCCTTACGGCTTCTGTCACCGGGGATCTCACCCTCGATGATCACGTGGAAGCCCGTCCCCGACGGCGACACCTCGGTGAAGGATTCCAGTGTTACCACGATCTCTTGCGCGTCCTCGGATGGAACACCCGTCTCCGGGTCGCGACAGTCGTCCAGGTCCACGCCAACGAACGGATCCTCGTCGGTGAACACGAAGCCGATACCGTCGGCCCCAGTGGAACTGTACTCGACAGCTGTCTCGAACGACCGCCAGGTCTCCTCGTCGGTCGCCGACGCAAACCCACCGTCACCTGGAATGACTGGTACCTTCGTATCCTTCCCATCCCGCTCCTTCACCCGCCAGCACACCCACTGGTCTCGCGACCGCAATGCCTCCGGAATCGCTCCCGCATCGACCAGTGTTTCGCAGCCCTCGTTCATGCTCGACCACCCTGTTCGCGAGCCGCCCGAAACGGAGCCTGAATACTACTCATATTTCGAATATTTTGGCCAGTCACCTGATTTCTCGATTTTCTCGGGAAAACGAGTTCTCCCCCCTCTATACTAGTCGTTAATTGAGACCGTTTTACCCTGGACAGTCTCGCAGTCTTGCGGTTATTACCCTGGACACCAATTCCAGAGAAATCCCACTGCTGAAGTTTACCCTGGACAGCAATCTTCGCCTGTCGAAACCCGCACTTTGAGTGAGTCAAAACTGCACTTTTCTCTGTCCAGGGTAACGCGATCAGTCGAGTTCTCATTTTGGCAGTGTCCATAGTATTCATTTTGATATGTTATCGGAAGAACTGGGCGATTTCATCTCCTCGGAGAGGTCGATTCCCTCGTACACGGTGACCCGTTCGCCGTCGACGCGCTGGCGTCCAGGCTCGACCGGAACGTGGTCAGATAACTTCCGGGCGAACCAGACCTTGTTCGTCCCGCTAATCTCGTACTCGTCGATCCACGACGAGTACGCCTCAAAGAGGTTACTCTTTGGAACGCTGGCGTCAGGATCAACAGTGATGTGGCGATTGACGAACACCGCGACACCGTCGTCGTCCGGGTCCAGTTCGAGAGTCGTCTCCGATTCCTCCGTTTTATCCGAACCCCCGGCAGGGGTGGTAGTAGTCATGTCTCCGTCTGGCTCTGCGTGGGAGTCTTGACCCTGCCCACCTGTGCTCCTCTCGTCTAATGCTGAGAGGTCGGCAGCGACCGGGATTGTGTCCCCGTCCTCGTACCACAGTGGCGGTTCATCGCTGGGGAGGACGAGGATGTGATAGTCGTCAGGTTCGAACGCTGGATTCGGAAAGTCGCGAGATGGGAGGAACGGCCGTTTCACAACCACCCAGTCTTCCTCGAATGCCGTTTTCGATTCGTAGGTGTGATTCTGCCCCTGAGAGTATACCGTGTACTGGGCCGTCTCAGGGTCGTAGCTGAAGTGCGCTGGCAGGTCATCTTTCGAAATCGGACCCTCAGCATCAAAACGAGCGAAGACGCGGTCTCCGTTCGTGAGCTCATACTTCGAGTCCGTCCGATTCCAGAAAGTCCGGTCAGAACCGTCGGTTCTGGGCCGGACAGCCGTAACACCTCCTCTGGTATTCGCACCGCCGCCGAAGGTGAGCCGTTCATCCGTCGCGTAGAACCGCTCGGTCCCATCGGCCAATTCGCGCACCGGCGTTTCGAGAATGTCCTCGATTCTAGCAGCCTCTGCCGTCCGCTCGTCCTCGTCAGGTCGCACCACGAACAGCGGGACCTGGTCCATCAACTGCGCACGTCTGAGATTCTGCAGGACCTTCGCAGGCTTCGTCGGTGTCGTCGTCTCGGCTTCGATGGCGAACTCGCTGTCCAGGTCAGGATGCGTCGCGATTCCGTCGGGGCGCTCACTCCCGTCCTGTTCGACTAGCTCGACGGCGAACCCGAGACCTGTCAGGGACTCCTCGATGTCGAACAGCAGCTCGTCGTGCTCGCTCCCGCCAGCGGCAGACACGTTGCCCGTTTCTGGTGCCGAGATATCCTGCCCGTCATCACTCAATCGGACGACTACAGCATCGTTCTCTACGGAAAGGTCGACCTCGACGAGAGGAGACTCCCGTCGGACCTCGGTGAGTTCGTCGATACTCGTCTCCAGGTCGGAGTCGGACGCACTCTCCAGCCGAGAGAGGGCTTCGTCGTCGACGACCTCGACGGGCACCCAGCCGTTTTCTTCGTGTTCACCACGCCGGAGCTGGACCGCACGAATCGACTCGGCCATCACCCGGTCGAGCGCCAGCGATTCCGGGGCGGTATCGCCATCGTAGTCACGATAAATGAGGTTCCGAAGAATCTCCGTATCCGTCGGCGGGTCAGTCCCGTATCGCTGCAGACTTGCCTCGATGATGTCGTCGATCTCGTCACTCGACCGCAGCGGCGGATACGCCGGGAACGTCCGCAGCAGTACGGGCTCGGAGTACCGGCCACCCGCGAGCGGGATCTTCGTCCAGATTTTGAACTGGTCGGTCGTGATGAGGTCCTCGGCGGTGTAGTCACGGAACCGCTTCATCAACAGGTCGGCGTCGTCGCTGTCATTCACCGAGAACGTTAGCAGGTTGTCGCAGTTGTTCTGCATCGCTTTCAGCGTATCCTCGTCGAGCTGCGAGGGATACTGCGACGCCAGGGTCACCGAGAGTCGCATTGAGCGAGCACGGGCGAGCATCGACTCGATATCCAGATTCTCGCTGGCGATCTCGTCGAACTCGTCACAGACCACGAAGTACGGGTCTGGCGTGGTATCCTGCTGGTAGGAGCGACGCTGCACCGCAGACCAGAGATTTCGCATCACACCCAGCGTGACCATCTTCTTGATGTCCGTGTTCTCGACGGGCGTGCGGACGATGACGATGCGGTCGTTCTCGATGATGTCGTCGAAGTCGATGGTGCTTGTCCGGTGGGCGATAATCCGCCGAATCACGCCGTTTTCGACCCAGGATTTGATCCGCTTGAGCAGCGGGCGGACGTCTTCGTCCTCCATCTTCGCGATCTCCTTGCAGAACTCGCTGATGTACGGGTCCTCGACATCTTCTGCGAAATCCTTGCGGCGTTCGGCATTCAGGAGGATGAAGTACATATCGATGATCGAGAACTGCTTTTCGGACTTCATCATCGCGCGAGCCATCGACTCGGTGATGGCCTCCATGTTGATGCCCCAATAGTCGCTCGTGTCGAACACCGCTTTCAGGTTCTCGACCCGGCTTTCGATCTCGTTCTCGCGCTCCTCGAGTGTCTCGCACTCGGGCAGTTCGAGGAAGTTCATCCCGACTGTCTTCTCGTGGGATGTCGACCCAGACTCGATCCAGACCACATCGTCAAGGCGATGCTCGGGGAGCATTCGGAGCAGTTCCCGCGAGTCAACGCCCTTCGGTTCGCAGAACATGAAGCCGTAGCCGGCGTATGCCCACTGCACCATCTGGTTGCGCTCTAATGTCGACTTCCCGTACCCGGTCGTCCCGGCGATCCAGATGTGCCGGAACAGCGAGCTGAACTTGAGTGGTGCTTCACGGAACCCCGTCTGTGGGTCTTCGGTGTAGCCAATCCAGAGCGGGGGTTGGTCCTCGTGAGCGGCCGACTCGAACATTTCTCTGACGAACGGGCCCGCAACTACCTCTCCATCCACTGTCTCCGTCAGGACTTCCTTGCCGCCGACACGGATGGATTGCTGTTCGACGATGTCGTACAACGGACGAGTCTTGGACTCCTCGACGTACTCGGTCTGTTCGCTGTCACGGTCCGCACCGTCGTGCGGCACGGGCAGTGACGAATCCTCTTCGTCGTCATCGTCCCCACCGAAGAAACGGTTAAACACGGTCCTCACCCCCATCTACCCAGCTCCCGGCATCTGGACCGGTAGCCTGGTCATCTCTCGTCGGTGATTGTACTGGGTTGCCTCTCTCGTCGTACTTGACACTGTCAGCGGGAATGCGGTCACCGCGCTGAGTGTAGCGCCAGTCGATCTTCGGGGTCGTGATCTCGTTGTTCGGGATGTGTGCGACGCCGGCGAGCTCGTCGACGGTCATGATCATCTCGCGGTCGACCCACTCACGGGCGGCCATTCGCTCGACGAACTCGGAGAGCTTGCGCTGGCGCTTTGATTTGCGACGATGCGAGACGGGCGTGTCGTCGAGTCCTTGCTCGGTGATGGCGTTGTAGTACTTCCTGAACATCCCCGCGACGCCTCGAGCGCGGGCTTCAGCTTCGGTTTGATCACGAGAGACGGCGAGGACACGGATATTGACGTGGAAGGCCTGCTGGCCGCGCTGTCGTTCGATGGTATCTGCTGCTTGCTTGTCTTTCGCGGTTGCCGGGCGAACTCTCGGGTTCAGCCAGCCGACCGAGGTTCCCTGTCGGAGTCCGTGGGCGAGGTCGTCGACGCTGTTGTGTTTGAACCGGTCGCCGTCGGTCCAGGACTGCTTCGCGGGCCTGAAGACGACCTGTGTGACGACCTTGCTGTCGTCGAGAGACAGCATCTCGCTCGTGATCTCGCCATACGGGTCGACCTCGAACCCCTCGGCGTTGTGGTGTCGGATCGGATAGTATGGCATCTTCTCCATCGACAGCCACGCGCCAGCGACATACTCGTCGGGCTCGATCTGGGGGAACGCATGGCCGCTGTCGACTGGGAATACCTCCGAGTTGGCGTAGTTGTTCCCCACACGACGCCGGAACTTGTCCGCGGCCGCCTCCGTCGCGGCGTGCATGTAAAACGTGATCACTCCCTGGTCGAACCACACCTCGAAGGAGTGGTGGTCACTCGTGTTCTTCCCCCGCCAGTTCGTCGTCACGTCGTGGACCGACTGGAGGACGCCAGCGCCGTCGACGATGCCATCGTTCTCCTTGTACGGGCGGATTCGGAGTAGTGTGCCGCCGGTGTTCTGCTGTGTCCACGTCAGTGGCTCGTCGATATCGAGCTGTGTCGCCTCGTACTTGGGGTCGCCACCGAAGAGTCCGAGCTTACCCATCGGACTCACCTCCACTAGTCCCGCCATCTGTTCGTGGAGCGACCTCGCGCGCCTGCTTCTCTTGGGCGGTTGCAGCGACAGCGTGCAGCAGGTCGTCGGCGGAGAGTCCTTCCTCGAGGAGTTGCTCAGCAGCTTCCGGTGACAGTCCGTAGCGGCTCGTCAGCGCGTTCTGCTTTGCTTGCTCCTCGACGAACGACTCGAAGTCCGCGTACTCGTCGGGAACGTCCGTGATCGCATCCTCGATGAACGCTTTGTCCTCGGGTTCGTAGTCGATGACGCGGCGTTCGAACGCGTCAGCGACGACGTGAACCGGGTAGGTGCCGTGCTCTTCGATCCGGACGAGCGATTCGGAGTAACCGAGTTCGTCTCTTCCGGCGTCGGCACTCCGGATGTACTGACGTTGTTCGCGGGTTAGTCCGATTTTGTCGGCGGTCTCGTCGTCGAGGTCGGGGAGCTTGTGGAAGACCTTGATTGGGCACATCCCGAGAATCTTCTCGGCCTGCTCGCTCTCGTAGAACTCCTGGGCGGTCTGGGAGAGCAGCACCATCCGCAGTCCGGCGTGGCGCTGGTGTCGGAATGCGGTTTCGAGGAAGTCCAGGTTCGCCCTGTCCTCGAAGAGGTAGTGAGCTTCGTCGATTGCGAGCTCGACGTTCCGGTCGGTGCGTTTGGCCTGCTGGTACACTGTCGAGAGCAGCAGCTGCATCAGGAACGTCTGCCGGTCGATCCCCGAGGCACTGCCCTCGATTTGCCCGAGGTCGATGTACACCACCTTGTTGTCACCTTCCAGAATGTCCACCTCGGATTTCTTCGAGAGGTTCTCGTACGCCCCGCCCTCGCTGAACGGCTGGAGTGCAATCGCGAGGTCGTCGGCGTACTGGGTGGCACGTTCACGAGCGGAGTCCGACGCAGCGATGTTGTGGTCCTCAGGATGGTCGGAAATATCGGCGAGGGCGTCGAGGACGTCCTGCATCGTCGGGGAGTTCGCTGGCGTGTGGGTGCTCACGTCGCCGGCGACGACACCGGCCTGCCGGTATGCCTCGTCGATCGCGTATGAGAGCACGCCGGTCTGGGCACCGAGCGTGATGTCCCTGCCTTCGAGGAAGTTCTCCAGTACGGCGAACACCTCGTCTTTCTTCGCCGAGAGGGGAGAGATCCCATCGTCAGCGTCGACGACGTGCTGCGGCGTCTGGCGGATCTCTAGTGGGTTCAGTTTCGTATCCCCACCCACGGTGATAGTCTTCGCATCGAGTGCGTCCGCGATGCCCTGGAACCCACCGACGGGGTCGATGAGGACGAGCATTGTGTCGTTCCGACGTTTCATCATCCGCAGATGCCGCATGATTCCGCCGAACGTCTTCCCCGCGCCGGGCATCCCGACCACGAGTTCGCTGTGACCAGTCTCGAGTGCCCACGGGTTAATTCGGACCGGGGAGCCGTTGTGGCCGTGGTAGCCGTACTCGATGCCGTCCCCCATCATCAGGTAGTCAGAACTGAACGGGAACATCGCGCCGACGGCCTGGTTGGTCATGGTCGACATCCGGTCGCGACCAAGCTCGTTTCGCCCGAGTGGTGAGACCGTCGCGAGACCTTTCTCCTGCCAGCGGCTCGCGACCTTGAGCGTACAGTTCGAGGGAGCGTCCTTCACCAGCGAGCGCAGACGGTTGGTCTGGGAGTCGAGGTCGTCCTTGCTCTCCGCGGTGAGCCGGATGAAGACCCCACCACGGTAGAACGAGGCTTCGTTTGCTCGGACCAGCGCACGCATGTACTTCGCCCGCTGGATATCATCCTCCAGGTCCTCTTCGTGGATTCCAGCGGCATCGTGCTGGTTGACCTTGAGGTCCGAAATCCAGTCGGCCATCATGTCCTGGGCGGACTGGTTGTCGAACGGATCGAGGTGGACGCTGATGTCCGTGTTCAGGTCTGTCTCGAGCAGCACCCGTTCGAACATCCCCTCGACTGGCTCTTCCGGGAACTGGTCGATCCAGAACGTCCGCACGAACGTCTCGTCGTCGATGACGGCGTACGTCGGATTCCAGTCGACCGTTGAGGGAGCAATGATCGACTGGTGGCGGTGGGAGACACTATCGTACAGTTTCGTGGTCGACAGCCCCTCAGACTCACTCTCATCTTTGGTATCGTCTTCAGCCGTCTCTTCGTCGTCAAGCGGGAACTCCCACTCGGCCTCACCATCTGCAGCTGTTGCCTCGACAGATAGCACAGAGTCGTCACTATCTGTGCTCACGACGTCCTCCGGACTGGGCGTCGACGGAACGCCGTCGCTGATGCCGTGAGAAACGATCGGGAACGTACCGATCGCGTTCGAGAGATTGCCGTACCTCTCCCGCTGACAGCTCCAGTACTCCTTGGTGACGCGAGCGAGCTCGTACGAGTCGACCGGCGAAATAGTACACCGGTACAGTGACGTCCCGCCACGCCGAATCTGCGATAGTCTGGATTCCAGCTTCGACTGTTTCAGCTGGTCGCGATCCTCGGGCGAGAGGTCGCTCGTCTGGAACCGACTGAACACAGACCCGACGACCGGCAGCGAGGCGAGGTACGTGACGACGCTGTCATCTGCTCCGCTGTCTGCTTCGATATCGGCGTCGGTGACTGCGGTGATGATGTAGAACTCACGAACCGTCGTGGTTTCTGAGTCGGGTTCGCCATTGTCGTCCGTGCTCTCTTCGATCCTCGTTCGCAGCAATCGCTTGAGGACTGGACGGGACTGGACGTCGCCATCGCGGAGTCGCTCGCGGTACGTGTGGACGAGGTCGTCCCGGTCGACGGTTCGGCTGGTCGTGTAGATCTTCACCGGGAAGTCGATGTTCGCGTTCACGAACTCCGAGAACGACTGCACAGCTTTCGACCAAGCATCGTCATCCTCGAGGGAGAGGTTCGCCGGTGTGACCCGCATTGCGCCGACGAGCGCACCGTCCGTCCGCTCGATGCCGTAGGGATACACGCGCTCCAGCCGCGTCATGTACCGGACCTCGCTGTTATCCTCCCCACCGTGAGTGTAGGACTTGTTCTTCACCGCCCACGAGAGCCGTGCGCCCAGCCACTCGGTGAGCCAGAGGTGTCTCGGTTTTACCTTGTGCAGGAGCAGCAATAGAATCGCCAGCATCAGTCCGAAGCCGAACGTTGGGATCGTGAGCGTCGCTGGAACGAGTGCAGCGGCGACGAAGGTGACGAATCCCACGCCGAGGAATAACACGAGTTCAGCGATGCTGTAGCCTCGCAAGAAGGCGGTCGTCCCCCCGAGGGACTGATGGATTCTTCTGGCACTGTACTCGCCTGTATTGGATTTCGTACTCATGAGTATCTTCGAAAGAACCGCTCGTTCACCTGTCTCTCCACCGCGAGACCTTCCGCTTCGTTCGCTTGAACGCCTCCTTGTTGAGTTTCGACGAGTCCTTCGAGTCTTCGGAAACCCGGCCGGGGAGTGCCGGTATCTCTACGTCCTGTTGCATCGTCCGGCCTGAGCGTGGCGTCGCGTTCGAACTTCCGGGGGTGCTGCCAGATCGTCGTCCAGAGTCTCCGGAACCAGAGTTCGAACGTGAGAACGAAAGCAGGGGTTTCTGTGCAAGGTCACGGTGTACCTGCACCGCACCCTGTGCTCCCCGTTTCGCAGTTTGATGAGCTGTCGATGTCGCCGATGAGGCTGCCCGCGTTGCAGGCCCAGTCCCTTTCCGAGCGACCCGCTGAATCATCGGACTACTCCAGTAGATTGTGAGAACGCTTGCGATACAAGCCCCTGGAATCAGCATCAGTGCCATGAGGGCGTTGAATGCGATTGTCGAGGCGTCGAGACTGAACAGGTTCATTTCCCAGCCCATTCGGAACAAGACTGCTGCTGGAAGTCCTGCCAGTAACAAGCCTGGATAAACCGCTGCTGCTCGCTTCGCGATACGTGAAACCGGACTGAGCGGCCAGATGTCGAACGCCCAGAACGCTCCGAGCAACGGCATCGTTAACGTCAATACGATAATACCGAGCCACCTGAGCGCGTAGACGAGTGCTGCGATGACGACGATTGAATTCTCAACAAAGTAGATGATCAGCATGATGAAAACGCCACCAGTAACCGCTTTTGCACCACCTTCGAACGAGCTGGTCATCTCCTCAACCGGCGCCAACACCATTCCGATATCGTTGATGAAGTGAAGCGGCAGCGAGACGGCCGGAAACCAGACGAATGAGCCCATGAAGACCATGGCGGCACGCCGAAGCAGTTTCTTTCGCCGGTATGGGCTAATCGAGCCACTTCGCACGCCAATGTAGGCAAACCCGATGAACAAAAATGCGAACGTGAGTGGCAGGATGTACGTCAGATATACATCTGAGTAGAGTTCTGACCATGGGCCATTACTGGGCCGGCCTATTACGATATATCGGTCGCCCAGCGGGTGTGGAACACCAACAATCCTCTGAATGAGTGCCTGAATCAGGTTCGTCAGAAAGTTCCCAATCTGTTCAGTTACCGTCCCAATAATCGACTCTATGGCTTGCTTGATTTGTTCTGCGAACCAGCCCATATCTATGCTTCCTCACCCTCGCTTGTTCCGTCGCCACTCCCGGTCGATTCGACTAAAGAAAGTACACAGGAGCCGTTCTCGTCCGTCTCGTACCGAACTCTCTGTGAGTACGAAGGATTCTCTTGACTTACACGGAGGCTAGCAGATATTGTGAACGTGATTTCATCGTGGTCATCACAATCCAGATACTGAGATCCGGAATACGTTTTATAAATCCGGCTAGTCATTTGCCCCACAGTCGCGGCAGGAGGAACCAGTCTCAGTATTTGCTGTGAAACGTCCCGAATGGTAGTCACATCCAATGGCGTATCCTCGAATTGGAGTTCTTCCACGAACGCTGGCCCGGTTCCAGTATTCTCCATGAGTACCTGTGCGAAGTAGGAGGGTGGATCCTCACCTTGGTAGGTCATCTCGGGATGGTTCTTCGCCCACCGAATCTCCGTGATCGACACGTCCGGACGAATCTCGAGTTCGACTTCTTCCACGGAGTTTTCACCATCGACGGCTATCAGGCGATACGTCCCAGGTGTGTAGCCGCCACTCGAGAACCCCCAGTCGTCTGAGAGCCGGAGCGACACCTGTGTCGCGCCTGTACTCACACCTGCTCGACTGTGGAGCTCGCCATCTGGATCGATCAGGTTCACCTGGCTGACAGAGGCGTCCTCTGCCAGCTCGACCTGCACGTGTGTCGTCCCAATCTGGACAGCGGTGAAGACGCTGGTCTCGTCCGTCGGGGTCCGTGACCCCTGCTCAGGTTGGGGCGAGCCCTCTAGTTCCGATGTCGTTGACGGCTGTGTCGAGTTCGAGGAACAGCCAGCTAGCGCTATCGCACCAGCGGGGAGTGACCGTAATAGCGTTCGGCGGGCGATACGACTCGACTGTGCTGTGGATTCAGTGTGGTCAGTCATGGGTGGTGGTTTCGTGAATACCGAGAAGCGCGCCATCTGAGGCGTAGTCCATCCCGAACACCAGCAGCGTGACCGGGATGAACCACAGAATCGTCACGACTGCCAGATTAATCAGCGTCGGTACCGACGGGAATGCCAGCGGGAGCTGGTCGACCTCGCTCGACGGTGCATACGGCTGGGTCGTGTCCCACCAGGCCGCCGGCTCGTACCGGGCTTCGACGATGTCTGGTGGGTTCGAGACAGTGACGACCGCCACGCCACTTGCATTGAGGCTTGCATTTCTCGACCCGATGTGAACGACCCCGGACGTGACGGGAGCACCAGTTGCGTTCTCTCGAACTCGCACCTGGACTGTTGCTTCGGTCGTGTCGGACTCGAGGACAGTCACGGAGACGTTCGTCGCTCGAACGGTCCGAACCGTCTCTGCAGACACGGTCCGCGAGTGCGAGTGAACGATGCCGTGAATGGTGACCTGCTCGAAGTCCTCTGCACCGAGTACGGTCGAACTGACTGCGAGCTGGCTAGTCGTGGGGTATGGCTCTCCACTGCTGACGTGGAAGTTCTCGGGGACTGTCGGGGCAGTCTGCTGCGTAGCTTCCCGGTGGTCGATTGCGAGCAGCGGCCGCGACCAGTTCGGCTGGATGCCCTCAGAGACGCGAGCTCCTGCAGGACGCGGGAACGCATGCACTTGGAGCGGCCGGACCGACGACCGATGGCTTTCGTTCCAGATCGCCGTCGACGTCGTCAGCTCGTGCCAGTTCTCGTTCCCGGCGGTGTAGTACAGGAAGTTGTTCCGAACCCTAGTCTCGTGTTCGTCATCGACGGTCACTCGTCCCCACGTGCTTGCAGGGTTCAGAATCGCTCCGGTTCGATCCGGCGTAGCGTCGAACTCGACCCGCTCGATGGTCGCCTCCGAGAGGTCGTTCACCCGGACGCTCCGGCGACTCGAGACCGTCACGTTGTCTGTGTGCCGTTCGACGGTGATGTTCCACGAGGAGTCACACCTGCGTGTACTCCCGTTGAAGTCGTTGCAGGTCCGGATGATCTCATTGACCTCGACGACAACTTCGGCCTGAATAGTCAGGTTCGGACGCCCACTGAGGTCCGAGTATTGGAGTGTCGTCGTGTGGCCGCCACCCGTGTCCTGTGTCTCGTTGTTCGTCTCCAGGGCGACCTGCTGGATACGCGCCTGGCTGACCTCCCACGTTCGCTGGACCGGACCGATCGGGTCGTCGTCTGGTGTCCGAACCCGGTAGTCAGCGGCCGTGAGTACCTCTCCCTCGGGCGCGATGTAGTGCGTCGTACCATTCGACCGATGGAGGATGGTCGAGGGCTGGACGGCGTAAACGGCGACGTACGCATCACGGATGAACTCGCTATCCCGGAGGTTGACGCCGTCGGGATGAACGGATTGGTTTGTGGTTCCCGCCGTGAAATCCTGCAGATCACCGCTGTTCCAGGCTTCGACCGCTTCAGGTGGCCGGTCGAAGGGCACGTCGGTCGTCATCGCGAGCCGGCGGAAGAACTCTGACTGTGAAATGTTCCAGGAGTCGAACGCACCCCTCGTGAGATTCGGCTCGTCGGTATCTTCGGACCAGAGCCGCTGGAAGGTGCTGTTGTTGACTCCGTACGCGGGGCCGTCCGCCGGCGTTGTCGAGTTGTTCGGTTCAGGATCCGGAACGTGACTGGGTGCTCCTGCTGTCGCGGTGACTGCCAGACTTGCCAGTACGAGCGTGAGCAGTCCGACAGCCAGCGGGGTTCCGAATTGCATTGGGGCGGAGTGAGGGGCTATCAGAACGGCTTGACGCAGTCGGAGAACCCGAATCCCATCTGGGTCCCGATTTTATCGACGAGCTCAGGCGACAGGAGGGCCAGAACGACGATTCCGAACCCGATTGCGGACATGACGAGTCGTTCCTTGGCCTTGTTTTTCTTCTCGGGATTCCCCCCGGCTCGCATGTACGAGAGCCCGCCTTTGCTCATGTAGTAGCCAGTTGCAGGCAGGCCGAGCCCAGCAACGGCACCGAAGACGAGATCAATTCCTGTCTCGACGCCGGTGTCACAGTAGACGTTTCCAACGTCATCCTGTGCTGCGGCGGTCCCGGTTGCAAGGAGGATGAACGCAATCCCGATGAGGCCAGAAAGGGTGTTTGCAGAGACCTGCCGCACGCCGTGGTGGATGGACTCGTGGGTCTGCGTTCGGATTTGTGCTTGGTAGTCAGCGATTCGCTCCTGTATCTTGGTAGCAGATTCGCGCATCATGTACTCTGGTTTGGGTTGTGGCTGTGAACGGGGATGATCGTCGCGCTGGGCTATAACAACCCATCTATCTGACACTAGCTTCTCTATCCTGAGTGGCTGACTGCAGTCCACTATACTTAATTGAATCTACCTAGCATATTAAACTATAGGTTTTTAAGAACAGTACATTACCCGGCGCATTTCTTTGTTTAAGAGCACCCTGCTGTCCGATGATTTTGAAAGATCTCTGTTTTCATGGCGCTGGGGTGTATCTACCGTAAGAGAGACCGGAGATGAATGAAGTCGTAAACGGGCTGTTCGTCGGAACACTCGAGGACGCAGGAAACAGTTCACTCCTCGATGAGCAGGGTATCTCAGCTATTGTTTCCTTGACCTACACTGAACCAGAAGATGGTTTCCCGCAGGATAAGTCGGTTTCCAGGTGGCCGATGATGGACGGACCACAGAATTCACGAGAACAGTTCGAGCAGGCTGTGGCCGTTGTTGAAACCCATTTAGAACAGGATACGGAAGTACTCGTCCACTGTTCTGCTGGTGCATCTCGCAGTCCAGCAGTCGCAGCGACTGCACTTGCAATACACTCAAATTTAGAGCTTGAAGAAGCATTCAAACGAATTTCGAGCCGACGAGATGCAGTTGAGCCGCATAACGCGCTAATCCAGCAAGCTGCGAGAGTGTTTTCTGACACATCAATATAACTCGGATTGCCCTACTCATCAAATCCTTCAGGCGGACAAGATTCAACATCCATCCCTCGCCTACAATGAGCGACGTATCAATGTCAGTAGCGAGCTGCTGGATTACCGACCAGTGAGGCTTCAATCGTTGGTCGAACTTCTGGAGTAGTGTCCTCCAGGAACTCGCCTGCGTGATGTTCAGGAAGCCAAGAAACACTTCCAAGCGACAGACTCTGACCCATGAATTATAAATTCTATATACAATCTCTCTATTTGGTAGATTAGTGTTGGCAGTTGTTACTCAACTATCCATAACTAAGTGCAGAAGCGAGTTTACAGTCCACAGACGGTACAGACCCGAATCACGTCGCGGTCGACGAGACGGCGCTCCAACTCAACGACGAGCGTTATTGACTGTACGCCGCAGTTGGTCCCGCAGCGAACCGCCTGCTGCACGTCCGGATCCATTCGATGAGAAATCACGTACTAACCCAGATTTCCTTGCGGAACTCCGCGAGAACCATCTCGTCGACGACGCGGTCTTTCTCGTCAATGGTGCACCGTGGTTGCAGGCAGCCTGCTATCGTCGAGGACTCCAATTCCAGTAGGAAACTCACTGGAATCAGAACATCGTCAAATATGTATCTGAAGAAGTAATATATAGAACAAACCACTTTTCAAACTATTCTGCCCACGCTGAATCAGAGACTGTCGAAACCCGGCCGCAAGCGTTCGCCTCCGCATGGAACCAGCTACTCTGAACATGGCCTCACTCGCTTGAGCAACGCAAGTTGACGTAGTGTCATATTGGAGCGCCTCGGAAGGGAGTATCAGCTAAATGATTTTGAGATTGCGTCGTCGAGTGCGTGAACCGCAGTCTGGATTTCTTGTTCGGAAGCACAGAACGGAGGGGCGACCATGAGGTTGAACGTTGGCCGTCCAGGACCGAAGAGAACTCCGTGGTCTTTGGCTGCTGTCGCGAGGACTTCGAATGTTGGATCCACTCCAGATTCAACCCGGTGATCGAAATATGGCTCCTCCGTCCCTGGTGTGTCGAATTCGACTGCCCAGAGGAATCCTCGACCGCGAACGTCACCGACAACAGGGTGGGAGTCGGCCAGTTGGGTCAGTGACTGTTCTAACACAGGTTCAAGTTTCCGTACATTTTCGAGGAGTCCATCAGCGTACTCGTCCATTGCAGCGACTCCGGCAGCACAACTGACTGGGTGACCACCCCACGTTTGGCCAATATCAAAACCGTCGTTTCGGATTGTCTCAGCTATTGACTCAGAAACTACAACGCCAGCGAGTGGGGAATATCCGCCTGTAACGCCTTTTGCGAACGTAACCATATCTGGGACGACACCCTCGTGGTGATGTGCGAACCATTCGCCACATCGCCCAAATCCAGTCAGTACCTCGTCAAAGATGAGGAGGCAGTCATACTTGTCGCAGATCTCACGGAGTCGCTCGAAATATCCCGGGGGAGCTGTATACGCACCGCTCGTTCCAGCGACGACCTCCGTGATGATCGCAGCAACTGAGTCCGGTCCTTCGTTCCGGATAGTGAATTCAACATGATCAGCGGCCTGCTGTGCCAACTTTTCCGGTGAATCCGCGTCGAATGGCGAGCGATGGGACAGCGGTGGAAGGAAATGGGACGCACCGGGGACGGCGATATTTTTCTGGAGTGTATTTTTTGTAAGTGGGTCAGTGGTGAGACTCCCAGAACCGTAGGTTGCCCCGTGGTATCCCTGATATCGCGAGAGAATTGTTGGGCTGTCCGTTACTGATCGAGCGATGTGCGTTGCCAGTTCGACTGCTTCGCTCCCGGAGATAGAGAAGAGGACATCGGATAGTTTGTCATCGGTTATGCTGGCGATTCTCTCGGCAAGTTCCGTTCGCGCATCATTATCATGTTTTGGTGCAACGTATGGAATCGTTTCGAGCTGTTCCGTCATCGCCTCAACGACGCTGTCGTTTCCATGTCCAACGTTCACACAGTAAAGTTGGGAGACAAAATCCAGATATTCGTTGCCAGCGTCGTCTATGACTCGTGTATCATCACCCTCCACGAAATTGAAGGAGTCAGACCCAGGCGAATACCAATGTGAAAGTATCCGGTTTTCCGATCGCTCAGTTGATTCACTGTGGGTATCAAAATCCATGGCAGTAACTCACACTCATACTTGATGATTGAATAGCTAATACATTAAACTTTCCAACAGTCAGACTTTCCAGCTTCGATGCTCGACAGCCCTGAGACCGACCCCATGTATATCCTTTGCGTCAAAGCTTCGACCGAATGAAGTTAGCCCACCAAAAGAAGCCATAGAGCAAGCCGAGCACGACAACAGTACCTAATCCAAACAGATGAACGAGAAGCGCCGGGACTCGAACCACGGGAGGACCGAACAACCAGGCTATGAGGCCGATTACCCACCACCCAACGCCTGCCAACGCGATAGGAACGGTCCAACCGTGTTTTATCTGTTCAATCATTTATGTATCATAAACGTGGGCCAACAATTTCGCTCTATCGAATCTCTCTCAAAAGGCCGTACTACAGTTCGATTCAATTCGTCACGTGATCGACGACATCGCCAAGGAACATGGCCGCCATCAGTCCGATAATAGAAACGATGAGGATAATCGTCGATACAACGTTCATTGCGATCGTCCCACCTTGGTTGATGAGTGAGAACATCTCGATGGTCAGCACGTCTATTTGCCCCGAAACGAAGAGGGCGCGGGTGTAATCCTCGAATGAGCGGATAAACGCAAAGAGGAAGCCCGCCGCGATTGCTGGACGGATGATCGGGAACGTGATTTCCCAGAAGGTCTCTGGGACTGACGCACCAAGGTCGCGTGCACTCTCCTCCAGTGATTCGTCGAACGTGTGTAGTCGGGAGAGAACGGCGAGCAGGGCGAAGGGGAATCCGTAGGCACTATGAGCAAGGACCAGTGGGAAAAATCCTGTACTATCACCCAGAAGGGTATTGAAGAAAATGAAGAAGGACGTTCCGAAGATTACACCCGGGATTATCAACGGGAGAAGACTCGAAGTCATGAAGAGACTCTTGAACCGAAAGTCATACCGTACGATGCCGAAACTAGCGAGGATTCCGAGAACAGTCGCGATTGAGGCCGACAGAACTGCGACCTGGATACTCATGAACGCCGCCTCGAGGAGGCTTGCATTCACCGCCGTTGCCGTGAAATGCTCAAGCGTGAATCCCTGGAATGGGAATACATTTGAGGCATTTTCTGCGAACGACAGAAAAATTACAACGCCTAGTGGGAGCCACAAGAAAAGCACGAGTAGGATCGTATATGCATAGAATAAGCCAGTCGTGATATTTCGAGACTGGATAGTCGTGAGCACAGAGTCAACTGCTGATGCGACGCGGCTGCGGATCCGACTCTTCTGAGGTTCGGTAGTGTGTTCTGAGGTCATCGTTGGATGAATTCGTCTAGGCCACTAACACGATACAGGAGCAGCAGCGTGGCTATGACCGCGAGAATAATGAACACCGACATTGCACTCCCGTATCCGATACTATACCCGACGTAGACACGCTGGACGATCATTTGGCCGATCATGAAGAATTGGCCTTTGGCGAGGAATTGCGGGGCGAGATATGCTCCAAGCGCGGGGACGAAGACGAATACGATTCCCGTTACGATACCCGAGCTGATTAACGGGAGGACAATCTCTCTAAACGCCTGGACTCGAGATGCCCCGAGATCGCGAGCAGCCTCGACCAGAGAAAAGTCAACACCGTCTAGGCTGGCATACAGTGTGAGTAGCATGTATGGGATGAAGGCGTGCGTGAGTGCGATGATAGTCGGGACGATTCCGTAGTCGAAGACGGGGTGTGGCTGTTGAAGCAGCCCTGCGGTGAGCAGAACGTTGTTCGCAGCTCCGCCGCTCCCGAAGATCTTCAACCAAGCGTACATCCGGACGATGTACACCGAGAAGAACGGGACGAGCAGGAGGAACATCATCACCTTGACGAAGGTCCCACTCCGCCGGGCAAGGAAATAGGCAACTGGAAACGCGACAATCAGCGTCGTTACCGTGGTCACTCCGGCGATCATATACGAGAGAAGTAACGACCTTGCGAACGGTGTTTCCCAGATGGAGAGTCCGTCTCTGAACAGTAAATCCTCATAATTTACCAGCGTGGGTTCCCAGATGATATTGAACGATGCGTCGGTCGTGGTGAAGCTCACGACCACCAGAAAAATCATTGGGGCGAGAACGAAGAACGCTAACCACGCTCCCGCAGGCCCGATCGTGATTCCTACGTTCGGGGCCCACATGGGCAATGCTCTTCGGAAGCGGCTCCTAATGCGCTCGTCTGAAGATTCTGACATCAGTGGTGAATCCGAAGTGGCTTCCAAGTGCTCACGACGTACGAACTTCCTCCCAGGCTGAGACCCACGCGTCTTCGTTGCTAATCTCCTTGTACGGGATCATGTTTTCGACTCGCGACGGTTCGATATCAATGTATTGTCCCGTGTCACCTTCCAACTCATCGACAAGGTTTGCGTTTGTACTCGCGAATCCAGAACCGGCGAGCCATTCACCGACGACTTCTGGTTCAAGAATTGCATTGACGACTTCCCACGCCTTCTCTTTGTTCTGGGATTCGCTTGAGACGACCGCTGTCTCGAACCAGGTCAATGCACCCTGCTGTGGGACAGCCATCTGCATCCAGTCATTCCCCTCCATTTTCATTTGAGCGGAAACGAACCGGTATGAGTGGCCGACGGAAACAGATCCACCTGAGAACAATTCCTTAATTTGGGACGGTGCAGCATAGTAGGCAGAGACGAGGTCACTCTGTTCTTTGAGAACTGAAGTGACCTCGTCGATCTGCTCTTGAGAGAGGGTAATCTGTCGTCCCTCGAAGGCATCCTGATACCCCAGATACAGGGCAGCGTGCCCCATGGCTTTCGTGAACTGCTGGAACGACCCGATACGTCCTTGGTACTCATCGTTAAACATCATCTCAAGGTCTTCTTCGTGATCAGGAACCTCACGGGTATCATAGGCGTAGGTATCCCAACCAAATCGCTGTGGAACTCCGTAAACAGTCCCGTCCCGTCCTGCCTGGCTCTGAGCGAGTTCCTGATACCGAGGGTAAATGTTATCCCAGTTTGTGACGACGTCCTCGTTGAGGGGCGCAACCAACCCAGCGTCAATGAACTTGGGCATGTAGTTATTGTTCGGCATGGTGACGTCGAACTCATCGTTTTGCCCCGAGTTCCACTGGGTAAACATTGGTTCTGTACTCGTCACCGTTGAGAGTTCGATTTCTGCATCAACGAAATTCGCTATATTGTCCCTCACGTTTTCGAATGACGCCCACGCGAGCACGTTGATGGTCGTACCCCCACCGCCAGTGAGCGAGGTCAGACAGCCGGCGAGCGCCGTTGCGCTGCCTGCTCCCCCTGCTGCTTTGATGAAACTACGCCTAGAGCTGCCGTTCTCTCTTCGATCGGGCATGATATCATGAACCATACTGAGGGCAAACATAATAGTTCTTGAAAATATATGACACTCTATTGCTGTATGTTAGATGTTCGCCCCCTCCAGAGCGCGAGACACGTGTCGGTGCAATTGCCCACAAGGAGTTCATCAGTAGTCATGAGCCAAAGACATCTCACGTGATGCGTGATAATACCGTCCGTGTACGGGGCCCACCACTGCTCGGCTGTCTCAATCGAAGACAACCCCCCCATTTTCATCGAATGAAACCGAGACGGCCTCCCCCTCGGTGAAGGTATGGTCGGTTTTGTAATCAGTCACATCGATTTCTGATACTGAATCAACTTCCGGTGATACGATGTACTCCACGTGGTCACCTTGGAAGAACCGGTCCACGACTTCCGCGGTGAGGACACCTCGGTCATCATCGTGCAAACGCACGCTTTCTGGACGAACCGATAACCTCACTTCCCCGGTGGTCGTGTTTCGTTTCGACTCCCAGATTGGATCGGCGATTCCATCGACAAATACGCTCACAGTGTCTTCTGTGGTTTCTGCTCTCCCCTCAATGAGGTTCGTGTCACCGATGAAGTCCGCGACGAACGCATTTGCAGGATTGTTATAAACCTCCTCTGGGGTTCCAACCTGTTGGATAACGCCGTTGTTCATGATTGCCAATCGGTCAGAGAGTGTCATTGCAACCTCTTGATCGTGTGTGACGTAGAAGAAGGCGCCTTCTACCTCGCGCTGGATTTTCGCGAGTTCGACCTGCATATGCTGGCGGAGCTTCCGGTCGAGTCCGGAAAGTGGCTCGTCTAACAGGAGGACATCCGGATTGTTTACTAGTGCACGCGCGAGTGCAACACGCTGCTGTTGTCCGCCGGACAGTTCGTTTGGATTCCTGTCCTGGTAGCCCGAAAGGTCCACTAGTTCAAGGATTCTAGAAACACGCGCTTCTCGCTCATCCGCTCCGACACCAGATTTCTTCAATCCGTACTGGATGTTCTCTCCGACCGTGAGGTGTGGAAAGAGCGAGAGATGCTGGAACACCATGTTGGTGTTCCGTTTGTTCGGTGGCGTTCCAGTGACATCAGTCCCCTCGATGAAGACACTGCCGTCAGTCGGAGTTTCGAAACCGCTAATCATTCGCAGGCAAGTCGTTTTCCCACATCCGGAGGGCCCTAGTAGAGAGAAGAACTCGCCTGCTTCGATGCGCAGCGTTACGCCGTCCACTGCGACTAATGAACCGTACTCCTTCCTAACGTTATCTACCCGAACCAGGGCATCTGCCATACTGACGCGATTGGAACCCATCATGATAAAGTTATGCCAGCAGGCTCTCCGGAACTACTTGACTCTCGATGCTGCTTGGTCCGATACATCGATCGAAGACGTTCACCAGTTCATCAGAATTTTTGAGATTGCCGCTATCTCACCCACAGATATATACCGGTAGTGGAAGGACAAACGTTACGATGGCCCAAGAAGACGGAACTAGCGGCGCGAATCGATTCGTCGAGGCATTGGAATCGTACGATGTCCCGTACGTCTTCGGGAACCCTGGAACGACGGAGCTACCGCTAATCGAAGCAGTGTCAGCTAGCAATTCTTGCGAGTACGTGATGACACTCCAAGAAGACATTGCGGTCGGCATGGCTGCGGGGTTCGCGAAAACGAGGACGTACCACTCACATACGGACGAGTCGGTCAATCCACTAGGAGTCGTCAATCTGCACGCTGCCCCAGGACTCGCACACGGCTTAGGGAATCTGCACGGAGCCAGTTACGCTGGGGCGCCAATTCTCGTCACAGCAGGAATCCAAAGCAGAGGATTCCAGCACGAGGAGCCGATTTTAAGCGGAGACATGGTCGAGATGACTCGGCAATTCACAAAGTGGAGCGCGATGGTAAACGACGTCGACGCGCTCCCGGCGATGACCCGTCGTGCAGTCCGAACAGCGCTCACTCCCCCGACGGGCCCAGTGTTCTTGGGATTTCCACTCGACGTCCTCAATGAAGAGACGGATGCACCCATCGAACCGCTCGGCACGATCCCAGAAGCAGGTCGAGGAAACCGAGCTCAGATTCAGGACGCAGCGTCGTTGCTAGCTGATGCAACTGAGCCAGTAATGATCACTGGCGATGGAATTGCTAGATCCGGTAGGGAAGCAGTCGACGCAGCTGTGGAATTAGCTGAAGCCAGTGGGACTCGAGTCCATGGAGAGATTCTTGCAGCGGAGGTCTCGTTCCCCGGTACCCATGAACTGTGGCACTCTTTCATCCCGCCAAGTGAATCCACCGCAAGGAATCACATGGACACTGATACTTTACTGCTCGTCGGCTGTTCGACGAATACCACTATCACAGCCTATGAATCGCCATTGATTTCGGATGACACCACCGTCATTCATGTCTCCGCAGATCCCTCGGAGGTTGGGAAGACCACTCGAGCTGATGCAGCAGTGGTCGGTGACCCAGGTGATGTACTCACAGAGATGGCGCAGTTGGTTCGAGATGAGGTTGGCGATGAGGAACGTATTAGGCGGAAGGAACGCGTACAAGAGTATATCGAACGGACGAATGGTGCCACCGAGAGCACGACGGGTGATGAAGACTTCGCAACGAGGGCGACGTTCGTCGATAATCTGCGGGAAGCGGCTCCGGATGCAAACCTAGTAGACGAGAGTATCACGACGAAATACGTACTCATCGAGCGCTGGCCACTTGAGCCAGAGCAGTTCCTGTCGACGAAAGGAGGCGGTCTGGGATACGGACTACCCTCTGCAGTAGGAGCAGCGTTTGCTGAAGATCTTCGTTCAGAGCCCGAGGATGTCGTGGGAGTCATCGGTGATGGTTCATTCCTTTACTATCCGAACTCTCTGTATACAGCAGCCAGATACGGTGTCGACTTGACTATCGTTATCCCCGACAACCGTAGCTACGCTGTCCTGAAGCAGAATACAGTTGACGTCGTCGGCGGAGATTCCGCCGACCACGACTTCAAAGGCATGGGAATCGAGATGGAGCCAGCTGTTGACATTGGACAGATGGCGGAGAGTCAAGGGGTCTCCCAGTGGTTCGTCGAGGACCCAGATCACATCACCCCGTCGGTAAGGGAGGCCGTTGAGACACCTGGCCCTTCCCTCGTTGACGTGCTTATACAGGACTGAGAGTCCACCTCCTATCGCTCTTATGGCGAATTATTTATCTGGGGAGAAGATACACACCAATGCGATGGATTACGAGGAACATCTAGCGACTCGAGCCCGTGAACTCGAACCCGTCGAAATTCGGAAGGTAGTCGACTTGATTGACGGAGAAGACGTGATTCCGCTGGCCGCTGGCTGGCCGAACGCCGAAACATTTCCTTCGAAAAAACTCGCTGAACTCGCTCAGGAATCGTTGCAGGATGAGAAAACATCCATGCTACAATATGGAGTTACCCAGGGGGAAGACAGACTGAGAAAGAAGATTGCTGAGAGATTGCGAACTCATTGGAACATGTCTGTCTCTTCGGATGAGGTGATGATAACGAGCGGGTCCCAGCAAGCACTGTATCTGATCGGCAGAGCACTACTTAGTGACGATGATACTGCAGTCGTCGGTGCACCAACGTACGTGGCGGCACTCACTGCTTTCGAGAACCTCACTGACGTCAGATACGTCACAGTGCCGCTTGACGAGGATGGCCTTGATATTGAGTATCTTGACCGGCAATTAGAGGAGAAATCCCCATCCCTCGCGTATGTCGTGCCCTCGTTCCAAAACCCAACCGGCCTTACGATGAGTAAGTCTCGTCGGCACCGTCTCGTGGAACTTGCCAAGGAACATGACTTCCTTATCGTCGAAGATTCCCCGTATGCCGAACTGAGCTTCGAATCAGCACCTCCACAGCCAATTGCGAGTATCAACCGCAGCAGGACTATCTATCTCGGCTCTTTTTCGAAAGTATTGGCTCCAGGGCTCCGTGTTGGGTGGCTAGTTGCCCCGGAGGAACTGATTCAGACGTTCAAGCTCCTGAAGCAGCCGATTGATCTTCATACGAGTACGGTCTCCCAGTCGCTCGTATCTGCTTATCTGGAATCTGGAGATATTGACGAGCAGATCGAACGGATCAGTGATTTCTATTCCCAGAAACGGGATTTAGCACTCGATACCATGGAAAAATCGATGCCAGAGTACGTAGAATGGACTCGTCCAAGAGGTGGGATGTTTCTCTGGCTCACTCTGCCAGAACGGTATGATACTGAGGAGCTCTTACGGAGCGCAATCGACGAAGGTGTGGCGTTTATTCCAGGCCACGCGTTCTATGCGAGCGATCCTCAGCACAACACTCTCCGCGTAAATTACACCTTCGTCGAAGATGAGGCACTTACGACTGGCATTGAATTGCTCGCTAAGACGATTCGTAACTTCTAGGCTTGTTCTTCACAGTCTTGAGAGTCTCGAAGCGAGGTCACCTCAGCAGTGCGAAAGATACTCCAAGTCGCTGATTCAGTCTACGAGGAAGATTTATTGACAGTGATTGTGTCTACTCACAGAATGGCAGCGAAGTACAGAGCGTTTCCCATCCCAGTGCACGAGGTAATAGTCCAATGAGACAGGTGTCAGGACACTATATCAACGGACAGTTCGTCGAACCAAATTCCGGAGCATATTTCGAAAGTACTGATCCATACGATGGAGATGAGTGGATTGAGATCCCGAGAGGGAATGCCGAGGATGTTCGTGAGGCTGTCGAATCAGCCCGGTATGCTGTCTTCGAAGGCGAATGGAGCAATGCAACCGCGAGCCAGCGAGGCAATTACCTCAGTCAGATCGCTGATCGTGTTGAAGCCAAGGCTGATGAGTTGATTGATTGTGAAATTCGTGACACTGGTCGCCCGAAAAACGAAATCAGTGGCGCAATCAGGGCACTGCCCGCCTGGTACCGCTACTACGCTGGACTTGCGAACAAAATACAGGGTGAGACCATTCCAAACGATGGTACTGCGGAGGTATACACTCGCAAGGAGCCAGTGGGTGTCGTTGGAGCGATTACACCATGGAATGCTTCCACAATGTTAGCCACGTGGAAGCTCGCCCCGGCAATTGCAGCCGGTGCGTCGGTCGTGTTGAAACCGGATGAACGGGCATCTGCTGCAGTACTCACGCTCGCAAGCGCAATTGACGAAACTGGCCTCCCAAATGGAGCTGTAAACGTCGTTACCGGCTTTGGAGAGGAAATCGGTTCCCCCCTCGTCACACATGATTCGGTTGACAAGGTTAGTTTCACCGGGGGCCCAAAAACGGGCGCCACGATTGCAGAACAAGCTGGAAGGAATCTCAAACCCACTGTCATGGAACTCGGTGGAAAGAGCCCGAATATCGTTTTCGGTGATGCAAACCTGAATAACGCAGCAGAAGGTGTGATTGATGGTATCTTCAATGCGGCTGGACAGTTCTGCGCAGCTGGTTCGCGAGTTCTCGTACAGGATGAAATCCACGATGAGTTCGTTGACGAACTCGTGAACAAAGCTGACGGCCTGGTCTTGGGTAATCCACGAGATGAGGTGACAGACATGGGGCCGTTGGCTTCCCAAGCACAGTTCACACAAATTGACCAGTACGTAACCAAAGCACAGGAAGCAGGAGCAAGACTCGAATATGGTGGCGGCCCCCCCGAAACTACTCTTGCAAGTGATCTGTTCTACGAACCTACGATTCTCTCTGATGTTGACCCAGACTCGACGCTTGCCCAAGAAGAGGTCTTCGGGCCTGTTTTGGCCGTTATCAAGTTTTCAACCGAATCTGAAGCAGTGCGTATCGCGAACCAAACGGACTTTGGGCTCGTTGCGGGGATCTGGACTGGCGACGCTCAGCGCGGCCCTAGGTTGAGTACCAAAATCAGAGCTGGAACTGTCTGGATTAACACGTACCGGATGATTGGGCCCCAGTATCCGTGGGGAGGAGTGAAACACAGTGGATGGGGCAGAGAAAACGGCAAGAGCGCCGTAGATGAATTTTTAGAGACGAAGACAGTGTTCATGGAGTACGGAGAGACAGGAGCAGAATAGCGATCTCTCATCCAGGTATTT
Source organism: Haloarchaeobius salinus (assembly GCF_024464185.1). Classification (NCBI taxonomy): domain Archaea; kingdom Methanobacteriati; phylum Methanobacteriota; class Halobacteria; order Halobacteriales; family Halorubellaceae; genus Haloarchaeobius; species Haloarchaeobius salinus. Next base: position 49,260 of record NZ_JANHAU010000007.1, read on the forward strand.
CGGAAGGTAGTTCTATGGGACCGGCACGTTCCTACTGACATCACGTTCTGGGACTGTTCTGCCCCTATAAATCACTCGCATCTCCTCCCCATTCCTTTAATTGCACATATCTTGGATTAATTTCTATGAATGTGGAAATGATACTTTCCAAAAGTATTAGTAACGGCGACATAGGTTCTGAACCATGGTCCAAGCCATAGACGTGCATAACCACTACTATCCAGAGAATTATTTGGATGCACTTGACGACTCAGAGGGTTCTTATTCCCTCTCGTCAGACGAAGCCGGGCGGGATGTAATCGTGTCGAACGGTTCACGGGTAGTTACGCTGACCCCGCCAATGACCGACCTTGCCGTTCGAAAGCGGCACATGGCGGATGCAGGAATTGACCAGCAGCTCCTCAGCGTCAGTATCCCGAACATCGATTTCCTCGAAGGAGAAGCCGCGCTCGAACTAGCACAAGTCTCCAACGACGCCTACGCTGAAATTCAAAAAAATCATGACGAGTTCTACGGGCTTGCTTGCGTCCCACTTCGAACTCCGGAGCTAGCTGTCGAAGAAGCACGCCGTGCCATCGAAGACCTCGGTCTCAAGGGAATCAACATCGGGTCGAATATCAATAACCAACCGCTGACTGCGAATCGTTTCAGGCAATTTTTCGAGGCGGTCGACGAACTCGATGTACCACTATACATCCATCCGATGCCCCCAGCGAACGTGGATACGATGCAAGAACATCGACTTGCACCGTTGGTCGGCTTTGAAAATGACCTGACGTTGGCGATTACACGACTCATCTTCGATGGCGTCTTAGAGGAGTTCGACCTCGACATCCACGTTTCACACCTCGGTGGAACGATTCCATTCCTCGTTGAGCGACTCAATAACGGATACCAAGCGTATCCGGAGTGCCGTGAAAACATCTCGAAGAAACCCGAGCAGTATCTCCGCGAAATTTATTATGATACTGTCTCGTTCCATGAACCCGCGTTGGTCTGTACGATGGAATCCGTTGGCGCGGACCAGCTGCTCCTTGGGTCGGATTATCCCCATGTGATCGGCGATATCAACAGAGCGAAGGCGGATATCGAGAACCTGGAGATATCACATTCAGACCGAATGAAAATCGCTCATTCGAATGCAAAAGATCTCTACGACCTGTAGAAGCTATCAATTCAGTATCCGGTGGAATAGTAGAATCATTCGAACAAACATGCGAACCCGTTCGAATGATTCGAATGCTTTATGATGGCGTGTCCCATGGTTTTGGCCATGAGTCAGGAAGACCCGTCCCGCCCCGTCACAACCACGCAGAAATCATTTGAAATCATTGAGGAGCTCAAGGCTGAGGACGAGCACACACTTATTCAGCTTAGCAAGAGACTCCCATATTCGAAGAGTACCATTCATAGACATCTCGAGACCTTAGTGAGTACCGGCTACGTGCTCAAAGATGGGAATTCCTACCGACTTAGTCTGAGATTCCTGAATCTCGGTATTCAGGCACGACGTGCGAGGGATCTCTTTCTGGTGTCAAAGTCTCACGTCGATAAACTGGCTGAAAAGACCGGGGAGCGGGTCTGGTATATCGTTGAGGAAGACGGCCATGCAGTACACGTCTATGGGAACGTTGGACAGAATTCGGTTAAATCGAATATTTCGATTGGTGACTACTCGCCGCTTCATTCACTCGCCGCAGGGAAGGCGATTCTGGCGTATTACCCAGAAGAGAACGTTGATAAAATAATCACAAAGCATGGACTGCCGAAACAGACGGAAAATACGAAGACGACTCGTGATGAGTTGTTTACCGAACTGGAAGAAGTCCGCGAGCGGCAGGTCGCATTCAATCGCGAAGAATCCAGTCGACATCTGTTCGCGGTTGGGGCTCCAATCCGTGACGAGGATGGTGTTTCGTTAGGGGCGATCAGTGTCTCGGGGCCTGCGAGGCGACTCAAAGGAAAGAAGTTCGAAGAGGAAATTCCCGAGTCACTCCTTGAGGTCACGAACGAAATCGAGATCGATCTTCTCTACGACTAACTGTTCGAAAAAGTCGAATACTGGTTTGGTTTGTGTTACATATATATTGGTGTAACATTTTGACTTTCTGCTCACGAATAGCCGTATAGAGATCAAATGGGCTTCGGGTCATTCGAAATAGTCGAACTGTATCTCCTAACTTTACCTCTTGTTGGAATGGTTCATCTCCTCAGGAAGTCTACGGAATACGTGCTGTCGATGCGCCAGTCCTCGATTCAGAACAAAATCTTCTGGGATCTATTTGTCTTGCTGGGCCATGTGGTCGCATCGACGACGAGCGCTTCTCTGACGAGTTTCCATCGCTGATCAGTGAGCGCGGAACCCCATCGAAATCAACGCTGAGACCAACGCGTCCGAAACGCACAGCATCTAAGAGGAACGTCGTGGACCGAAACGCCAGCAAAGCCCGGCATCGACATGTCTGGAAACTAAGTATCTTATATATCTGTAATAATCTGTTTCCCAGCGTCGACTGCACTCGCGTCTTCGGGAAGAAGTGCGATAATTAGGTAATCAGGATAGTCTGCGAAATATTCGATGATCTTCGCGATCCGGTTCGAATCGATTGCTTCCAAAGAGTCCAGTAACATCACTGGCACTGTCTCATGGAGATCGTGTACAAGGTAGCCAGCAAGGGCGACGACAAGCCCGACGACCTCGCGTTCGCTCTCACTGAGCGTGTCGACCGTCCCCTCGTAAGCTTCACCGGAATCTGCCTCACGGACCACGTGAAGGTCGAAAACCGTCTCCTGAACTTTCTGCCGCCCCTGCCGTGTCTCTTGTTCTTGCCGTTCTATCCAGATACGGGCGATGTTCTCGTACTCAAGTATCTCCAGAACCTCCGCCATATGACTGTTGAACTCTTCAACTGCATTTTCTTCAAGCCGGTCGATCCGAGTCCGTAGCTCATCAAGTTCATCGACAACCTGGTTCCGGCGATCCTTGTACTCTTCCTTGTCGTCAACCATGGACTCTATCTCATTGATCTCAGATTCTACCGAGTCGAGCTCTGTTTCTTTTTGTTCGAGTTCCAACTCAACACGATTTGCCTGCTTGTGGAGTTCGAGTACTTGATCGTAGTCCGAAGACTGCTCTTGCTCAACGGCCGCCTCGAGTTCCTCGACTTCTTCGTGGAGGGTCTCGCGCCGTTCCTCCAGTTTTTCGACCCGTTCTCGCTTCGAATCGAGTTGGGTATCAATCTCGGCAAGCCTGTCATCGAGTTTGTCGAGCTCATCTTCGACTGTCTCAATCTCTGTCACACGCTTTTTCTTCTCGTCAATTTGGTCCTGAATGGTCTGACGCTCATTCAGCTTCTCTTGCCGGAGCGAACGGAGTCGGTTGAGCGTTTCATCGATGTCGCTACGGGAAACCTGTGAGCCACACGTCCAGCACGTCACAGCGTCATCGCTTTCGAGTAACTGGTCCGTGAGAGCACCATCATTTTCTTGATCGCTCTTCTCTTGAAGGACAGATGCGATTTCACTATCCGTTCCGTCCAGCATTCCCTCATTAAACTGGATGATGCTCTGAAGCTCGTTCATTTGAGCGTTCACCCGACGTTGGCGCTCACGGAGCTCATCAAGGTCGTCATGAAGGGCGTCGATATCGACGCTGGTTCGACCAGTCAGCTCCTCTCGCCGGCCGCTCTTCTCCTTCCGCTCGGACTCCAGTGAGTCGATCGTCTCTTGCACCGTCTCGAGTTCGAATCGGATATCCTCCAGCTGTGACCGATGATCTTTCAACTTATCGAGCTGCTCTTCGATGGCCTCCTTTGATTCCTGTTCTGAGACGATGTCACCGTCAGCTTGCTCGATTTCATGTTCCAGCTCTTCGAGACGCTCTTCACGCTTGGAGATAGCGGACTGAAGCTCCTGTTTCCGCCGTTCAAGACCAGTGAGATCCCGTTCTCTTTCTTCTATTTTGGAGACTTTTTCATCGAGGTCTCGTTTTTCAGCCTGAAGGAGTTCGATCTCGGCTTCTATCTCGGCAGTATCGATTGGCCGGGTAAGGAGTTCGTGGAGGTTCTCTCCACGAGCTGCCACCTGCCGTGCTTCGTTATCTTCGAGGAGGAATGCGAATAGTTCTGCAGTTTCCGGGTCATCGAGATAGCCAGGTTCTTTAGCGTTGACCGTACCGTGCTGGCGTTCGAAGCGTCGTTCGACTATCGTCTCTCCAATATCAAGTTCAACACGCCCTTTCTCTGCATTACCTTTGAGCGTGTATTGGTCGCTACCCATTACTGCCATCAATGCTTGAAGGAACGAGGTTCGATTAGTCGCGTTTCGACCTTCAAGGATAGTGACGCCCTCGGAGAGGTCGACGGTAGTCTCTGAAATCCCACCAACGTTCTCTACGTGGAGGGAGAATTCTCCTTGCGCAGATTCTGAATGAGACATAGCTGTATGTTTCAGTGATAGCTATTAGGCCTTTTGTTTACTGACTCATTCTCGCGTTAATCTGTTGGGCTGTGATAATCTTCACATAGCACCTGCTCGAAATCCATCGACCGCCACATTCTTGCCAGACGAAACGAATATGGACCAGAACTTTCGGAACGCCAAAATTTTTAACATCTGTTTTCTGTAGGGACTTGAGTGTCGACTCTGTGGCCAAAGCAGCTCTATACTGGAGTGAATAGGTGGTGCCATGAGCATTCTCCCGACGTCCCCTATTGACTTTTCTTCTGGGCCAGGTACAGGCAGACCGTTTTTGCGATGTTGATATACTGTATAGTGGGAGATAAAGTCGGCAGAGAGCGACTCGGCATCGACACCTGCACTTTCTATCTCGGTCGCTTTCGGGTCGTCCTGACGGTGAGTTTGCTGGTGTGAAGTGCCTCATAGACAGGAGTGTTACTCCACTCAAGGCGACTGGCGTTCACGGTAGTTCATTCGGATACGATCCACTTTTTGTTCAACATCTATGTGAGGTTTCGCACACTCGTTCCGTCCCCCCACTCTCTGGCTAACCAATGATCGACATCGGAGAGTCAACTCTATGTCGTAACACGCCCAAGCTTGCAACAGATGTCTTCGTGTTTACTCATCTACCTGTGTTAGTGTGGTACAACCATGAAGTTGTATCGTATGTTTTCACCCGCTTAATATCCCTAGCAAAAAGGAGTTCGCACTCGCCTCATTTTTTATACTGGGCCAATTATTTTCCGAGAATTATACACAGTACAATCAAAATTTCTCGTCTGAAGGTTTTACAGTACTATGTTTGTAACACACGTTTCTTGGTGTGCTGTTTTTACAGTACTATGTTTGTAACACACGTTTCGTAGTACTACTACACTTGCGGGAGAAGCGGCACCATGGTCTATTATAAGGGAGTACGAGATCGGGCCTCCAAAGTGGGTAAAGAACACACTAGCACCCCCGTTTTCTAATATTAAACATATCTATAAGGCCATTTTGCCATATTGGACAAAGGCTGTCACCGAAAAACGTATCTCTAGCCAGCGGTCTACCGGCGGGGACCGTTCGCTGCGTACAAATCTGATTGAAATTTCAGGGAGAACGCCAGAAGAAAAGTAGGTTCATATCTACCGTATCTGGATTGGTATTCCTTGAGCGATAGCCGGTCATGGTTTCTCGTTTGCCCACTTGGCTGCTACCATCATCTGTGCACCCGACTGGACCGTCCACGGGAACTTCTGTGGACCCGTAGCTGGCGAGGAAGGATCTGCTTTCCGAGAGACTGTGTGAGACTTTCGGGTGTCAACCGCCATGGTCCGTGTTTTCAATTCGAAAATTGCTATCTGGTCTCAATTCCTCTGTATGAATCATAAAACGGGCGCATACACCGCACGTCGAAGCCGACGTTCAGCATATAGGAAGTGACCGTGGTTTTAAGTCCTCCCGCAATATCCTGTAGACATGCCAGTCTCAGAGGAAGAGAAAGAAAACATAGCCATATCACTCTACGAGGCATTCGACAGTAGTGTACCGATAGACCGGCCAACCGGGGAATATAATCTCTCCATTGCCGACGCGTACGATATTCAGTCGCGGTTCGTTGACCACCGCATCAGCGATGGCGCGACTGTAGTAGGGCACAAAATTGGATTAACGAGCGAGGGAATTCAGAATCAACTGGATGTCGACGAACCGGACTACGGCCGGCTGCTGGATACAATGTACATTGTTGACGGAACGATTCCGATGGAGGACCTAATCCAGCCCCGCATTGAACCGGAAATCGGGTTTCTCATGGAGAGGGATTTGACGCCGCCGGTGACGCAGACTGACGTTCTCGCTGCCACGCGGAGTGTCATTCCAGTCCTCGAAATCATCGACAGCAGGATTCGAGAGTGGGACATAAACATTCAGGACACTATAGCCGATAACGCCTCGTCGGCACTCTACGTGACTGGCGATGCGACAACTTCGGTCGATGGCATAGATCTCTCTCTAGAGGGGCTGAAAATCCACCGGAATGGCGAACTCGCCGGTTCGGGAGCCGGGGCAGCCGTGCTGAATCACCCGGCCCGCGCCGTCGCGTGGCTAGCGAATAAACTCGAAGGATACGACCAACGCATCAAGGCTGGCCAGTTGGTTCTGAGTGGGTCCATTACACCGGCGGTAGGCCTCCACCCTGGTGCGACTATCACAGCTGAGTTCGCATCGCTCGGAACAATAACCATTGAGGCCAGTGACAAGTGATGAATTAGTGGTGTCGTTGTAGCAGAAAGAAACCGACCATTGACATGGGGGATGTATAGTAAGAAATCGTCTCAAGCCTAGCTTTGTTCCTCTTCGACTGTATCTCGGCGCTTCAACTCGCAGTTAGGAGACGTTGACCGCCGGTACCATTCGGTTTTGATATAGAAAACAGCGGTGGGGGGATATTTAGTCCCGTAGGGGTCCTCCACCTGAAGTCACCATAACCAAGTTCAGGGGAACGTGGCTCTCGGTACCCACGCGTGCCGCGAGCTCGCTTCTGCCAACCTCAGCGAGACATACCCCTGAGCGTTCTCTCTACAGTTTAGCGGTATGGATGAGACGGTTGGTGTATGGATTTCCTGCAGCGACGAGTGCAACAACCCGGGCAGCAATATCCCACTAGACCGGATATCGAAACAGGTGCAGGTAGAAGGATCGAACTGTGTCCGCGCCACTTGCTTCGTGCTATCCTGCTGGTAGCACCTGAAGCATCTCAAAACCGGGAGTTTTCATAATCAAAACGATTATGATGTGGGGTATCATAGCGGATGTCATGGATGACAAAGCAAACCACCCTGTGAAGACCACGCAGAAGTCCTTGGTAATACTCGAGGAGTTGTTGGGACGAGACGGCGCCCGAATCAGTGAACTCGCTTCGGAACTGGACATGACGAAGGGAAGTATCCATAACCACGTGAGCACACTCCGCGAAAAAAGGTACGTCGTCAAGGACGAGGATACAGATATCTACCGGGTAGGTCTTAAGTTCCTCACTATGGGCGGAAAGGTCAGAGGGCAGTACGACATTTACAAATTCGGACGACCAAAGATCGACCGCGTAGCTAACGAGACAGGGCATCTGGCGAACCTGATGGTCGAGGAAAACGGCCTCGGAGTGTATCTATATCAATCGCGGGGCGATCATGCCGTGAATCTAGATACCTACACGGGCCATCGCATTCGGATGCACAATATCGCCATTGGGAAGGCTATCTTAGCTCACCTTCCCCAAGACCGCGTCGAAGCGATTCTAGACCGGTGGGGGATGCCGAAGGATACGGACAGGACCATCACCACGCCTGCCCGCCTTTTCGGCGAACTCGAAACTTTTCGCGAGCAGGGGTATGCGACGGAATATCAGGAGCGGACAGAGCGACTCGCCTGTATCGGTGCACCGGTCACCATCGACGAGACCCTCCACGGGGCGCTCAGCGTCTCTGTCCCGGCGAAAAACGTCGACTCCACCCAGTTCGACGACGATCTGATAGACACGGTCCTACAAACGGCGAATCAGCTCTCTTTGGATATCAAGTACGCCTGAGTGCGGGCCAGCAACCGGCTGCCGTGCACTCGCCGTGACTATCGGGGCATCATGTCTGCTCAGAATGTGCTTCGACAACCGCAAGATGAGAATTCCCACTGGGATTTTAGCCTACAAACGGAACAAACCGGCGTTATCAACACTCAGAGTGCCGGGATTCGGAGAACATTTTCCTGACCCCAATTGTTTTATCCGTGCATAGAGATTTCTGGCTATATGCCGACGAAAGCAGCCATTGTAGGACCAGGTAATATCGGAACCGACCTGATGTATAAAATTGTTGACCGTTCTGATTCGATAGAAATTGAGAGGATGATTGGAATCCTTCCGACGGAGGAGTCGGACGGTCTCCAAGCCGCGGTCGAAGAAGGAATAGGGGTAGGAAACAACGGAATCGAGAGTCTGAAAGAGCACGCAGATGAGATCGACATTGTGTTCGAAGCAACGAGCGCAGGAATTCACGAGCAGCATGCCCCGGTCTATGAGGACCTTGGGCTGTTCGCAATTGATCTCACACCCGCTGCGGTGGGCCCTTACGTTGTACCGGCCGTCAACTTCGACGAAGCGTACGGTGATACTCAGAACATCAATATGGTTACCTGTGGTGGACAGGCGACGATTCCGCTTGTTCACGCCGTTGACCGCGTCACAGATGTCGAGTACGGCGAAATGATTTCGACGATCGCGTCGAAGAGCGCAGGTCCCGGGACTAGACAAAATATAGATAAGTTTACACAGACGACGTCTTCAGGGCTTGAACACGTTGGCGGTGCAGATGAGGGGAAGGCTATTATCGTCTTGAACCCGGCCGAACCACCAATTATGATGCGCAATACCGTCCACACGATGGTCAACGAGAGTACGAGCATCGAGGCAGTTCGCGACTCTGTGGCCCGCATTGAAGCGGAGATACAGACGTACGTACCCGGCTACCAGATAACGATCGAACCGACCGTCAGAGACGACGAAAACGTCGGGTTCGATCTCGACGATTCCATCGTCCTCACAATGACGCTCGAAGTCGAGGGCGAGGGCCAGTACCTGCCGCCTTATGCCGGGAATCTGGACATCATGACGAGCGCTGCGCTTGGGGCGGCGGAACGGGTCGCCGAACGGTCTGGCGACGCGGGACCTCTCGGGGGTGTGGCTGATGACTAAGAACCCGCGCATTGTCGACATGACGCTACGGGACGGAATGCACGCCGTCGACCACCAGTTCACTCCGGAGCAAATGGCGGACGTCGCCACGTCGCTGGACGCCGCGAACATGGACGTTATCGAGGTCTCCCATGGCGACGGCATGGGCGGATCGTCGATTAATTACGGAATCTCGGCTGCTGACACGGAGGCCTACCTCGACGCCGTTGCGCCCGAACTCAGCGATACCGAACTTTCGGTGTTGCTCCTCCCCGGTATCGGGACTATAGAGGAACTCGACCTTGCCATCGACAAAGGGGCTGACATATGTCGAATCGCGACCCACGTCACCGAGGCCGATATCTCCCAGGATCACTTCGAGTACGTCAACGAGCGGGGGCTCGAGGCTAACGGTCTACTGATGCTCTCCCACATGGCCTCACCAGAAACAGTACTAGAACAGGCCGAGCTGATGGAAGAGTACGGGGCAGACGCTGTCTATGTCATGGACTCGGCCGGCGCGATGGTTCCGTCGGACGTCCGCGACCGTGTCTCCCTGCTCGCGTCGGAACTCTCCATCGACGTTGGCTTCCACGCCCACAATAACCTAGGACTGGCTATTGGAAACTCGCTAGCCGCACTTGAAGAGGGCGCGGTGACAATCGACGGCTGCTTGCGCGGCCTTGGTGCCGGGTCGGGGAACGCACAAATAGAAGTGCTAGTTAGCGTGCTGGAGAAGTCAGGATACGACGTCAACCCGGACGTGTTTGGCGTCATGGACGCTGCTGGGGATACGCTCGTTCCGATGCTGGACGCGGACACAATGCCAACACTCGATAACGATTCGCTCACGCTCGGCTACGCGGGCGTCTACTCATCATTCCTCCGGCACGCTAGAAGAGCCGCCGACGAGTATGATCTCGACCCGCGGGAGATCCTGGTCGAACTCGGCGAAATTGGCGTCGTCGGTGGTCAGGAGGACATCATCACTGACGTCGCCGACCGCCTGGCCAACGAATCGACGGGCGGAAACGACTGAACATACCCGACTGAAGTGCATAGAGGACGGCCGACGCAGACGGGAGTCGAGGAGAGGCAGCCGTTCCCTCAGACGCAAGTAGCCACCGCCTCATTCCCGCGAATATCGTTGCCGAAACAGAAATATTAAAATCCGAAGAGCGTGGGATCCAACTTATGGGCCAGTTTAACTCGGCACCTGAGCGTCCGGAACTCGCGCGGCTGGGACATGTCGCCTTGGAAACACCGGATCTTGACGAGTCGCTACGGTTCTTCCGGGATACAATCGGACTTCAAGAAACGGATCGAACTGAAGACACGGCATTCCTGCGGTCGATGTACGACACGGAGCACCATACGTTGAGTCTCACTGAGACCGATACAGCCGGGGTCAACCACATTGGGTGGCGCGCTCAGCGCCCCGAACACTTAGAGTTGTTCGTGGACCAACTCGAGAAAGAAGACATAGACGTCTCACGGCTCTCTGCTGGCGAGGAGCGTGGACAAGGCGAGGCTATTCGGTTCGAAGCGCCCAACGGGCACCCCTTCGAAATCTACTACGACGTCGAGAAGCCCGACCCTCAAACAGAAAAAGAATCGCAGCTCAAAGCGAGACGGGTCAGCGGCGACACGCTGGTGCGCGGCGCGCCGACCCGTCTCGACCACGTTCACCTCCGCGACCGGGATGGCGCCGCAGCAACGGAATGGCTTGAGGAACACCTTGGGTTTCAGGTAAACGAGTTCTACCGGAACAAAGGAAAACGCTGGGGAACCTGGCTGAGCGTGACGCCACAACCGCATGATCTTGCGCTCAGCACGCATGAGGATACCGGCGACTCTGATGGCCGAGCCGAACAGTTCCACCACGTCTCGTACCGCGTCGAGACCGAACACGACCTCTTCGCAGCTGCTGACCGTCTCCGAGAGAACGGATACAAACTCGATGCCGGCCCCGGCCAACACGCCATTACCGAGGGGAAGTACCTCTACATGCGTGAACCTGCCAGTGACATCCGTCTCGAACTCTACACTGGTGGGTACCTCATCTTCGACCCCGACTGGGAGCCAATTGAGTGGTCCGACGAGGATATTGGCATTGCCGGCGATCACCAGTGGATCGGTGAACTTGACGAGAGGATGAAACCGACCATCCCCTACTGAGACGACTACATCCAAGACAAAAACTCTCAGCCACCCTTGGATTAGCGTACCAAAGATATAATAATCTACCCAGTTATCCGTGTTGTATGGCGGTTGACCGCATACAGAACCAGATGTCGGACGCGCTTGAAGTCCTAGAACAGGACGGCACAGTTCCGGACGACATCTACAGCAGCAACGAGATATTCGAGCTAGAACAGGATAGAATCTTCCGACGAAAGTGGATACCTGTCGGCCACGAGTCGGAGATACCGGACGAGGGCGACTATATCGTTCGATACATCCTGGAGGAGAGCTTCATTGTCGTCCGTGATGAAGAGGGCGAAGTTCAGGTCTTCGCGAACGAGTGCTGCCACCAGGGCCGACAGGTCTGTCACGGTGAGATGGGCAACGCATCCCACTTCCGGTGCCCCTATCATGGGTGGACATTCGACAACACTGGTGAGCTTGTTGGGATTCCCAATCTCGAGGATGCGTACCAGGGGAACATCGACAAGGACGAAGTTGGAGGCCTTCGACAGCCCAGATTCGACACGTATGACGGACTTGTCTTCATCTGCCTGAGCGAAGAAACCGAGCCGCTCGAGGACTTCCTCGGAGACTTCAAGTTCTATCTCGACTACCACCTCAAAAGAACGAGTGAAGGGATGGAATTACTCGGCCCCCACCGCGTAATCAAGGATACGAACTGGAAGATAGGGGTCATCAACAACATGAGCGACCACTACCACTCACTCGTCACCCACCGCTCGTTCGCGGACGTTCCGAGCATCCTCCCGACAGACCGCCTCGAAGAAGACGAACCTCGATACCACATCCATGCGGGACCGGGCGGACTCGAGATGGCGGAGACTGGGTCGTGGTTCGACATCTATCCCGAGGAGATGCACGATAGTATGCGGGAAGGACTCCCTGAGGAGAACCTCAAGCTGATGGAAGAGAAAGGATACACACCCATCAACGGTGGGTTCTTTCCAAACTTCATCATCAACACCACCGCCGTCGCCACGCCGGAGGGTGAAGATTCCGCTATCGGGATGACGTACGTCATGATGTATCGGCCGATAAGCGCGACGCAATCCGAGGCGTACCTGTGGTGCGCAGTCGAGAAGAACGCCCCCGAGAAGTACAAGGAACGCGCCCACCAAGCGTTCGTCGGCGCATTTGGGTCGTCGGGGGTTGCGGACCAAGACGACGCCAAGAACTGGATGAGCGTGACGAAGGGCTCGAAGGGGACCACTATGGATCTCCGATACGATATGCAAAAGGAGACAAAACCGGTCGACTGGGACGCCCCTGGGACCGCGTACCACAGCTGGTTCAATGAGGCGAACGCACGCCACTTCCTGCGACAGTATTTCGAAGCGATGTCAGGGGAGGACTGATACCATGGCAAGTAAACAGACTGCATACGTCGACCGGAATACCCACTGGGAGATTGAGCAGTTCCTATACAAAGAGGCGGAGTATCTGGACGATCGACGCTTGGACGACTGGCTTGAACTCCTTGATGAGGAGATCGACTACAAAATCCCGGTTCGCGTCTCGCAGGAGGGTCGCACCAGCGACTTCCTTGACACGTACCACATGTACGAGACGTACGAAACGCTCAGCGATCGCATCACCCGACGCGCCGGCGAGTACGCTTGGTCAGAGCGCCCACCTTCTCGGACTCGCCACTTCGTTTCAAACGTCCGCGTCGAACCTGGGGACGGAGAAGACGAGTATGAGGTGAACTCGAATCTCCTGCTGTACGTGAGCAAAGGCGACTCGGGGGACTACGATACACTCTCTGCGAAGCGGGAGGACGTCATTGTCAACACGGATGACGGCTGGAAAATACGGAAACGGACCGCCTACCTCGACATCACTACGATCCCCCTCGATGCTATGAACTATTTCCTCTAACGGGGTCGGGATAGCCGTCTTTAACAGCCGACTCCGTCTGGCTGGTTGGCACGGTCCTAAGCCAACCTAAATTATAAATAGTATCACAGGCACACTCAATCTGTGCAATACACAACGCTCGGCGACACTGGAATGTCAGTCAGTCGTATCGCCCTCGGCTGTGCGGGGTTCGGCGACAGCGCCTGGCGGGATTGGGTACTGGATGAGGAGGAGAGCCGAGAGATAATCGAACGCGCCGTCGAACTCGGTATCAACTACTTCGACACTTCAAACCTGTACTCACTAGGCGAGTCAGAACGACTCCTCGGCGATGTGCTTTCCCAGTACGACCGTGACAGTAAGGTCATCGCCTCGAAGTGCTACTATCAGACCGACCCGGATAACCCCAACTCCGGTGGTCTCTCCCGGAAGGCCATCGATCAGGCAATCCAAAATTCGAAAGAGCGCCTGGGTGTCGACACCATTGACCTCTATCAGATTCACCGCTGGGACTACGATACCGACATCAAGGAGACTCTACGCGCGTTTGACGATGCTGTCACGCGTGGTGACATACACAACTTCGGTGCGAGTTCTATCTGGGGCTACCAGCTTGTTGAAGCGCTCAAAACGAGTCGCTCAATGAATATCGACTCATTTGCCACGATGCAAAACCATTACAACCTAATGTACCGCGAGGAGGAACGCGAAATCATGCCTATATGTCAGCAGGAGGGCATCGCCTTCGTCCCATGGAGCCCGCTCGCGCGAGGCACCCTCGCTCGCCCCCTCGAGAATTTGGACGCGACCCGGAGGGGCCAGACGGACGATCGTACGGAGGGACACCCCTATCTGGAACGCGGCGGCCGCGAAATCAACGAGCGGGTCCAGGAACTGGCCGAAGAGTACGATGCCTCGATGGCCCAGATAAGCCTCGCATGGATGCTGTCGAAGGACATGGTTGATGTCCCGATTATCGGCGCAACCAGCATCAAACATCTTGAAGAAGCCGTCGAAGCCGTCGATATTGACCTCCGCGAGAGTGACATCGCGTATCTCGAAGAGCCCTACAAGCCCGTCCGCGTCTCGGGCAAGAATAAAACCGCTTAAACTCAGGAAGGACAGTCAATGGTCTCGAGGGATCCGGGGTTGATCCTACTGACCGTACTCTTTCACGAAAGCCGCAGTATCGTCGTTGAACTGATCGGCTTCCTCCCACTGCGGCCAGTGCGCGGAGTGTTCGTACAGGTGGTACTCGACAGTCGGCATGAGGTCGGTCGCGAACCGCGCGGCCTTCTCCGGGGCACCGGGGTTGTGCGCCGAGTATATGAACAAGACTGGTACGTCTAAGTTCTCCACTTCCTCCCGTGACCAGAGATGGAAGTCGTCAATGAGTGTGGACTGATAGATCTGTGGCATGACCTCCTGCACTCGATCCTGCTTGTAGATCTTGTACCGTATTTCGACGAGTTCGTCACTCGGCGTCTCGTTGACGAACAGCCAATCCAGGCGTCGACGGACGGTCTCTCTGGTCACGCCCGCGTCGAGCATATCCGTCGTGCGGTCGGCCAAATCCTCGAGCTTCTCCTGGGTGTCGGCCTTGTCCTCCTCGGTGACGCTCGGTGGGTCGAGTTGCAGGAGGCCGGCAGGTGTGTTGAGACCGATGGTCTCGGTCAAGTGCGGGCGGTTGATCCCCATGTACGCGGACACCATGCCACCGAGCGACTCCCCGTGGACATGCGCGCTCTCGTAGCCGAGTTCGTCGATGAGGTACTCAACTTGGTCGGAGTAGTCTTCCAGCGTGTACTCACAATCCTCCGGAGCGCTGGACAACCCGTGGCCGATGTAGTCGATGGCGATGACTTCCCGGTCGTCGAAGCGTTCAGCGAGGGGGATGACGTTCTTGAGATACGATTCTACGTGTCCGCCAATCCCACTAAGCAAGATGAGTGGCGGTTCGTCCCCATTACCCGCCCGCAGGCAACGCGTCCGATAGGGGTCACTGCCGACGTACTGCACTTCTGCACCTAAGGTTCTAATCCAGGCTGTTTCTTCGGACATCAGATGGGATATCTATATCCACCAATAAAAGTATTCGGCTCCGACCGATCGGCCTCCGTGCCGGCCTTCCCTCCGCCCAGCGACGGAAGAGTAATGTGAACGACGCAACGCTCATATTCTGTTGTAGTATGTTAGAGAATTGGTAGCATGTACATTATAGGGGTAGACACCGGTGGGACCTTCACCGACACGGTAGTCACCGACGAAAGTGGGAATCGAATCGTAGGATGACCTGCTTGCCGAATCGTGCGGCTCCTGGCCGACGGTCACCGTCTTAGGACTGGACCACGACGGTAAACCTGTCGCCGACCTGTTCATGGACTCGATGGCCGGCGGATGGAGAGCTCGCTCGTACGAAGACGGCATCGAAACTGGCGGTATCATGTGCACGCCGCGGGGACAGTCCCCGACAGTCGAGCGGACCGAGCACGACCTGCCGATGCTCTACCTGTTCCGCCGGGAACTCGAGGACTCGGGTGGCGCCGGCGAGTACAGGAGTGGCGTCGGCGGCGAGATAGCCTGGAAACCGCACAACGTCGGCGGACCGGAGGCGCTGGACATCCCCCTCGAACTGACGCTGACCAGCTTCGGCGTCGCGTTCCCGCCGGTGCAAGGAATCAACGGCGGACTACCGCCGAACTCGAATCGCTACCAGATCAGCGAGGATACGGATGTCGCCGACCGACTCGCTGAAGGGCGGATACCCGAAGATATCAGCGAATTTGGTGACGCCAACGTCCTCCCGCCGAAGTACGAGATGCAGTAACGGGAGGCGGACGTGTTCCAGTTGTCGTGGGGAGGCGGCGCCGGACTCGGAGACCCAATCGACCGCGACCCGGAGCGCGTCCGCGAGGATGTCGCCAACGGGTACATCTCCCACGAAATGGACCGGTCCACGTACGGCGTCGCAGTCGACGGAGAGGGCATCGACGCCGAAGTGGACGCAGAGGCGACCGAGGCCCGTCGCGAAGAGATTCGCTCGGAGTGCTTCACCGCGGTAAAGCGGGAGGAGGGTGAGTGAACGTGCCGACCACGCTCGACACCCACCTCGAAGCGGCGGACGGTCGCCTCCGGTGTCGTTCCTGCGGCGAGGATATCTGCTCAGTCGACGCCGTCTATAAGGAGCACTTGCTCTGTGCGAAGAAGCCGCTGACGGAGGCGAACCCGCTCATCGACGAACCGGGAATCTACGTCGACGAGGAGTTCGAACTTCGGGAGTACTACTGCCCTGGGTGCGCGACGCTGGTTGAGGCGCAGATGATGCAGTCTGATCGGGATATTCTGGCCGACAAGGAACTGGCGACTGACCACTGAGCCACCAGCTCACCCCTTGGCTGTCGGTCACACGAGCGAGTTATCCGCCACTGCTCGCTCGAATCGTTCGTTCGCCATTGCTTCCCTGACCTGTTCTTTCGCTACCGCATCCCCAACTGAGCGTCCCCGGACGATAGACATAGGTAACTGCGGTTTATACTCCGCATTATCCGATGACTGAACTACTGACGGACAGGACTGCAGTCGTCACCGGCGGGTCGAGCGGTATCGGTCGCGGCATCGCGCTCTCGCTCGCGGGCCACGGCGCGGATGTGGTGGTAGCCGACATCGACCCCGAACCCAGAGGTGGCGGGATTAAGACTGTCGACTTGATCGCCGAGGATACGAACGGAAGCGGGGCATTCGTCGAGTGCGACGTGAGCAAGACATCGGACCTCGAACAAGCGGTCGAGGCTGCCGAGGAAGCTGGCGGACTTGACATCATGGTCAACAACGCTGGTATTCTCCACCGGCAGCCGTTCCTTGATATAACCGAGTCAGATTACGACGACCTGCTGGACGTCAACCTTCGAGGTACATTCTTCGGGTCGCAGATAGCTGCCCGAAAGATGCGGTTCTCCGGTGGTACCATTATTAATGTGGCGAGCGACGCGGCGCTCAAGGGGTATGGGAACCGGACGACATACTGTGCGTCCAAGGGAGCCATCCGGACGCTAACCTTCGCGATGGCTGAAGCGCTTGGTCCGCAAGGAATCCGAGTCAACGCAATCCTCCCCGGGTTAACGGAGACCCAAATGTCCTCGTTACAGCGACTGAACGACGACGAAATGGAGGATCTCTTCAAGAAGATACCGCTACGGCGAGCAGGTCAGCCCTCTGACGTCGGAGACGTCGCCGTTTTCTTGGCGAGCGACCTCGCAAGGTACGTCTCCGGTGCATCACTTCTTGTCGACGGTGGTCTAACAAACACGGACACACTCTGAGGTGGTCAAGAACTGTCTAAAGTGGTGCTCCACGAGTATATTATAGGAACCGGCGGAGCATAGACTCAACCTCGTTGACCTGATCTACCATCTCCCAGTGTCCAGATCCCTTTATTACGTATAGCGACGCGTTATCAATTAGCTCCATGTATTCCCACGTATGAGTGACCGGCGGGCCCAAGAAGTCGTCGTCTTTGCCCTGGAAGATGATAGTTTGGTGCGGCAGGTTAGCAATGTCTTCGTCCGCGAACACGAGTCCGCCACCCTCTAGCATCCTTCGTATTGCGGCATATGCCTCAGGAGCGTTTTCTCTGTTCCACATCTCGATCCGTCGGTCGATCGCTTCGTTTAGGTCAAACTGGTCGGTGACGCTCATCCGTCCTACAATCTCCTCCATATTTGACCGACCGAGCGCTGACCAGTCTTGATCTATGGGGTCTGATTCAGAGATGAGGCGGGCCGACGGGCCGAACAGCACGAGTTTGTCGATCAAGTCGGAGCGCTTGATTGCGGTTCCAATCGCCACAGAGGCCCCGAACGACTGTCCGACGAGCGTGGGTCTGGATAGTTCGAGCGTCTCCACGAAGCCAACTACGTGGTCCTGAAAAACCGTTCCGTCGTAATCGAAATTGTCTGGGTGGGGTATCTCAGACTTGCCGAACCCTACGAGATCCGGCGCGAGGACACGGTACCCAGCTGAAACCAGTTTGGGCATAAGAAACTGCCAGTTCAGCCATGCATCGATTCCTGGACCGCCCCCGTGGAGCAACACGAGTGGTTCGCCCGTACCACCTTCGTAATAGTGGGTCTCAATGCCGTTGACGTCTACTTTCTTCTCGCGGATTTCCAAGGGCATTGATATCGTTTAATACAGCGAGTGATGGTAAAACTACTGCTCACCTCCCGGATATCCGGTTTCAGACCTGCAGGTACGCCCTAAGGCCCGACAGTGACGAATATATCTGAGTGCTCGAAGAAATGGACCCTAGTATGAGTAATAGGGGTGTATTGAACCCAAAGTTTATTATATTGATTGTGAGTGTGTTGCAGTATATGTCCGAGCGACAAGAAGGCTTAGACCGCAGTGAGAGCTACCAGACCACTGTCAGGAATCGTCGTAACGTCCTGAAGGCCATCGGTTCCGTGGGGTCGATTTCCGCGCTTGCCGGCTGTTCAGGCACCATCGGCGGCCAAGGTGGGTCAGGCGGTCCGATAACTGCCGGCATCGCAGTACCGACGTCTGGTGGATACGCTGCCCTCGGAGAAGCAATCATCGCAGGCACGGAGGCGGCGATTGAAGATCGGGACGGCTCGATTAACGGCCGGGAGATAGAGGTCGCTACCCGGGACACGCAAGCAAACCCGAGCACGGCCCGAAACGCAGTTGAACAGCTTGTCAGTCAGGAAAGCGCTGACTTCATTAACGGGCCTGTATCTACGAACGTCGGCGAAGCGCTTCTTCCGATTATCGAGGAGAACGAGGTCTTGACCATCATGTCGAACGCGGCCACAACGGCGGCGGTCACGGATAAGTGCAACCGGTATACGTTCAAGACATCACCCATCAACGAGCAACAGGCGATGCCGATGGCGCAGTGGGCCGCTGAGAACCTTGACGGCGATGCCATCACGTTCTCAGCGGACTACTCTGCGGGGGCGCAAGTAAATGGGTTCTTCAAGAGGTACTTCGAGGAGGGCGGCGGGACAGTCGTTGAAGACATCTACGCGCCCCAGGACGAAAGCGACTTCTCGTCGTACTTCTCTCGGATACAGAACTCCGACGCGGACATCGTGTTCTCGTTCTTCGCTGGGGGGGCCGCAGTCCGATATCTAAACCAGGCTGCGGACTTCGGACTGGGCCAAAACCACGAACTGACTGGCCTCGGGTACCTGACGACTGGCGACGTAATGCCAGCTATCGGCGAAAACGCGAACGGGTGGAAGACTTGCCTCGACTATGCGGACACGCTCGAACGTGAGGAGTTCCAGACTTTCAAATCAGTCATGTCCAATCACGGCGTGTCTGAACCGAATCTTTATCACGCGCGGGGGTACGCCGCTGCCCAGTCCGTGTTCAAGGCGATGGAGGAAAGCGGCTCGACAAACACTGAGGATGTCATCTCCGGGCTCGAAGGACTAGAAGTTGCCGCTCCCCACGGTGACATCAAGTACCGCGCTGGTGACCACCAAGCTATTCTCGACTTCTACATCCGCGAGGTTCGGGACCAGCAGAATGAAATTCTCGACACTCAAGAAGATGTCATCCTGGAGGATCGGTGTGAAGCGTTCTAATTCAAGACAGCGATTACAATTGATGAAGGGCAAGCAATTAATCGTCGGATAATATGCTGACTGCAACAGACCTCACCAAAGAATTCGGTAAATTGCTGGCGGTCGATAGCGTTGACTTCAGCGTCGACGAGGGCACGATTACCTCGATAATCGGTCCGAACGGCGCCGGGAAGACGACGTTTTTCAACCTGCTAAGCGGTCGACTAACCCCGACCAGGGGGACTGTCAAGTTTCTTGGTGAAGACATCACCGAGGATCCACCGTACAAACGCTGCACGGCGGGTATCGGGCGGTCATTCCAAATAAACAATATTTTCCCAGACCTTACGGTACTCGAAAACGTCCGGGCGCCGGCGCAAGCAACCCTCAACCGCCAGTGGACGTTCTGGCGGCACCGAGATGAGTACGAAGACGTTCGCGAACAGGCGATGGCTGCGCTCCGAAACGTCGGCTTAGAGGGCCAGGCCGATCAGCGAGCGTCAGACCTCCCATACGGCGACCAGCGACGTCTGGAGATCGCCATCACGATTGCGACCGACCCTGAGCTGATACTACTCGACGAACCCACGGCAGGGATGTCGCCCGAGGAGACTGAGCGAATAATCAGTCTCATCCAACAACTCAGTAGCGATTTCACGATACTACTGATTGAACACGACATGGACGTCGTCGATGATGTTTCCGATCAAATCATGGTTCTCAACCAGGGCCGAAAACTCGTCGAGGGTCAACCTAGCAAGGTACTGAACGACGAGCAAGTGCAGGAAGCCTATCTGGGGGGCCTCTGATGGCGCTGCTCGACGTGGATTCTATCCACACCTCTTACGGCCGGAGCAAGGTCCTTCACGGCGTCTCGCTGTCGGTGACGGGCGGCGAGGTCGTCTCGCTCCTGGGTAGGAACGGCGCCGGCAAGACGACGACTGTTCGCTCCATCGCCGGTCTGACGCCAGCATCGGAGGGCACCATCGTGTTCGACGACCAGGAAATAACTGACTGGTCACCCGAACACATCTCGAAGGCTGGTATCTCGCTGGTCCCTGAAGACCGCGACATCTTCCCATCACTGACCGTTGAGGAGAACCTTCGCCTCGGCGGGATGGCCCACGACGATTCGGCGGGGCGTCTCGCGCGGATCTACGACTATTTCGCGCGGTTGGACGAAAGGCGCACGCAACTCGCAGGTCAGATGAGCGGCGGTGAACGACAGATGCTGGCTATCGGTCGGTCGCTGATGACGAATCCAGACCTACTGATACTCGACGAACCTAGTGAAGGACTCGCGCCCGTCATTGTCGACGACCTCGTAGACATCCTCAACGAGATACGGGGTGAAGAGGCCGCAATCCTCCTGATAGAACAAAACACGGAGATAGCTATGAAGCTAGCCGACAGACACTACATCATCGAGACCGGACAGAACCGCTTCCACGGCACGACCACCGAACTAAAACAGAACGAAGAGATACTGGAAACGACTCTCGGTGTCCGTCAGAAGGAGGTCGACTAATGGTCGCGACGTCCGCAATAATCGCCCAAGCCCTGAACGGACTCTCTCAGATGATGCTGCTCGTGTTGATTGCGTCGGGACTGACTATCATCTTCGGCCTCATGGACATCCTGAACTTCGCTCACGGGTCGTTCTACATGCTCGGCGCCTACATTGGGCTGAGCACGTACTTGCTGACTGAACAGTTCTTCTTAGCCATCGTAGTCGCGTTCATCCTCGTCGGGGCGCTGGGCGGGTTGCTTGAGTATACGACGCTTCGGCCCCTGTACGGCCGCGATCCGGTGGACCACCTTTTAATCACCTTCGGGTTCCTACTCGTGCTTGACCAGTCGGCTCACTTCATTTGGGGAGCGGACCTAAAGTCGATGCCTACGCCCGACCTGCTCGACTTCTCGCTCCAGCTCGGCATGCTGTCGTACCCGGCCTATAGAATCTTCATCTTCTTGTTCGGTCTGGCATTCGTCGGCGGAATGTTCCTATTGATTCAGCGGTCGAACATGGGCCTGATCATTCGAGCAGGGACGCACAATACCGAGACGGTTCGCTCACTGGGAATCAACTTACCGCGCGCGTTCACGATGACCTTCGCGTTCGGCGCTGGAATCGCCGGAGTCTCCGGAGTCATCGCAGCACCAGTGGTTGGTCTATCCCCGACGATGGGTGTCTCGATAATCATCGACGCGTTCATCGTCGTGGTAATCGGTGGGCTCGGGAGCTTCCGCGGCTCCATCGTCGCGGCGTTCATCATCGCCGAGGTGAGAGCGCTAGGGGCACTGTTCTTCCCCGGCTTCACGTCGATACTCGTGCTCCTCGCACTTGTCGTCACGCTCGTCATCAAACCAGAAGGACTGTTCCCGACGTCCATCACGGAGGCATAACATGAACGTAAATCTAAACACGATTCGACACGGCGCGGTCGAGAACCGCTGGCTAATAGCGATTCTCACCGTGCTAACGGTATTCCCGTTCGTTGCACCGCCGTTCATTGGCTCGTTCTATACAGTGTTGATGATCGAAGCGATGGTATTCGCCATCTTCGCCCTCGGGTATGACATCATGATGGGCTACACGGGGATGATTTCGTTCGGCCACGCCGCGTACTTCGGTCTCGGCGTCTATGGTGGAGCGCTTACGGTACTCCACCTCTCGGAGGGGCTTATTCCCCTCTTATTGGTCGCTGTCGTCCTCAGTGCAGCGTTCGCGTTCATCGTGGGCTACTTTTCGCTTCGGTCCACGGGCGTGTACTTCGCGTTGATAACCTTTGCGTTCGCGCAGATTCTCTACGAAATCGTAATCCGGTCGAGTGACTTCCTCGGTGGCAACAACGGCCTCACCGTTTCAACGCCGACCCTCTTCGCCAGCATCGAAATTTCTGAGATGATGATCTACTATATTGTCTTCCTCACGATGGTGGCCGTCTACATAGGCGCCCGTCGGCTAATGAACTCGCCACTGGGGCTGATATTCCAAGTGATTGGAGAGAATGATCAGCGCGCGGAATTCATCGGCTACAACGTCGACCGTTACAAGCATATATCGTTCATCATCTCCGGAATGGTCAGTGGGCTAGCTGGTGGTCTCTTCGTCGCAGCAGAGGGGTTCGCATCACCCGATATGTTGTTCTGGTTATTCTCTGGAGAAATAATCATTATGGTGGTCTTTGGCGGCGTCGGCACGCTCTACGGTCCGATGATCGGTGCTGGTGTCTTCATCTACCTCGAGACCTACCTCAACTCTACGTTCGACGCGTGGCAGATAATCTTGGGTCTCGTTTTTATCACTGTCGTGTTGTTGTTCCCGCAGGGTCTGGTTGGCCTTCTCAAGGACTCCGACAGTCTCGACTCGCTATCGCTGGAGCGGTTGCGCGACCAGCTAACTTCCAGAGACTGACATCCTACCTCGGTTACCGTCGAAGACTTCCGAGTGCATGTGTGTAAGGGCTTGTAGCTTCCCTACGCACTCGGTGTGAATCGTCGCATTTTGCGGTCGAACAGTAAGGGATGGGTGTTTCCAGCCATCGGCACCTATATGGCCCACCGGAGGACTCTGAGTGTGTTCTATTGGGGAGGCTAATCGCGTGAAGTGGAGTTTCCGAATACACCGGAACGCTAGGACACGCCTCGGAGCGCACAGCCGAACGCGACATCGTAAAACAAGATCGACGCGACGAAACGGGGCGCACCAACACCGTTCTCCTCAGAAGGCCCGAAACTGATTCTCGGGCCCGAACTGCGTGTCGGTTCTCTTCCCGTTGCGTTCACAGCTCCTCTCCCACCCTGACGGACGCCTCAACCAGCTAGACGAAACTACCTGTGTGGACGGTCCAGTTCGTCCGGGTTTAATTCATCCTCAGGACCGAACGGTGTCTCCAGCATCTCGGAGAACACGCTGTGGTCCTGCCACGTCAGACTCTCCAGTTCAAGTGGGTCCAGGCGGATGCTTCGACCGAGCTTCGGGGACCGTATCTCAAGTCGGCGCCCGTTCCTCGTGTCAACCATGCGCATTGTGACCGTAGCGAATTCGTTGGAGAGGGTCTTCTCTTCTTCCATATTACAACGAATAGAGTGATGAGTGATAAGCCTTTGTCAAACTCGTGTTCAGGACCACTATCCGTGTTCGAGGTCGATACCGCTGTCGGCTGGCCGAACGTTTCAGACTCGCCACCAGCAGTACATTCCGAGCAGTATCGTCGCCAGCGTGAACGCAATAACAGGCACGTACGATTCAGTGTTCGAGACGATGGCTGTTCCGACGAGCGGGAGCACTAGGGACGTTACTCCGAAGGCTGTTGTGAATACGCCTATGACAGCTGTGCTTCGCTCGGGGTCGTACATCTCGAGGAGGACCGGGATGTATAGTGTCGCCGCGCCGCCGAGGCCGAGGCCGAACAACACCACGGCGACCAGCGACGTCAGTATTGATGGAACAAATAGGAGTATTGTCGCGACGCCGGCGGTACTCATCGACAGGAGATACGAGGGATAGGCGCCGATGCGGTCCGCGACAACGCCGCTACCTAGTCGCGAGAAAATGCTAATTCCACCGATGAACCCGAACATCAGCGACGCGCGTGACGCGCTGAGGCCCCGGCTCTCGAACAGCCCCAGAGTGAATACACTCAACAGCGAGTACCACCCTAGCGAGAAGGCGACGCCAGCGAATTGGTACGTCAAATCGTTCGACCGCCAGATGCCCACAACCCAATCGTACAGTTCCGTTCCCGTTGTCGATTCGTCCTCGACCCACGGCGGGTCCCGGCAGATCAGTCCTGCGAAGAAGACTGGGACCGCTGTTACCACCAGGAAGACGAAAAATCCCTGTCGCACACCAAGTGTATCTAACGTATAGTGCCATGCTGGCGGGACGAGAAAGAGGCTGAGTCCGTTCCCGGCGAACAAGATGCCAGTTCCCGTACCCCTGTACGTATCGAACCACCGGGGGATAGTCGACGCAAGAACCACGTAGACCGTTCCGAGAATAACACCCATCGTCGCAAACACGAACGCTAGCGCATATATCGATTCAACGACGAAGAGCGATGGGGCGAGTAGCGAGAGCACAGCTCCGCTGACAATGAGGACCCTCCTCGCAGGCACTTTCGATATCAATACACCGAGAATCCCTCCGCCAGCGAAGAACATGAACAGCTGCAGAGAGAAGATACTCGAAAGCAGCACCTCGGAGAACGGATATGTGGGCCCAAAGTAACGAAGGAATACCCCGAATGAGTACGGCGTTCCAAAGGTGAAGATGCTAGCGAACGCGCCGACGAGTGCGACTACCCAACTGTAGAACTCATCGGGGGCTCCCGTTCCCGACATGTAGACTCGGAAACTCAGGGGTCGAGCATAAATGTGGCTTTTGCGGCACTGTCGCCGAGGCACGAAGGACAGTGTCGGGTCGTTGTCTCAACACGCACAAACCGCGGTACGCCGACCCAAAGCTAATTACTCGCCCAGACCCTTTCAGTGTACATGCCGACCGACACCCGCTCGCTTGAGCAATCACTGGCGAGTCTGAACGTGGAGAGCAGGCGTGTCGCTCCGTGTAAGGTAGCTGACGCTGTCGCAGCGTTTGCCGCTGACCCGGCGGTCGCGGTCCATCTAGATCGGGACAACGCCTCCCTACCGGACAGTGTGACCGTCGACCCAACGCCGGTTGAGCTGAAGGATGCCACGACAGGCGTGACGCCGGCAGCCTTCGCTGTGGCCGACTACGGGTCCGTGGTACTCCCCACGACAGCTGCGGGAAGTGAACTCGTAAGCCTCCACGTCGACCGGCACGTGGCTGTCCTCGACGCCGCCGATGTCGTGTCAGATATGGAGTCAGCGTTCGAGCGCTTCGGCCGCGACATCTCGAACAGATACGGTAGCGCGGTTCTTGCGACAGGTCCCAGTGCCACCGCCGACATGGGTGCACTGGTGAAGGGCGCCCATGGCCCGAGTGAAGTCCGGGTCGTTATCGTGGAGGACTGACCCATGTCGAAGGCAGACCGCCTCCGTGAAATAATGGATGAGGAAGGTGATGCGGTCCATGCGAACACGCAGAGTTTCAACCGGGGACGCTACGACTCCGTTGCCGACTTAGAAGACTACGAGGCACTGAAAGAGGAGGCGCGCACAATCAAGGAAGACGCCATCGAGCGTCTCCCAGAGCTCATCGACAGACTTGAGGAAACTGTCGAGGGTAATGGTGGGACGCTGTACCTCGCCGATGACGTAGCGGACGCAAACCGGTACATCCGCGAGGTCGTTGGCGAAGAGTCCGCGAAGACCGTAGTCAAGAGCAAGTCGATGACTTCTGAGGAACTAGACGTCAACGACGCGCTCGCGACGGATGGGCACGAGGTGGTCGAAACTGACCTGGGCGAGTGGGTCTTGCAGGTGGCCGATGAGGCGCCATCTCACATTGTCGCCCCAGCTATCCACAAGTCACGTGAGGCAATCGCGGAGCTGCTCAACGAGCATTTCGACTCTGATGAGCCCCTCGAGACAGCAGAGGAACTAACGACGTTCGCTAGGGAAACACTCGGTGAACGCATCTCTGAAGCCGATGTCGGAATGACCGGTGCGAATTTCATTGCTGCTGATACTGGCACTATGGCGCTGGTCACGAGCGAAGGAAACGCTCGAAAATCCATAGCGGCGACGGATACGCACGTCGCCATCGCCGGCGTCGAGAAGGTCATCCCCTCCATTGAGGACCTCCAACCGTTTGTAGAACTCATCGGGCGTTCCGGGACCGGGCAAGACATCACGTCGTACATCTCCCTGTTGACCCCACCCGTCAAGACGCCGACGATCAACTTCAACGACGACGAAACGCCTCTCTCGGCGCTCGATGACGACGATAGAGAGTTCCACTTGGTTCTAATCGATAACGGACGGATGGCGATGCGCAACGACGACGACTTGCGTGAGACGTTGTACTGCATCCGGTGTTCGGCCTGCTCAAACGTCTGCGCGAACTTCCAGCAAGTCGGTGGACATGCCTTCGGCGGCGAGACATACTCGGGAGGAATTGCCACCGGCTGGGAGGCCGGTGTCGAAGGAACGGACGTCGCGGGTGAGTTCAACGACCTTTGTACTGGCTGTTCGCGCTGCGTCGACGCCTGCCCAGTGAAGATAGATATCCCTTGGATAAACACCGTTGTCCGCGATCGGGTCAACCGCGGGAAGGCTGGGAAGATTGACTTCCTAGTTGACGGGCTGACACCCGACGATGAGGCGGGGAACCCACCACTTCAGAAACGACTCTTCGGCAACTTCGAGACGGTTGCGAAACTCGGCTCCGCGCTGGCACCACTCTCGAATTGGTTAGCTGACACCACCGTCTCCAAGCGGATGATGGACCGATTCCTTGGCATCGATGCCCGCCGCGACCTGCCGGAATTCAAACGCGAGACGCTGACTGAGTGGTGCACTGACCGCGACTCGACGATCCAGAACCCGCGCCGCCAGGCAGTACTGTACCCCGACCTCTACACAAACCATGTACAGATCGAACGTGGAAAGGCAGCTATCCGGGTCCTTGAAACCCTAGGAGTCGACGTAGTGGTTCCTACGGCACCCTCCAGTGGTCGTGCTCCTCTCTCGCAGGGAATGGTGGAGACAGCTCGCGATCACGCCGAACGGGTCGCTGACTCACTCGACCCATTCATCGAGGAAGGGCGTGACATCGTCGTCATTGAACCAAGCGATCTGGCGATGTTCGAACGCGAGTACGAGCAACTGCTGGACCTGGCGACCCAAGAGCGTCTTGCTGACGAGAGCTACGAAATTATGGAGTATGTGTTTGGACTGCTGGAAAACGGCGCAGATGCGGCGGCGCTCTGCGAGGGTGCTGGTGAGCATGTCGCGTACCATAGCCATTGCCAGCAGCGGACGCTCGGCCTTGAGGGCCACACTGTCGCTGTCCTCGAACACTGCGGGTTCGACGTGTGGACCTCCGACGTGGAGTGTTGCGGCATGGCAGGTAGCTTCGGATATAAGTCTGACTACTACGACGTGAGCATGGCCGCTGGGGACGAACTCCGCCGGCAGTTCCATGAAAAGGATACCCAGAACCGGACGGTCGTCGCCAGCGGAACATCCTGCCTTGAACAGCTAGATTCACTCCTCGAACGGCACCCGACTCACCCCATCGAACTTCTCGTGGACTGATGACGGTAGTGGGTCCATCAATCCAACCGGTGTGAACGCAGGCGGTTAGCTGGAAGAACCGGTGCATAATTAGCTGCCCTACATTTTTGAGTTCATCTTGTGTCCGAATACAATTGTCCTCTATACTGGCAGTGAGGGTGGTCAGTCCGCCCGCGTCGCGTAACGGTGGTCGAGGGAGATAAGTTCATGCCACCTTTGGTTTCGGTCACGGGTATTCAATCTCCGTACGCACGGCGGTGGCCGAAAGAAGATCCTTCAAATTCTCCGAACTGCGTGGGGGACTGCGGGTCCTGTTTAAATTCCTCGTATGCTTACCCGGCGACGTAGCGATAGGGGCGCTGGAAGAAAATGGGGTCCGGAAAATTAGTATAAAGACATAGTCACAATACAATATTTTCCGCTTCATCTACTTCTATATACATTGTGAGCATATAGCATAGTGGAGCGCGGTTCGGTGCTGCGTAAACACCGTTACTAGCGCTTCTCAACGTGACCGAAACCCATTCCCACCACGGAGGCCGTGGTCACGTAGATGCCGTGGCTTGCCCGTTTGTCCTTTGTCAAACGCAGGTCCGTGCCCTTTGCCGGGAGGCCTCCCCCGGCAGGATCGACGACATTTCCCAGTTCAGAAACAGCGCAGTCGACAACAGATAATTGAGAACGTTACCTAGCTTTGCACGTTAGCGTTATCTGTTGAGTGAACGAAGAGCTGGTCGATCTCTTGCATGAGATCATCGACGCCTCGGTCATCGTTGTCCCGAATCTACGAGAGAAGGTTGTAGAAAGCTTCTTTCATGGAATGCTCGAGGTTCGCTCGAAGATGACGACTTCGAGCGAACCGTACCCAAGGCGCTCAAGTCGGGATTAAGACGAACGAGGCCGTAGGCGGCCATGAGAAGGTGGCAGTGCCGACTGGCACCTTCGTCGGTCAGCATCTCGGAGTCGCTTAAGCCGAGATCCTGCCTCGGGGCCTCAAAGAACGTCTCGGTTCGCCACCGCATTCTGGAGGACCGAATCACGTGTTCGGTCGATGCGTCGATTTTGTTCGTGGCGAGGTATTTGACCGGGTTATCTTCGCCCTCCCAGGTTTATTTTTAGGCGATGGCCAGCTTCACGTCTCCCAACTGGGAGACGGGAAGCTTCTTCGTCCAAATGTGGTAGGTTTCCTCTTCGGTATAGCTCTCAACCCTGTCGATGCGCTCTGCCAGCGTATCGCCGCTGAATTATTCGCCAGCGTGGGTGACCTTGTGATTGCTGCGGAGCGGGCCGATTCAGCCCTTGTCGTGGAATTCGATTTGGGTGGGAATCCCAGAATCGTGGGCGAACCACGGGTCGAAGAGGTAGGTGTCCGCATGCACACTACCCCTTCTTCGAGTTCCGTAACAATTCCACGGGCGAGACCGTACTAGGTATTGGGGTCGGCGTCCCCGCCATCTTGTTGTTCGTAGAGGCGGAAGGTGAGCGGGTAGGCAGGTTTGTCGTCAGCGTAGAAGGCGTGGATAAGCTCTTCGCCCTAGACAGTGTCGCCTTCACCGCAATCGTAGAAGTGGCCGATACCGGGGATTTCGTCCTCAGAATTCTCGGTGATCGTGTCATCAGAGATAATGTAACCATCCTTCAACCAGCGCGCACCCCCTGTGTTTCTGAAGTTCGTCAACGCGTTCGCGGTTGAGTTGCTGTTCGTTCCAGCCGTACTCGGTGAGGAATTTGTTGAGGGCGCGTTTTCCGTTGGCTGGAAGGACTTCGCGTGCAATACCGCCACGGTCTTGTTGTTGGCCGCAACAAGACCGGTGACGTAGGTTTTGGCGTGACGGCGTTATGCTGGTAACCGCAAGTCGAACCCATCGAACACGCACGTAGACGGCAAGGGTTGTCATGATCGGCATTATCAATCCTTGCTATCGGCTACGTCACGGCCCCGATTCAATGTGCAAAGCTGAGTTCGTAATGAAATCGGCGTTCATGCTCGCAAGAGACTCTCATGGTAAGCGTCTGGAACGTCCATGCGAGGTTCTGGGACGCCCCATATCGTCAGATGGTGGTCCAGATTCCCTGAAGTCGGCGATATGATCCGCATACAGCGTCGGCGTTCAGCGGGGTAAAGTAAGTTGTACAGAGGCTTAGAAATTAACGTCGCACAATAGTAGGTCGTTGGTCCTCCCACGGATTCATCTCTGCAACTCAAACCGACGTCTCAACTGGTTGCTTCGGCAGCTGCATCATCGATAATTGTGGTGAGTTCTTCCCACAGCATTTCATTATTTTGTTCGCTCGAGTTTGAAAATACTGAGTTGAACGTTTCACCCCCAACTGTCGAAATGATGCTCACTTCATCTGTTTCGATGATTACGATTGGAACCACTAAGTCGGCCTCTGAAGTATTTGGGCTACTTCTTTCGCCTGGGTGAACTATGATAATCTCTGTATTAGGGCCCGAGTCCATCCCCTCTGGAAAGATGAGTCCTGACTCAGCCAATATTTCCGATTGGTTATGATATGACTCTACGACCCACTTCTCTCGATCCAGCAACCGTAGGACTTCGTAGAACACCTCCTCGCATCCGGCTTCTACCGCCTTTGTGTACCAAGTCCCTGTTTCCATGTCTGGTAGCCATGTTTTCCAGTATGGTTAAAGGCAGTGTTCCGGGCGGTGCTCAGGTAAGGATACAGAGTGAGGCGGTCGGGTTTTGAGTGACCAATGCTCGAAACCGCCCCCTCACAGAAGGTAGTGACTGCTTTGAGTTAGATTTTCTGGAGCGAGAAGCGACATCCGAGCCAGCGATGAAACTCGGTATCCGACTCAATTTAGCTGGATTATCACTTTCGAATACGGTAACTATACTCGATAAATTGGATGTCGACCACTGATGCTCAACTGTCCATAACCGGGTGCAGAAAGCTGATTTACAGCCCACAGATAGTGCAGACCCGGTTCACGTCCCAGTCGACGGGCGGTGACCCAATTCAAGGACGAACGATTCTGGCGATACGCCGCTGTTGATCCAACAACGAACCACTTGCTTACACGTCCGACTCTTCCCGACGAGAACACAGGCACTGACCGAGAAGTCCCTCGAGAATCTTTGCGAAAAACATCTCGTCGACGATATGGTCTTTCTCGTCGATAGAACTCCGTGGTTGCAGGCAGCCTGTCACCGTCACGTGCTTCGATTCCAGCATGAAATTTACGGGAGTCGAATTTGCGTCGAACGTGCCTTTAGAGAAGTAAAACCCAGTACAAACCAGTTCTCAAACTGCTTCAGTCACGCCGAAGCAGAGACTGTCGAAAGTTGGTTGCAAGCGTTCGACTTCATATGGGATCAGCTAATATGAACACTACCTCCGACGCATGAATATCTTCACGGGGTCTGGTGAATCACTAGATTGCGTCGGCTTCGGCCGTTAGAACTTAGAAAATGAAGTGGGAGACCGCTGATTCTATGCCGAAGATCTCCCGCCGCGCGCAGAAAGCAGTACGATTGACCAAAAATGCTATCAGTGTGTGAGGCGAAGCCGCCGCCCCGGAGAGGGTATCGGTTCCGCCGACTAGGCGGTTGTGTCACTTCACTGTCTGGGGGTTTACCTCGACAAATCCTACCGCGACAGCCTTGATCTGCTGAGCGAGTTACAAATACTCGGGTAGATCGGCCTCGACTAGGCCAATCTCCCAGACCATTCCACGTTAGTCAAGCGTTTGACGAACTTAAAACGGCACTCTGGCGGGTGTTGCTCCGACTCTCGTCGGAGCTGTACGACCCGAGCGATCACGCCGCTATCGACGCCACGTTCTTAGATCGCGAAACCGCGAGCAAGCACTACTGTCGATGGACAAATTACTGCGTTCAAACACTGAATACGACGGCGCTCGTCGACACGGAAACGCAAGCGATTCTCGACGATTACTGCGCGACCGGAAAACCGCACGACACCCAGCACAGCATCCAGTCGGCGTCGTCAAGGACGATCCTTGACAAACCGTTGTCCCCGTGGTCACCGACGGCCAACTCAGTACCGCTCGAGTTCGCGTGCAGCGTTTCGTCGATAGTTCCCACCGTCCCCACCGCGGCCTTTCCCCTTGTCCTGGAGGTAGCGCTCGATCAGGCATCCACCGGCCCTCCACCCTCCTGCGAGCCCGGTCTCGGTGCCTCTACCCTGGGCAAGCGCCGTCGTGAGGTGGTTCCAGCATTCGTGCTTACCCGACAGCGGCGAGGTACTTGACTATGGTCATGATTATTGAGTTAATCAGAACCATCGTGTATTTTCCGTATTTGGCCAATTTCCATGTATAGAACGCCTCTACTGCCCAAACCACAGATATTAAACTGTATATCGCAATATAGAATTCCACGTATTGGAAGTTGAGACTACAGCGGGTTTAGCGGGTCTGTAATGCGTGGTATCGCCCGAATCGATGAGCGAAATCTGCGTCAGATCGGTTTCTGAACGGCCGCTCTTGTTCCACAGGCAACTATTCCAGCGGATTTCCGAGACTCTGGATAGTGTTGCCACTCAGACGCTGCGCTCTCACGGAGAGAGACCCTTGCTATCCGATTCCCGTTTCCTTCTTCACCAGCGTCAGCGTATTGTCTGCCGTCACCATTGGCGAATGTTCATAATCACCGGTCAACTCGACCTGTACCAGCAGATCCACTGCTCGCCAAATCGAGTACAGAAGACACGCGAACCCGAAGTAGAAGAACCGGAGCCCGAAATCCTTCGACGTCGTCGCCGCCATGAACCGTTTGATCGACCTGTACCCGCTCTCAATCTCCCAGCGGTAGCCGTACTCAGTAAGGTGACCACTCCCGCAATTCGTCATGAATACCGAGTATTGCCGGTGGTCGTCGTGCTCGGAGTCTTCTATCCGGCGGTAGATCAGCGTCGTCTTGTGCCACTCATTCTTGCCGAGATGCAACTTCCGGTCCGTCTCGTATCGGTCTTGGTCTCGCTGGAGCAACCGCTTGGCCTGGGCTTTCTCACTGGTCTGCATCCGCTTGGGAACGGCGTAGGAGAGCCCGCGCTGGCTGATCATCTCCAGAACGTGCTGACTGTCAAACTCCCGATCCATCAGGACGTTATCGACATGAACCATCTCCTCGGCAGAATCCAAGAGATCCGTGACGAGTTCTACGCGGGACTCACCCTTCCGAACTGGCCGCGCGTCAAGGACGATTGGGACGGCGTTGCCGACTAATTGGACTGTTGCCCACTGGTAGGCGTACTCGTCGGTTTGCTCCTTCGTGCCGATGATTTCGTCTTCGTGGCCCGTTCGATCGCCGGTGAAGGGATCAGCTTCAGTGATGTCGATGGCGATTATTCCGGCTCGGAAGAACTGCTCTGTCTCTGCGACTTCGTCCAGCAGCCGATTCACCGCCTGTCGGTACATCTCGCGAATCAGCGCGATAGAGAGGCCACGAATGTGTTCTCGGTGGGCGTGACCCAACGGCGTCCGCTCCCGAGTCGATTCGTAGACAAAACTGCGAGCCCCTTCGTTCGCAGCTAACCGCTCGCGGAGTCCGAAATACATCTGTAAGTCCCAGTAGGCGTTCTCGTGAATCTCGCAGCCCTCCCCCCGATCCAGCGAGAATGCCGGGAAGACAACGCGACGGATGTGGTCCGTAATCGGTGCCGCTTCGTCGAGAACAGCGTGATCTTCCGGGCCTGATTCGTCCTCTTCGTCACTGTGAGATGGAAGGTGGTATTCTGGTTCGCGCGGGACTGTGACCCCGGCGTTCTGGGCTTTGATGAGGATCGTCCGGGCAGCTGTTTGGACTGTCTCGCGGAGGTCAGCAGTGAACCGCTGGTGCCAGCTGCGCCACAGCGTCGATTGGTCTGGGACTGTCTCTAGGCCTAGTTGCTCACAGAGGTCTAAGTGGTGAGTAAGGTACGTAACGAGTGCCGTCTCGTGGTTCCAGCCATGGATTTCTTTGAGCAGGAAGACGCGGAACAATTGCGCCATCTTGTATCGTGTTCCCACCGAATACTGGTCGTGAGGGCGAAATTCGACATACGCCAACGGGTAGTGAGAGACGAACTCATCGACAGAATTGAGGGGATCGTGATCGAACCACGCGGCTGCAACGGTGCGGATGTCCTCTTCAAGACCGTTGAGTGAACTCCGATCGTACAACGGTGTCGAATCGTAGGCAGGCCACGTGGTGTGGGAGGTCTGTGCGATCTTCCGGAATACCGTCTGTCGCGTTGTGGGCGATACTGACACAATTTGAGTCTGCACTATCCCACTATCAAGAACGCGTCCAAATGCCCACGACAAATTAACGAACTATCGCGGTTTGTCAAAAGTGATAAAATATTGATGAGGATGTAGTGGCCGACTTAGACGAGTTCTATTCAGCGCAATCCCCCAATAGCCAGCCATTGAGGTCATCGAAGCCGCGTTGGCTTCCGAAATCAAGCACCACTTGTCTACCACCCCTGGCAGTCAGTGGTATCGAATATGGCGTGTTACCCACATAACAAAAAAATCCTGAATAGTAAAACCACCCATCATAATGTTTATGAAGTTCTTATTCCTTCTTATGAAGCCCTTACTGCCGTTGAACGACGGAGAATTTAGCCTCCTTGTCCGCCACTCAATCGACAGTGAGGAAGAAATGACTGAGGCAGTCGTGGATGCGTTCCTCGCTGCGGGGGTGGACGTTTACGATCGCCCCACCACGCTGGCAGGGTGGATTGATCCCGATGTTTTCGAGACCCTCCAGTGGTCTTCTAGTCGTCCGTTGTACCTGGGTACGCTGATTTGGGACCATTACGTGGTCATCACGCCCGATCAGGTCGCAATCTACACGGCTCCGGGGGGGGAGAGTTGATGCGCTCCACAGCTCGGTTCGACCGGCAGACCGGCTCGTCCGAGAGCAGTCGCGTGCCTCAGCGTGATTGGATGGGGACCGACCGATGACGAAGAACGTGGAGCGTGAGCCAAACGAGACCGTTCCCGATTTCCGGTTGCCGGGCACGGAGGGCGACGAGATTCGCGAATATCAACTGAGCAGTTACACCGATAAGGGTGCCGTGGTCCTAGTGTTTTACCCGTTCGATTTTAGCCCCGTCTGTACGGAAGTGCTCTGCAACTTCCGTGATGCGGAGTTCCTAACGTTCACCGAGAATGTCGACGTATTCGGCGTTTCGCTGGACTCCTGTTACGCCCACCAGCGGTTCATCGAGGAGTACGACCTCCCATTCCCGCTGTTGAGCGATACGAGGGGTCGGATCACCGACCAGTATGGGCTGGCCTACGACGAGTGGGAGCACCACGAGGGTGTCCCGAAGCGGGCACTGTTGACGATTGACGAGTCCCGGTCCGTCCGGTACAAGTGGGTAACGGAGGACGCGTACGAGAGTCCGGGCATGGATGCACTCCATCAAACTGTCCTGTCGCTGGAAGAGGTGGACTCATGAGCACGCTCGGGCACACCCGGTCCTCGGCGACGCCGGGATACTACGATGTCTGAGCCGCCGGATGGCGACCGCAGCGGGCACGCCCGAGACGCGGAGGCACCGTATCAGCACCTGATCGAGGGGGTCTCCTCCCACGCCATCTTCATGCTCGATTCGGGCGGGACGATCACCGCCTGGCCGGCGCCAGCCCAAACACTGTACGGGTACGAGCCCGAGTCGATGGTGGGGCACAGTCTGCGGGAGTTGTTTGCCGACGACGGGATCGCCGAGTTCGACATCGACACCGACGAGGACGAATCACATCCCGACGTCGCCGCCATGCTTCGGGAGGCGGCGGCCGACACGATAGAGGATGAGCAGTGGCACCAGCGGGCGGACGGCTCCGTCTTCTGGGCCACGATGACGATCTCGTCGCTCGAGGAGCCGGCGGGATACGCGGTCGTCAGCCGTGACACGACGGCGAAGAAACAGTACGAGCGGATGCTGGAACACCAGAACGACCGTCTCAAGGAGTTCACGGACATCCTGGCCCACGACCTTCGGAACCCGCTGAACGTGATCGACGGCCGGCTTGACCTCTTTAAGGAAACCGGCAATCCCGAGCACATCGAATCGATCGAAGCGACGACCGACCGGATGGAACAGTTGGTGGACGACCTGTTACGGGTGGCTCGGCAGGGCAACATCGTCACCGACCCGGAACCGACCGACATCAGCGACGTGATCGCGACCGCGTGGGAAGGGACGGGTGGCGCTGCGGCTGGGGCAACCCTCGACTACGAGACGGTGCGCCCGGTGAGTGCGGATCCCGACAGGCTCTGTGAGTTGTTCGAAAATCTGTTTCGAAACGCCATCGACCACGTCGGGGAGGACGTGACCGTCCGGGTAGGAGCGCTGCGGGACGGCATCTACATCGAAGACGACGGCCCCGGGATCGCCGAGGACATCCGCGATGAGGTGTTCGATCACGGATTCACGACCCGTGAGGAGGAGTCGGGCTACGGCCTCTCGGTCGTGCGGACCATCGCCAACGCGCACGGCT
Organism: Haloarchaeobius salinus; assembly: GCF_024464185.1. Classification (NCBI taxonomy): domain Archaea; kingdom Methanobacteriati; phylum Methanobacteriota; class Halobacteria; order Halobacteriales; family Halorubellaceae; genus Haloarchaeobius; species Haloarchaeobius salinus. The sequence goes on from NZ_JANHAU010000007.1 coordinate 85,732, forward strand.
GGGACGTGCGGGTGGCCACGGCCGACGCTGGCGGAGCCCGGTTCGAGATCACGGGCATCGAGTTTTTATGATCTAAGACTCTCCGAACCAAAACCTCCCAATCCACATCGTATGCATTGAGACTACCAGCCTCAACTTCTGCCACGTAGCAATCGTCCGGTTCTGACTCACCAGGCTCGTTCCAGTGGTATCTGAGCTTCCGTGTCGGTTCACGCGGAATCCCAACACCCGCATTCTGGCCTTCGCTCTTGGGTAGAGGATTGTTAGTGGAGAGTAGCCTGGTGATTTTGTAAGACCTGAACTACGCGATCAATCGATCCAGAACTGGGGCGAAACCGGTTGAAAGAGGAATCTCAGGGGACTCACCCGATGTACGAGATCCTAACCAACAATCTACGCCACAAGAGCGTCCATGTAATTGATTTTCTCGCCATAATATCGTTTACGTCGCCTCTACACAGCCAATTCTGTCGGTTTAGCGTTTACCAAACTAAAGTCAATATAAAGAAAACGATCTTCCTCTGAGGTGTAGGAAAACTACGGGTCTAGTAATCAAAGCTGTTGTGGTGAATGCTCCAAAGTGGGAACCGTGGGGCTACTCATAAGCTATTGTGCCGTAGCGTAAGGTCAATGGGTCCAATCACACTACTGGGTGCCATCGACCCAGGATTGGTGACGTTCCTCTCACCGGAAATCGCGAGCCGCATGCAGTTCGGATGGACAATCTCCGTTCACATCATCTTCGCGTCCCTTTCGATCGGGCTCGCACCGTTTATTATTTACTTTACTTGGAAAGACGTGCGGACGAACGAGCAGCGGTATGCGCGATTGCGCTCGTTCTGGGTGAAGGTTTTCGCCGCCGGCTTCGTGATGGGTACAGTCACCGGGATTCCGATGAGCTTCCAGTTCGGCACAAACTTCCCACAGTTCGCCGAGGTGGCCGGTGAACTGATCGGAGGCCCGCTGGCCTTCGAAGCGAAGATGGCGTTCTTTTTAGAGGCCGTCTTCCTCGGCGTGTTGCTGTACGGCCGCGACCGTGTTGAGGACCGAACATACGTCATCTCGTCGGTACTCGTTGGTTTCGGTGCCTGGCTGTCGGGGTTCTGGATCCTGATCGTTAACGCTTGGATGCAGACCCCACGGGGCTACGAGATGGTCACCCGCAACGGGATGGAAGTCGCCAAACTAACTGATCCGTTCGCCGCGTTCCTCACCCCGCGAATGCCCTGGATGTACGTCCATATGATGAACGCGTCGGTGATCTCGGTCGCACTGCTGGTCGCGGGCGTCTCGGCGTACATCGTCTGGAAAAAGCCCGACACTGAAGCCTGGAACACCGCACTCAAGCTGGCTGTCGTACTCCTGATCATCTCCGCACCGTTCCAAGCGGTCCACGGCGACGCCTATGGCCGCCACGTTGAGGACACCCAGCCACAGAAGTTTGCCGCGATGGAGGCTCACTACGAGACGGGGGAGGCCGACCTACACCTGCTCGCGTTTCCGAAGTCACCTGAGGCACTCACCGACCCGCGAGCCGAGAACCTCGTCACCGTGAGCCTTCCCGCAGTCGGGTCGTTCCTCGCCAGTGGCGGGGACTTCGACGCCGAGGTCATCGGACTGAACGAGTACGAGGAGAACCCCCCAGTAGCACTCGTATTCTGGTCGTTCCGCTTCATGGTCGGGCTCGGATTCCTGTTCATCGGGTTGGCACTGTGGGGCGGTTACCTCATGTATCGCGGGCGGCTGTCCGACAGCACACGCTACCTGAAGGCGATGATCGCTGCATCGCCGTTCGGCTACGCTGCGTTGCTCACCGGCTGGTACGTCACCGAGATCGGCCGGCAGCCGTGGGTCATCCAGGGCGAGCTCAAGACGAGCGAGGCGGTGTCATCGACGCTCACCGGGGCCGAGGCGACACTGACCCTGGTCGGGTTCGTCGTGCTCTACGTCGGGCTGATGCTGACTGCGCTGTACATCCTGAAGTGGCTGGTCCGGGAGGAACTCCGGTCACTCGGCGTTCGAGAGTCGAGTGGCGGCCGCTGGCACGGCCCGATTCCGTGGGTGAGTAGCGATGACTGACCCGCTGTTGCCCGTCGACGCGTACCTCGTCGAATCGCTGCCGGAGATCTGGTTCGGCGCCGTGCTGTTCGCGTTGGGGATGTACGTCGTCCTCGACGGGTTCGACTTCGGTATCGGGATGCTTTACGCGACCCGGACGGACGAACGCGAGCGGGAGACGTTCCTGGCGGCGTTCGGACCGGTCTGGGACGCGAACGAGGTGTGGGTCGTCGCCTTCGGGACGATGCTACTAGCGGCATTCCCGCGCGTGTACTCGCGCCTGCTGGCGGACAACTATCTGCTCGCGCTCGGGTTCGTCCTCGCGTTGGTGTTCCGCGGCCTCGGTCCGGAACTCCGCGAGCAGCGCGATGACGAGCGCTGGAAGCGCTACACCGACTACGCGTTCATCGGCGGGAGCGTGTTCGCGCCGCTCCTGTTGGGGATGCTCGCGGGTCGCTGGCTGTTCGGCGGGGCGACGCTACCAGTGGCGTTGACTGGCGTCGGCCTGGTCGCCGTCTCGATAGTCACGGGGGCGGCGTTCCTCGCAGCCAAGACCGAGCCCGGTCTGGCATCGGAACTGCGAGCGTACGGCATCGGTGCGACACTGGCGTACCTTGGCGGTGTGGTCGTGCTGCTGGGAACCGTCGTCCTGACCGATGCGGGCGGCGCTGCCGACGCGGTGCTCTCGCTGCCCGTCGCTGCAGTCGTCGCTCTCTCGGTCGCCGTCGGACTGGGCGGGAGCGTACTGGCCAGACGCGGACAGTACCGAGCCTGGCTCGCGAGCGCGCTGTCGCTGCCCACACTGTTGACGATCTTGGTCGCAATTCTGCTGTATCCGACGATTTATCCGCCGACCGGGCTGTTGGTTAGAGAAGCGGTCGTGTCGCCACTAGCGCTGAACCTCGTGACCGTCCTCGGGTTTCCGGTCCTGCTGCTGGTACTGTGGTACTTCAAGTTCCTCTACGGCGTGTTTAGCGGCCCAATCGAGGGTGAGGGCTACGGGGGGTAACCCCACCAACCTCTGGTCGTTCCATTCTCCGCTCAGTACTGGTAGCTCTCCGATCGGGGATGTGTACGATATGATAGAATCACACCCTCGCGATAGTGTATCACTCTCGGTGTCACACATCACCAGTGCCGGCAACTAGAACGCGATAGAGTGTATCGGCTTCGGACTGCCGAGGACCGCATTGTGTCGCAGTTTGTCGAGCGGACACTCTAGCTGGGGCCATCGAAGGAAGACAGTTCCATATGCATTGAGTTTGCCAGTCTCAACTATTGTCCTCTACAGTCATCGGCTCCAATGTTTAGAGTACATGTGGGAAGGTCCTTCCGATGCGACTACCGCAGTTCTTCGTCTAAAACCGGCGTCAGTTGCTCGTGGAACTCTACCAACCTATCGACGGCCCACTCTTTGAGCCCCTCATCCTCCAGAGCCTCGTCCAGTCGGCCAACCTTGCGTTTGACGAAGAGCCGCGTGTATCCGCTACTCCCGTACTCTTCGGAGTGGATCCCCTCGGGGACATCCAGAGGTCGGTCTTCGATCGCCGCCAACATCGTCTCGAGCATCTCTTCGTTCCGTGTGGACTCGTCGAACTGGAAGTTCATCACGACGTGGAATTCCTTGTCGCCGGGGTCACCCTTGAAGTGCCACACGAACTCGACGTCCGAGTGGCCGGCGGGAATCGTGATCCAGCTGTCGCTGCTGGCTCTCCTGCTCGTGACGCCGGGGAGTTCAACCTTGAAGCGTTCGAGTACCTCGCCGAAGAACCGCCGGTACTTCTTCTGCTTCGGCGATGCTTCACGCTCCTTGATTTCCTGCGTCTCGTCGGCGCCGATGATCGTCGGGACGAACATCTCGGCGTCGTCTCGCTCGTAGTAGTCGAACTCGACGCAGTTGATCTTCAGGTCGTGAGCGTCCCGCAGCCAGCGCGTCATCCGGCGGACGTCGTCGGTGATCGTGTACGCGACCAACATGAGCTGGGGCGACTCCAGCCCCTCGACGAACTCCCGTTCGAAGTCGTCGATATCGAACTCCGAGTCCTTCTCGTGGTCGAACGCCTCGTACAGTTCCTCCAGCGACTCGTAGTTAGTGAGGTCGAAGAACTCGTCCCGGTCCAGTCGGGCCAGCGAAGACGCGTAGTCGAAGAGTTGGGTCACGGCCGACCGCGGCGAGCGGTCGCGCTTGAACTCAATCGTCGTGAGTGTCCCCCTCTTGTCGCACACGAGCAGGTCGGGCTCCTTGCCGGTGGGCAACTGGATTTTGCTCCCGAGGACGACGTTCTCCCGTGTCGTGAGCGTCCCCATCACCAGCCTCGGATCACTGTGGATTACCTCGTGAAGGTCGTCCTCTAAATGTTCCTCGCTGTACTCAACCTCCTCGAGGTATTCGATTTCGCTATCCTCGCGTCGAAAGCCGATCAGTGACATTGCGGATAAATGTGGGCTCCCACTCAAAGGATTTTGCCGTTAACCAGACTGTTTGGAAGGGATACGCGGGAAATTGATGGAAATATAGAGGGACTCATTGTTGGAGTTCCACGAGAAGTAAGCTAGGGCTCAGATATCCGAGATAGTTCACAGATCCTCAAGCGAGAATTCTGACTCGTCCGTCAAGCTCCCAGTTTCGTCCGCATGATAGGTCAACTCAGATGGGTCACTAACTTCTCCGAGGTACACCCACTCATCATTGAGGAAGGTAATGGCATGGTCGGCTTCGTTCACCGTGACACTCCCGCCACCTTTCTCTCGATAGACGAACGACGCCACTTCTTGGTAGTCCTCAGCCTCGATGATTTTCCGGCCGTTCGAGGTCTTCGAGAAAGCTCGCCCTTCCGAATCGACGCTGAATTGGAACCCCTCTCGTGGTCCCTCATAGGGGTCACCTCTCTCTATTTCATCTGTGTCGGGGACTGTTCGAACAGTCGGGGGTTCCGGAATCTCGTCGTCAGTCGCGGATCGTAGTATACCATCAATCGTATCCTCGTCGGTATCCCACGTGAGGTGTCGAACTTCTGCTCGAGACAACTCCTTCCGCCAGTCGTAGCGATCGAATATATTCTCGTCGACCGTATCCCGTGCGTACAATACGTACAACTCAGCCTGTTTGTCGGGGTTCTCGCCGGTCCGGAGGATTCGCCCTAACGTTTGAATCCGTTGTCGAACACTCCCAGAAGAGACTCGGACGATTCCGACGTCAGCACTAGGTACGTCCACACCTTCGATGAGCGCCTTCACACTTAACATGACATTCGCGAAGCCGTCGTCGCCGAACCACTCGATGGCGAAGTCGTTCCATGCGTCACTACGATGGCCCGAGTGGTACATCACCGGCCGATAACTCGATTTAAAGAAGAGGTCCTCAAGACGGTCGTCAATTCGTTCCAGCTCTGGATATCGATTGTACAGCTTAGCTCGGTCGACATCGGTGTCAGTACCCTCACCAGCCCCGTAATTCCGCCCTCGAGTTTCCTTCGGGGCCACCATCCGCTCTAACTGCTCAATCCGTTCTTGGAAGACGATCGTCTTCTGATCGCTTTCGAGATTTCGATTCAGGAGGTCAAGTGTTACAGCCTGTCGTGCAACGGCGTCGGCTACCAGTTCTCGTCGTTCAGTCGTGTACTCGAAATAGTCGGTGATGGCTGGAGTCGGGCTCTCGGCTTCGTTTTTAATCACCTGTAGCTTCCTGGCAAAACTCCCGTCCAGCTCGTACAGGCGATTCTGATACTGTCGTTCGATATCGGTGATCGCATCAACTACAGCGTCGGTCAAACGGTCGTAGGCCATCTGCTCAGCGTCGGTCAGTTCGAACCCAACGTAGTTGATCCGGAACCGGGGGATCAATCCACGTTCTAACCCTTCATCGTACGAGAGCTCGTAGTAGATCTCGCCGAGGTTCGAGAGCAGCATTTCGTCCTCCGGGCTGAGTTCCTCCCCTGTCGGGTCTGACAGCGGTGTCGCGGACAGGCCGAGGGCAGCAGTCCGTTCACAATCGAAGATTTTCGAGAAGTGGTCACCAGTGTACCGGTGACACTCGTCTGCGATCAATAAGTGCTCAGTCGTATCGATATCGCTCAGCCGCGCGCTCAAAGCATCGTTCTTCACGGCGGAATTGACGATCGAAATCAGAATCCGTGGACCGTCCCCGAACGAATCCTTGTGGCCGTCACCGAGCCAGCCAACATCACTCGGTGGGACTCCCAGGGTGTCGACTAACTCTTCCAACCACTGGTGCATCAACACCTTCGTCGGCACCACAACTGTAACGACACCCTCGCTGTTGTTCTCGAGCCACTGTCGGATCACAGCTAGCGCCATCACTGTCTTCCCGGCGCCCGTCACGACCTGAGCGATTCCGTGCTCTGGTCGGGTTTCAGTATCGGCGAACCACTCGTTGACAGCTTCTCGCTGCCAGTCGTACAACTCGAACTCCTCCGGGAAGGTATAAACCGGCCGGTCGGTTGCTGCCAGTCTTTCCAGATCAGTCCGCGAGAAGCCACTTCCTGCGCCGGACTTTACACGACTTGCTTCTTCTGGAGAATCCGCGTTAGCAATCCGTTCCAGGACAGCCGTTGAGAGCCCAGCGAGATCCCGCGGCTCGAATCTCTCGAACCGACTGCAGATGTCGTCTCGGAGGCGTTTTCGTCGCCGCTCCTGCTCAACGTAGAGCTCTGATCGCCGTAATTTTGGTTCCGAAGAATCCTCGGTTACGGACTCATCGAGGTATTCCTTCCGTGCGGTGTCCAACAACCGGCGGTGTTGACCCACACCACCCGACTCCCGATACATATAGTATTTCGCGAGGTCCCGTTTGACCCGGTCTGACGGAGGGAACGAAGTCGCCCCTTCCCGCTTGAGCCACTGCTCGTACTGCCAGAGAATATCTGCCTGCCGGAACCGGTCGCTGAACTTGTTTGGATTCCCGGCGAGGAACCCACTCTCCCGCTTATCGAGAGCGCCCATTTGCTCCAGCAATGGTAGATACCCCCGGATACCGCCGTCGTTGAACTCGTAACCGTAGCGATCAGCGAGCCGGACGCGGATCTCTTCGCGAGAGATGGGCTCCTCAACTCGTTTTACCACCCGATGGATGTTGTACAGTCCCTCAATTCCCTCTGGATACGATCCTTCCAGCGCCCAGGACTGCTTCACCCCGTACCAGAGCAACGTCTGAAAATCTATCTCGCCTTGTCTCCACTCGTGACCGAACTCGTAGACCGTGATCCCATCTGCAGTCTGATTGAGCACTCCGACATGGGCGTACGTGGAGACAACCCGGGACATGTACTGCTCGGAGTACGCGTCCCCGTTGGGCTTCGTAAGCCGTTCCCGCGCGATCTCTACGAGGTCAGCTTTCGGGATCGGTTCCGAAGACTCACACGCAATTTCCACGAAGCATTCACTCCGATGCCGGATGTCCTCCATGCCAAACAGCGGAGTGGGAAATCGCCGACCCATAACTACCAGTCGGTCGGATCGTCGTCGGGGATGTCCGGTCCATCGTCGTGAGTAGCGTTGCCCGTCGGGTCATCCACAGTATGATCTTTGGGGTTGGTCGCGGATGACTCACCCAGCGAATCAAGCCAGCTATCGACTCCACCCTGCTCGTCGAATGGGTCGGTCAACGACCGCGGCTCGGCGACCGAGAGTGGTGTCTTCTGGATTTGACCCACGTAGATTGGGAGTTTCCGGACCCCGCCACGCTCTCGTCGTAGCGCAATGAGATTCTTGACGACACGGGGGAGAGCGTCGAACTCGTCGCGTGTGTCCTGAGGGAGCCGGTCGAGATCGACGAGCGTCAGGACATCGTTCCACGGTGTCACTCGTAACGAGCCACCCCGTGGTTTGTATCGAGCAAGGCTGTTCACGAGTTCTGGTTCTAAACTATCCTGAACTGGGTGGTCCTTGTGTGTCTGCGGATTAGCCCACCAGATGCGGTCAACGCCTGGACCGAACGAATACTTCGCCCCGTCATATACACTCGGCCAGAGATCGCCCGGTTCAACACCATCGGGCTGGAGAGGGATGCTGTACTGAGGATCTTCCGGGGGAACCAACTCGCCTGAAAGCGAGATTTCCCCGACCCAGTACGTCTCATAGTCATCGCCGTCTTCCATGCGAGTGAGGACATCGTTGTCCTCGGTGATCCGAACCCGACCACCGAGCCGCTTGAGTTCGAGGAGGGACTCCACTAACGCTTCGGGAGTTGGGTCAACGTAGAGGCGGTCCGTCCCTTGGTAGGCCTGCCACCACACATCTCCATCGGGGTTGGTCCGAAGGCGATACCCCCGATAGTGATTCGACCATTCGTCTCCGGGCTCGTATGTTTGAGTCATCGCTTTGGTGTGACGAGAGCGAGAGTCACTTGCTCGGTGGAGTAGGTCCGCAAATATATTTCTGACGACACCACACCCACTCATTCTATCAAAAGTTAAATATTCGAAACCGAAAGCCGAAGTCGGTTTGAAGCTGAGTCTTGATATCGGCGATAAGATTTATTCACCCACCGATTTTCTAACGATCTAGATGTCAGACGATGCGGAATTGCCCGATGTTTCACCTCAGATCTCGTATTCTATTGACGATTCCTCGGCCGCAACCCGCGCACTTTCGGATGACTCCGAGACTGCCACCGGACATCTGTTGAATGTTCAGGCCCGTGAATTCGAGATTGCGCAGGGTCAGCAGGAACTGCTCTCCGTCGAAGAAATAAAGGACCGAATCAAGCTGCTTGACCACCAGCTTCAGGCGGCACACCGTGCGCTCTTCCAGATGAGTGGGGGAGCACTCTTCGCGGACGAGGTTGGACTCGGGAAGACAATCGAGATCGGGATGGTCCTAAAGGAGATGGATTTCCGCGATACTCGAGATACATTCCTCATTATGACTCCTGCTCAATTAGCTCCCCAGTGGCAGAACGAACTCCAGGAGAAGTTCGGTCTCGACTTCGTCTGTAACTACGACGACGACTTTCTCGGCTTCGATGCGCACGACAAAATCATCGCGAGTGTCGACACTGCGAAATCGAAGACGAACCGAGACGATGTTCTCAATCGCCGCTGGGACGTCGTCGTTCTCGACGAGGCCCATTACGTGCGCAACGAAGACACAATGCGGTACGAACTGATCGACGAACTCGACTACGGTGAAGCGTTCTTCGCGACTGCGACACCGATCCAGAACGATATCTCCGACCTGTACAATATTGTCGACCTCATCCGGCCCGGAATGTTGGGTACTCGTCAACAGTTCGACCAGCGGTACGTCGTCGACAGTGACGATGCGCAGATTAAACGAGCCGACGAACTCCAAGAAAAACTCAACCGGGTGATGATTCGGAACCGGCGCGAAGAGACGAAGATCGATTTCACGAACCGAGAAGTCCACACGAACATCTTCGAACCGTCGAGTGCTGAAAGCGAACTCTACGATGCGGTCACGGACTACGTCCGTTCGAACTACTCCAGCCAAGGGGCTCGCCATCTCGTTCTGTTTACACTCCAGAAAGAGGTCGTCTCCAGCCCGTATGCCGTTGAACAGACGATTGACAACTGGGTTAGCGATGACGAGAAACACCTCACTTCATCAGAACGTGAGCACCTCGCTGAAATTCGGGAGATAATCGGGGATATCAGTCGCACGACGAAGCAAGAACGCCTCAGTCATATCATCGAGACGATACGCGACCAGATTGGCACCACACGAGCAGTCGTGTTCACGCAGTTCAGGCCGACACAAGACGCTATCGCGGACGGCTTGAGAGACTTGGACCTCCCGGTTCACATCGTGAACGGCGACCTCTCCAGCAAAGGAAAGGAACGGATGGTTGCAAAATTCCGTGATGAGGGCGGTGTGATGGTGGCGACCGATTCGATCAGTGAGGGGCGAAATATGCAATTCTGCAACGTCCTGGTCAACTACGACCTTCCATGGAACCCGATGAAGGTAGAACAGCGGATTGGCCGTGTCGATCGGATTGGCCAGGACCGTGAGGTCCACGTGTTCAATATGGCGCTTGAGAACACGATAGAGGAACACGTCCTCGACAAACTGTTCGGGAAGATCGACCTCTTCAATCAGTCCATTGGCGGCCTCCGAGATATCCTCTCACGGATGGAGAAGTCTGGCTCGGACTTCGAGCGGGAGGTGTTCGAGAAGTTGCGGCATGCGGATTCCGAGATCGAACTCGAGAACAATTTCGAGGAGATGGCCGTTGATCTCGAAGAGAATACCGAGGCCCAAGAGAAGATGGACGACTTCAATCGGCGAGTATTCGATACTTTCGAGTTCGGTGAGAGCGCATGAGCGTCGACGACGTCGGCTCTCTCAATCGCCTCGAGACACGACGGTTCACGGCATCGACGATCCAAGCCTTCGGCGGTAAAATAGATCGAAGCCAAGCTGATTGCTGGCGAGTCACCCTCCCGGAGCCGTTAACAAATCTTTCGGAAAGTCGGGAAGTGGCAGTCGTCTTCGATCCGAAAGACCAGCAGCCGGGTCGCGAAGAACTCTTGATTCAGCCAGGATCACTCCCGTTCAACGAGCTTTTGGGACTAACAAAACAGGAGGTATCAGTCGGGAGAATCCACCTCTCGGCAGCAGATCTGCAAACTCCGCTCCCGGACGCACTCGACGTGTCAGAGCTGACTGTTCGAGTGGATGAGTTCGAACCAGAACAGACTGCAGATGCAGTCTCGTTCCATTTCCTCGTCGAAATGGAGAGTGTTTCATCATTCCACCGGGAGCGGTTCGAAACAGTTACGCTGGATCTTGCGACTGGGGGACGTCTCCCCGATCTCACCCAGCGCCTACTGGCCCACACGAGTAATCTCGCCAATTCTCACCGAACGGTCTCGATAGATCCCGAGGACGAGGTCGTCGAGGACCGCTACGAGACGGCAGTCGAAGAGGTCGAAGCACGTATCGAAGACGACGCCGCAGAACTGCTCCAGGAGGCGACCGAAGCCGCTGAGACGCGGAGTGAAGAGATCAAGGATCTATACGATCAACGGCGCCAAGAGGCACGGGAGGAGTTCCGCGGCGGCGCCCTCAGGAGACGAAAAGAGGCATTCGCCGAACGGGAGCGGGAAGAAATCGAGGAGATGGTCGCGAGACACGACGTCGCCGTGAACGTGACGCTGGTCGGACTGACTCTAGTGGCACACGATAAAGGGTCCCTCTCTCTCACCCTCGACGACGGAGAGAACACTGCAAGCACGACTGTGCAGTACGCACCAGCCACAGGGACCGTCGATCAGTTCGATTGTGCGACTTGTAGCACTGGATTCGGTCCGAAAACTCGCCCCCAAGTCTGTACATGCGGGACTGTCGTCTGTGCTGGTTGTCTCAACGTGTGTGAGTCATGTACCTCACCCGGGTGTCCAAACTGTGACCCCCCAATGTGTGAGTGCGAACTCTGCCACCGAGTCGAGTGTCACGACTGCAACTCAGAATGTGCCCACTGTGGTTCGATAGTCTGTTCAGCTCACATCGAAACGTGTGGGGCAACCGGCCAAGAAACCTGTCTGGCTTGTGGCCAGCCATGTAACACCTGCGACGAGTTCCACTCCGACGACCATCTCGCCCAGTGTACAGTCGACGGAGACCTCCATTGTGACTCACACTGCAGTCACTGCGGGGTTTGCTCTGAGACCATCTGTTCCGACCACGCAGACGCCTGCACTGCATGCGAACGAACCCTCTGTCCGAGCGATCGAGTGTCCTGCGAGACATGTGGCGACACCCGGTGTAGAGACGACGCGTTTGCCTGCGACGGATGTGGAGGCTATCATTGCGCAGAAGACATCGCAACGTGCGAGGTTTGTGAGGGTCAGTTCAGCGAGGGTCATCTCGCAGAATGTGCAGTTTGTAGCCGGGCAGTCTGTGAATCGGACCATGGACAGTGCCGGCTCTGCGACGACATCGTCTGTACCGAAGACAGCATTGAGTGTGCGACGTGCGGAGCAGTAACCTGCCTAGAGCACGCAGAGGAGTGCGACCTATGTGACGAGTCGTTCTGTGAAGACCACTTGGAGAGTTGTGGCACCTGTGAGACCACAGTCTGTGACTCCGACCGCGTTCACTGTACAGCCTGTGATGCAGTTGCCTGTTCAGACCACGCACAGAGTTGCGACGCCTGCAACGACGATCTCTGCCCTGAGCACGGGACCAGTTGCAGTGAGTGCGAGGATACACTCTGCCCTGAGGACACTGTTCAGTGTGCAGACCACGAGGAACCACTGTGCCCGAGCCACTCGGAAACCTGCATCCAGTGTGAACGAGCGTTCTGCTTCGACCTCGTCCAAACATGCCAGTACTGCCAGGAACCCGTCTGTGACTACGACTCCGGAGAGTGTACCCACACAGGGAAGGCTGTCTGCTCTGACCACCTCGAATCTTGCACAGTCTGTGAGGACTCGTACTGTCCAACCCACGGCGCAGTAACTGAGATAGCCTCTGAGTTCCGTTGCCTCGATCACTCCGCTTGCTGTGCCGAATGCGGCGGTGATTTCGCCCCTGAGAATCTGATCGGCTGTACGCACTGCGGCGAGTTGGTCTGTGACTCTGATGCGGGCGAATGTGTAGTGTGTGACGAGCACTTCTGCATGTCTCACGGCGTGGTGACGGGGCTGACGGGAAGCTTCCACTGTCACGACCACGCGGAACAGTGTGTCGAGTGTGAGGGGTATTTCGACGAGGCGAATCTAGTTGACTGCGATCACTGTGGTGAACCGGTCTGTGATTCGCATAGCGAGGAGTGTGCCGAATGTGGCGACGTACTCTGCCAGACCGATAGTGGACGGTGTTCAGTTGACGATGCAACTCTCTGCGAGAAGCATCTTACTTCCTGCAGTGTCTGTGGCGACGATCTGTGCGACAATCACCTCTCGGTCTGCACATCCTGCGGCGATGTGATTTGTCCAGCCCACGCTGAGCCCTGTGCAACCTGTGACGCCCTCCACTGCCCGGCCCATCTCGAAGAGTGCGCTGACTGTTTCGACTCCCATTGTTCACAGCACATCGAGGCCTGCAAGAGCTGTGGTGATCAGTACTGCGCCGATCATCTCAGCAGCTGTGCTGAATGCGGTGAGCCGGTGTGCATCGTGGACAGTACTCTCTGCCGCGGATGCGATGAGCTGGTGTGTCCGGACCACACTGATCGCTGTAGTGTCTGTGACGGCGAATTCTGTCCAAACCATCGCTCTCAATGTGGGACGTGCGGCGAGACACTCTGTTCAGACCATAGTGTAGCGTGTGGCGACGATGGGGTCGAGCACTGCTCGCAGCACATGTCGAACTGTGAGGTCTGCGAACGCGAAGCGGGAATGAAAGACGTACAACCACGATGTGAGGACCATCTCGTCTCCTGTGTGGTTTGTCAAGAGCGACTCTGCCGTGAGCACGCGTCTTGGGCTCCAATCACGAAGGCAGCGGTGTGTGCTGAGCACCGAGCCGAATGTTCGACTTGTCGGCAATACGTTTCGGAGCGTGTGCTCCAGAATGGCAAGTGCTCCACCTGCCGTAAACTGAGATCTGACGGACTAGCACTGCTGCCGGACGACTTCGAACTCCCGGAGGCAGTGAACACCGACTCGGGGGAATTCGGCGTGAATTCTCGCTATGTCGTTGCTCGTCAGTCACACCTGCTCCGCTCCGACGAAATCATCGTCGTGAGCCGCGAGAGCGAGTCAGTTGTTGAGCGACACAAGATCGGGATGCTCGCGAAGATCACAGGAGGGCGACTATGAGTCGCCGAGGCGATGCACCGACTTGGTACAGTCCAGGTGAGGTGCAATCGACAGTTCGTCGAGCGCTCTCGAACAATGTCGACCTGGAGAAGATCGTCTCCGTATTGGGTGAACGCGAGCTCGACAACGTTCAACACTCCCGCGTCGAAGCGATCATCGAAAATGTCTCTGAGAACACCGAAGAGGCGTCCATCAAACCGCATCTCTCACAACCTCCGTCGACAAAGGCGGAGCCTCGTGAGGTTCGCGGGCGACGGCTAAGCGCCGATGATTTCGAGTTTTTCTCGAATAGGGAAGCTGCCCGCGTACTAGGACTGGTTCTCGAGTCGTTTGACGGGAACACACTCAGGATGGGACCCCACGACCAGGTTGAATCCGATCTAGTCTGGAACCGACAGGGTGGAACCATCGCACTCCTGATCGTCCCCACAACCGAGGAAGCTGTAGACTCTCACCAGGTCGACGCACTTCTTGAAGGCCAGACAGTTCCCGAAGACCGTCGAAGCCCCTCCGAACTCGCGGTGGTGACTAACGGGTCGTTTACGGATCAAGCATTGGGTTACGCCGAAACGAACGACATCCGGTGCTATGATGGCGGCCATCTCGAAGCCTGGCTCCAGCGTGTGCTCGTGCCGATGGATGCCGTGGGAACGGTCTTGGAGGAAGGCGAAGATCATGATGGGCCAATCTTAGAGATCGTCGATATCCCGTCGATCCCAGCTCCCCGCGCCACAATCGCTCCCCTGGAGATCGAACCGGTATTCGAAGTGGAGATGGGCGAAGAGGAGCCAGGGCCCAAAGGTCGGTTAGGACGGGATGACCCACTGAAGGGCACCGACCCTGACACAGGCCAGACCGGGACGCTGTACGCTGACCCAGAAGAAGACGGCGAGTACGGAGCGTTCGAAGACTACCTGGAGAGTATCTAATATTCATGACAGCGATATTTGAAGAGGAGTCCACGACAGTCCCAGTGAAGAATGGCCAATCGATCACCATCGAACCTGGAAATCCCTGGCCGTCTGCGTACCGAGGGTCAAAGTACAGTCTGGTCTCGGACGACGACTTCGAGGATACAGTGTTGAAATGGGAGCACCGAGACCTCAACATCTTCACAGAACCACCGTCAGGTCTCAGGCGAGCGCTGGTACTTCTTGGGAAAAGTGGCGGTCGCGGGAGCATCCGTGTGACTGCAGATAATGAGGTTCTCACGAAGATCCCCGCAAAAGACTACGAACACGTTGACCAGGCACCGGTCGACAGTGGATGGGTCCCCGTCTACGTCGGCAAACTCCAAACCCCGATCGATTTCGAGGAGGTTGAGACTGATCCGACGCCACCCACCCAGTCGAGTATCAAGGTGTGGCAGGGTTTCACGTTCAATAACGGTGAACGATGGGCCGTCGGTCACGACGGCAAACTTGTTTGGAAGTGGCGGGATTATCGATTCGAGTCCGCGTTCAATCACCCCGAACTGGTTGCCGAATATCAGAAATATCGAGGGACTGCGGGCCGGCTCTACATTACCGAGAATGCCCATGTCTGGGTGAATTTGCCAAGACAAGACATTAGATCGGAACAGAAAGAGACGGTTCGGAGAGCCATTACTCAGTGGAAACAAAAGGCCGAAGAGGCTGATGATACTGCCTCGCTTCGACTGGTCAATCGTCGACTGGTCGCAACCAGCCAGCAAGACGACCCCTCGACTGGTCACTTCCCTATCCATATCGGTCATCTGGGGAACTTCGACGGGGGGAAGATTCCGCGGCCGGTCGTCGACGACGAGAGCTACTACCAGGCAGTCTGTGAGTACGAGACAGTGTGGGAGTAGGCCATTCCAGTTTCTCGGGGCTTCGTGATAGAGTCGTCTCAGCTGCGGGCCCAGGGGTATCTGTAGCAATTAGCTCGCCCGTATTTCTGTAACGAAAATCTGTAACGTGTGTCTGTATCGGGCTCCCTCGGCCGGAATCCCGAACAATCACCCACTCGGACGGCCGTATTGAACATCTGTAACAGTTCTCTGTAACGTCCATTCGTGGCAGTCGCCCTATACAGAATGCGGGACAATCGTTCGTACCCTAAATCTGTTACAGAAGTCTGTAATAGGCTTCAGTAATAGCTAACCGTAACAGATTGACAGGGCGGGGACAATCCAGATCACCATAGTGCACCATGGCAGAGATCCATTACAGAGATCTATTACAGATATTGCTCTGTATTGTCTGACACAGATTTATGATACAGGGGGGAAAACGGGTGACGTATGATAACGGCCGTGGTCTATTCAGAATCGGGCGGGACCTACAAAACGACGATGACGGCCAACATCGCCGTCGCACTGGAGCGAATGGGGCTGAACACGCTCGTTCTGGATTTAGACCCACAGGAAGGGAATCTGACGAGCCTGTTCGACGCTGGTGAGAACCGGAGCGATCCAGAGGCGGATAATCTGGTAAAGCACATCCTCGACATGCCAGACGGGGAGTTCGACGACCTCATCGAGACGACCGACGAAGGCATCGACATCATTCCGAGCCACGACATGCTCGGGGACTTCACCTCGAATCTGGAGCAGAAGATCTCGTACGAGACAGGGATGAAAAACATGAGTCGAGAGGAGTATCCACGCTTCGAGCTACTCTACGATCTCCTCTGGGAGAAAGAGAAGTTGCAGGAGCAGTACGACGCGATACTCATCGACCCGAACGCACGTGCGGAAGATCTCCTCTACAACGCTATCTACGCGCTCAGAACGCTCGTGGCCCCAGTCAAGCCCGCAGGTAAGGGGAACCTGAGTCTCGAAGGGCTCGAGGAGCTCGTCGGGAACATGAGCAGTCAGCTCGAAATCGAGATTGGGCTTTCCTGCGTTGTCCCCTCTGGTGTTGGCCAGACGAACGCGCATCAACAGTACCAGCGGCAGTTCGAGAACACGGATGCATTTGACACGCCTGTCGCAATCGGAAACCGCGAGAGTCTCATGGACGCCATGTGGGAGGCCAGAGGCTCTGCGTTCAAGGTTGTCGAGGAACGGTGGAAGACGTTCCAACGAGATGGCGAGATGGTGAGTGAGCCTGGACAGCGTCGAGTGCGGGAAAGGGAAATCGAAACGCTCCGGAAAATCTACGAACTCGCGTGGTTCATTGCGACCGAAACGTTCGATGCTGACGTCGACCCGGTGCTCGAGCTGGACATCGATGACTACGAGACCCGGACAATCGACCTACGAGCGGACAAGGAAACGGAGGCGACCACCGCATGAACAATTTCAAATCCGGTTCAGGAAACCTCGATTTCGGGGGTGATGAGAGCGACGAGGAGCCAGAAGAGGACGAAGAAGACGTGAGTGTAGAGTCATTCCCTGAAGAGGAGCCCGAGCAGACCGAGCAGGAATCACCCGTAACAGCCGACAGTCCCTCGATAGAACGAGCTCGTTCTCCGGCTGAATCCCGCGATTTAGCCACTGAAGGGCCCGATTCGGACGAAAATCCACGAACAGAGTACCCATACTTCATTCGGCGGAACAACGTCGGGGACGAGCGAGACAAGCGTCTGGAGATCCACGTTCGACAGAACGTTGCGGATCAGGAAGCCGACTTCCGGAACGAGCTCGCGGCACAACTGGGGACAGGGGAGGTCTCAAAAACGGATGCTCGCGAGTTTGCACTGCTTGCTGCGTTTGAACACCCAGAACAGGTCGCGGAGCTGATGCGGGATGAGGGATTTGGTGCGCTCGACTGAGAACGTACAGAGTTCACAGGACACCAGAACACGGTAGTAGGTTTGTATATTGAAATTTGGTTTATACCCAGAGGAGTTGGCGAGTCCTACTCATAGGGAGCAAGGTGGAAACAAACCCTTGCAGTGGGTAGCTAGAGCATTTCAGTGTTCCATCGACAGCTATGAGAGAATCACGGTCAGGAATGCCGACCAAAGTGGTAGATGACTCCCCAGAGGAACGAGAGGCCAACCATGACGACGATACTCCCAGCAAACTGCTCATTCACGGGAATCGATGCACCGGTGATTGACTGTGTTTCTCGGATGAGAAAGAGCGAGAACTCGCCAAGAGGAGGCAGGAAATCCCAGACAAATTTCGAAAAAATGGTTCCGACAATCAGCGATGCGAATGCTGCAATTTCGTGTGACGCCCCCGTGGTTGCTGGCATAGTGTGACCAATGAGTAGTTTCCCAAATTACTGTTCTGCTTGAAATACACTTCTCGACAAAGAGTGGACACGGGTTCTAGGGATAGAGGGGATAATCCCGATCAGAACGAAGTGGAGAATGTCGAACCATCTTGCTGGCCGCCAATAGGACTTAGGTCTACTACGACGACCAACCAGTATGACACGCCGCTGGGTTACCTGTGGAACACCCACGATTCCTGGAATACTGAACCCAATGACTGCAGCGTGTGATCGGGGATTTGTTCCGGACACCATCCACATCCTGTCGAATCCACCAGTCATGGAGTATGTCGAAGAGACACGGGGCCTGATGGCCGAAGTGATAGCTGCGTATGGAGGCGATGCAGAAACAGAAGTCCACGAACTAACGCACGAGACCGATTTTACGAGCATCGTCGACTTCTACCGAACACAGGTGGAGCAATCAGCAGATGACGATGAGGTAGCGATCGACGTCACGCCAGGGCGGAAGTTCATGTCCGCAATTGCGTTCCAGGCAGGTATCCAGTTCGGTGCGGACCACGTCTACTACTTTCATCGGAAGTCTGGGGGATACTACGGACAGTTCTATCCCGAGATTCCACGCACAGCGACCGACCTGATCGACTTCACCGAGGTGCTGTAATGGAGGTCAGCCGACGTCGGTTGACCGTCCTGCTGAATGCATTGTATGATGAGGGTGTCGACTCGATTCCGGTCGAGCACCCAGCCAGTGACATCGGAGAGTTGGCCCGTATCGAACTTGAGACAGATGGACAGGTGACCGTCAGATTCACACAGGGGTCGTTCACCTACCAAGAGAACCGAGAGGGTATCCCCGCAAAGTACGGGGAAGCGGCGCACGATGATCTCCCAGACGCCGAGACGTATACCCGGGCAGCAGTCGCGAGTTCTCTTGTCGAGCTCGACAACCGCGATGAGATAGACGCGTTCTTCGACCGGCATGGATACCCCGACCTCGAGGCTGGGCACGGACCGGTCGTCCTTGGATTGGACACGAACATCATTCCCTGGCGACTTCCTGAGATTCTCGGTGTTGACAGCGACACCGGCGACACTGACGAGAAGGGTCGTGCGCCAACGAACGGCTATGCGCTGGCCACGGGTGTGAAGGAAGAGCTCGACTGGCACTACAAGCAGTACAACACACACGAACTCACCGCCGCCTTCGGGGAAGAATTCACACGCCTCGACAATCAGCCGGCAGGGAGCAACCGAGAGGGGTTCATGGGACTGTATGAGTATCGACGCCTCCGGACGAACCGGACGGTCGATATCATAGAATCCAACACCGGTGATGAAGGAATCGTCGACGCCTACGAGGCTTTTAACGAAGAGAGTCGCAAGACTGCGGTGCTTCTGAGCAACGACCGCGGCTTCATCACCAGAGCAACTGAGGCTGGCGTTCCCGCCCAGCACGTCGACTTCCCGCTCGACATGCCGCGGAAGGTGACCGGAACCTGGACTGACGCCTGTGAACTGCTGTACTACCTCGCGGTGCTGTTCGGTGTCGTCAAGCTCCCGAAGGTCACGGTGTACGGTGTCTGGAACGGCAAAGATGGTCGTCACTGGCAACACGAACAGCTCGACATGGACTGTCGCAGTCCCAAGATAGAACCCAGACTGACGCGGGATCTGCGGATTCTCGATGCGACAGACTGAGTCCAGAATTCAACAGAGCAGCAGATAGAACCAATAGGGGAGCTGGATCACGCGATTCTCGCGAAGCGTGATCGGCTCCTCAGTCGAGACGGTATCGCCCGTCAAGAGGAATCCCACCGGAACATCGTATTCGTCGAGGAACTCGGTAATCACGTCGAGGGAGTCGTCGATAGGCGGTCGATACGCGAGGACAACAGGCACTGGTGTGTCATCGATATCGAGGACGAAATCGACCTCACCCTGTCTCCCGCGCCAGAACTGGACGGATGGGTCGCTCTCGGATTCCTGTGCGGCATTGACGCCATAGGCGAACCGCATACTGTGGTCGAAACCGGCGACACGGGCCAGGTCAGCTTCTCGGCCGAAATCACTCAACACGCGATCGGCGTTCCCATCGGCGAGTGCAGTCACGAGGCCAGTATCTCGAAGGTACAACCGGACTGACCGCGGCCGGGCGTTGTCGTACTCAGTCACACCGGTCAAGAGAAACAGGTCTGCGAGCGCGGGAAGATAGCTGTCGGCGATAGTTCGCCGGTCGACATCGAATAGCTCGACGAGCTCCTGATACCGTATTGGTTCCGAGCCACGATTATGGGCGGCAAGTGCACAGAGACGTTCGAGGTCGGCGATCGTCTTGATGGATTCGAACCCAGGGACTTCCTGGTAGAGCGCATCTCGTACTTCCTCACGTAGGCGTGTGTAATCAGTCGTTGTGAGGTTGGACGCAGAATCGATGACTCCGTCGTGCTCGTAGCTTATCGTGCCACCCATCGCGAGGTAATCCACAACCTTCGACTGGATACGGGGTTCGACATCCTCGATCTTCTCGTACTTCCCTCGAAGTTCATCGAGAAGCGGTCCTGTCTCGCCACTCTCGAGGGCTGCTGGGAGGCTCTTTTCTCCGGAGCGTATCGAAGTCGGACTTACACGGCGTTCGGACTCCTCGAGGTCGGGATAGAGGGTGAAAAGGTAGTCACGGAATTTCTCAGGGAGGATGGGCTGCGTGTCGTACTGGTTCTCCGGGAAGCCGGCACTCTCGAGTTCACGTTCGACTTGGACCTCGGCACTCGCTGTGACGATAACGTACCGGTCTGCTGCCTCGTCGAGGATATCGACGACTGGGGTTCCCCAGCCGTCGATCGTCGGTTTCCCCGGGTGTTCGATCTGGTGGACATCGTCAAGGAAGATGAAATGTGGCTCGGGTGAATCGAGTCGCCCCAGGATGCGGCTCTCGTAATACCGGACTGCACGTCGGAGTTGCTCGTCAGATTGGAGTTGATACAACGGGTCCGCGTCAAATGGGAGATAGAGAAACCGTTCTGGCTCGGCACCGGCTTCGATTCGGTGATGGATGAACTGTTTGCAGAGCGTCGTCTTCCCCGCTCCGCGCCGCCCGACTAGACCAAGCAAGGGCTGGTCTTCGAACTGACTCCCAGAGCGGTCCGGCCGGGCGAGGTGATAGAAGTCACTCTTCTGCCGCGCAGGAAGTGTGAATGCGGCAGTACCCTGTTCCCACCACGGGTTGTGATCGTGGAGGGATTGAACCAGGGAGTTTCGCGCGTCAACTGACATCGTTGTCTGAGTATCAGAGCCCACCACAATGGATTTTTCGGGAGTATTTGACCCGGTGGAGAGATTATTTGACTTCTATAGTACTGGCTACCGCGGGTTCTTAGTTCGTATCGGCAGTGATATTCACCGTCAGGAGGTCGTTTTTATCGATATAATAGACTAGGATATGATTCTTACCGATGTTTTTAATACATCTTGGAACACATAGTTGCTTGTGGTGGCCGGGAAAGGAACACTGCGATGTCGGTAATCATCGAGATGGGTTTCCACGGTCGAATCCGGTCACCCGCTGGCTGTACGGGGAAGACAGCGCACCAGAACCGATGAACGCGACATACTCAGATCTAAACGAAGGGGAACGCATCGACATCACTGTCGAGTTCGTCTCACGACGAGCGCTCGACAGCGGGGGAAATCGTGTCTGCCGGCTGCTCGTCGAAGATGACACCGGCAGCCGATTCGCGATCTTCGTCACGCCCGACAAGGGCTTCCTCGAGGGACTTCGAACGGGGGGGAAGTACACCCTCACCGGCCTCCTCGGAAGCGCTCCGAGCGGACCGGTGAGCAGAGGAACGCCCGACTGTCCGGCGTGTGGGGGGCCACTGCGGCGAGGGGTTGTCGCTGACGCGGTCGACACCACGATTACCGACACGGCCTCGCCACTGGGGGTGGAGCAGCTCTTCGGCATCATCGACGAACAGACCACCGTGTCGCGTGCGGAACGACGAACGGATGTCGTGGACGACTGGCAGCCGATGAACGTCGGTGGGAAGAGCGAGTCGGCCGTCACCGCACCCGACTACGTGTGTTCGGACTGCGGCCGAACGCTCGACTCGAGAGAGCTACACGAGAACCAGGGAGAGATAGTCGACTCGGTGGCCAACGAAAGCCCGGCAGCGGCACCGAGCCGAGCCGCACCTGAGACCGTCGGTCTGGCAACAGGGGGAGCGAAGGACGTGGAGAACTTTCGCGAGAACATCGCGAACGGCTACACGCCACAGCCGGAGTCGATCAGCACCGAGGGGCTGTTCTACGACTACTACTTCGAAACGGGGGAACGGACCGAATCGGACGCGCTCTTCGCGCCGCGATACGCTGCAGCGGCGAGCGAGAATCCACTCACGGGAGAGACCGACCAGTTCCTCTCCGTCGGTCTGGATTCGACGCTCGCACTCGAGGACTTCCAGCGACCGCAGCTCGACATCGTCACGGTGCTCGACGTCTCGGGGTCGATGAACAGCCAGTTCGACTCGTACTACTACGATGAACACGGTCGGGAGCGCGAAACAGAGAGTGGCTCCGAGACCAAACTCGAAGCGGCAACGGAGTCGCTGTGTGCGCTGACGGAACGACTTCGCGACGACGACCGACTCGGCGTCGTGCTGTACAACCATCGAGCGCACGTCGCGAAACCACTCCGCGACGTCGGCTCGACAGACATGGACGCAATCCGAGGACACATCCGCGACATCGCGGCCGGGGGGAGTACGAATCTCGCGGATGGATTCGAAGCAGCTGTCGACATGCTCGTCAAGGACGAACAGAACGAGGAGTCCCGGTACGAGGATGACGTCGAGCGACGCGTCGTCTTCATGACCGACATGATGCCGAACACTGGTACTACCGACGGGGGCTCTCTCACACAGCTGTTCGAAGACGCTGCATCTACCGGGATACATACGACGTTCGTCGGGATGGGGATCGACGCGAATGCGGAGCTCGCTGATACGCTGTCTGGCATTAGGGGTGCCAACCACTACTTCGTCCAGTCGGGGCAGGAGTTCGAGCAGCGTCTCGACGACGAGTTCGACTACATGGTGACACCACTCGTCTACGACCTCGAACTGGAGATCATGGGGGATGGCTACGAGATAACGGCCGTCCACGGGTCACCGAGCGATGACGAACCGTCGGACCAACTCATGCACGTGGAGACGCTGTTCCCCTCCGCGAAGGAGGACGGGGATGCTCGCGGCGGTGTCGTCCTCGTCGAAGTCGAGCAGACCAAGCCGACCGCCGAGCTGGACCTCGTCGTCTCGTGGACCGAACGTGACGGCTCTGAACACAGCGAATCTGTGAGCGTCGAAGTACCCACGGTGGCTGGAACCTACGCGCATACCGGCATCAGAAAGGCGATCGCGCTAGCTCGGTACGCCCGGGAACTGCGGGCATGGACACGCGACGTCCACGAGCGCGCCGAGAGTTCCTCGGGTGTCGACGACTGGCTGCTACCCGATAATCGGGGCGAGCACGAACGAGAGTCGGTCTCGCTGGTAGTTTCGACGGGGTATGTGGAGCGCTTCGGTTCGCTCCGCGACTATCTCCACGAGGAGATGGAAGCAGTAGACGATAGAACGCTTCAGCAGGAACTCAACCTGCTCGAGACTCTCTGTCAGAAGCAGCCGGAGCGACCCCATGAAATGACCGAATAGCCACGAACCGACCGGAACAACCAACCAGAGCCAGTCAGCCGTTCCCAGTCATTTTTCTGCCGTCTCAATGTGAGATATCGATGTCTGCCTCATCACTACAGGAGAGACTCCTGTGGGGACAGTACTTGCAGTGGTCTCCAGCCGTGTACGTCCCAAAGGAACTCTCAGCGGCGTCTGAGAGACGGTCGGACAGCTGTTCCCTCACACGGTCCAGGTCCGCGTCGGTGAACTCCCGCAGGTCGATTCGTGGCCCCTGCTCCCCGACATATGCATAGCCGGCAGTCCTGACTGGTTCCTCGAACAGTTGCTCACAGGCAAGCAGGTAGATCGGCAGTTGGAGATCGTCGTCGAGTGACCGCTCTTTCTGCGTGGCTTTGTAATCGAGGACGACCAGATCGCCATTCTGGCGACGGCAGAGGGCGTCAATCAACCCGACGATACTTTCGCCGTCGAACGACAGCTCGAAGCCGCGCTCTGCAGCCAGTATCTCCCACTCGCTCGCCTCAGTCTGGAAGAACCGTTCGATACACTCCTCGACCGCCGGGAGTACATCCCCTTCGCCCCGAATCATCGCGACACGCTCAGCAAGCGCCAGCCACTCTGCTTTGCTCGTGTACCCACGATCGGCCGCTCGTTCCGCAGTGTCGTGGAACAGGATGCCGATCGCTTGTTGGCTGGGGCCACTGTTTCCTGCTCCGATCCCCTGACCGGTGACAGGGTCGTCGAACGCTCTGACGACGTGGCTGAGATAGTGCCGTCGCTGGCAGGTTTCAAACGTGTCTAGCGATGTGTAACTGTGTCGCCGGTGGAGTGTCGCATCGGCTGGTTCACCAATGATGTCCGGGGGGAGCTCGTCAGCAAGCGCAGGGTCGAGATCACCTTCGAGCGCCTGCTTCGCTAGGCCCAAGACGCGGTCCTGTCCGGCCGATCGGCTGTACTGTTGCTGGCCTTCGACTGCGGCAACCCGTCCAGTCACGTCGACCGGGCTTGCGAGGGTTTCGGTTCCGTCTATCGCTGTCGGCGGCCGGCTCTCCTGAATCGTCTCCCAGATGGGGAACGAGACGCCATCGATGGACCACGGGACGGTACCTGGGAGGACATCGCCGACAGTGGCTGGTGAAATGGTCTCGTCGCCGGAGTCGTCGTCAGAGTCGTCGTACCGGCCGCTGAGGATCGAGAGTTCCTCTGCACGAGTGATACCGACGTGGAGCAATCGGCGGGCCTCGTGCTCGTCCCGCTCGGCGAAGTCGTGGTCGAGGGGGGAGCCACCATCGAGGACGTGCTCGACGACGTCGTACGTGCGGGCCTGGGGCTCCCACTCGTCTGCACGGAGTTGCGGGAGGACGACGACCGGGAACTCGAGCCCCTTGCTCTTGTGGATCGTCATGATGGAGACCGCTGCCTCTTGCGCCTCGGGCTGGTCCTCCATCTCGCGGTCGGAGACCTCCGTAATGATGTCGTGCTGGTCGAGGAACTCGATGAACCGGCCGGACAGTTCTGGCTCGACAGCACCCTCCTCGAACGAGCTCACGACTTCGTCGAGTGCCCGTAGGTCGCGGCGCTCCTGCTCGGAGAGGAACCACTCGATACGCATCGTCGACTTGAGCTCCTGATAGAGGCGAGAGAGCGAGTAGGTGTCGCGCTTCGCCCACAGGTCGCCGAGTTGCTCGCGCGCCGTTTCGACCCGCTCGGGTTCGGTAAGTTCGTCCAACGGTAGTTCGAGAAGCGAGGTCTGGAGCGGTGTCTCCTCGTCCGAACCCGTGCGTGGCAGTTCGTGTGTGTTCAATCGTTCGAGGTCCTTCCGATGGATTCGGTACCGCATGGCGAGGACCCTGTTGAGTGCGACATCGTCGTGTGGGTTCGCGAGTGCCTTGAGTGCAGCAATGACGGTCTCCACACCGGGTGCTTCAGACGCGAGATCGCCGCCGAGTTCGTATGGGATACCAGCCGAAGTGAGTTCGTCTGCGATAGGCCGTGCGTGGCGTTTCTTGCGGACGAGGATGGCGATGTCACCGGGACTGTACTCTGTGTCGGCGATGTCGTTGTCTCCGTTGATGAGGCGAACGAGCGCGTTCGTGAGCTGGGCTGCTTCGTCCTCGGGCTCTTCGTCCGCTTCGAGCGTGACGACACCCGTGTCAGCATCTGCGGCGTCTCCAACCGCGGTGAGTTCTTTGTCACTTGCGCGAGCCTCCAGGTGCGAGAGCGCGTTGTTCGCGAGGTCGAGGATCGGCTGTCGGGAGCGGAAGTTCTCCTCGAGCGTCTCGTCGTGCAGGTTGGGGTAGGTCTCGTCGAGTCGCGGACCGATGTTCTCGACGTTCGCGCCCCGCCACTCGTAGATCGCTTGGTCGGCATCGCCGACGACGAAGAGGTCGGCCTCGGCAGCGAGCCGCTGGACGAGCTCGAACTGGACGGTGTCGGTGTCCTGGTACTCGTCACAGAAGACGTAATCGTAGCGCTCGCCGAGCCAGCCCGCGACCGTGTCGTCCTGCAGGAGATCGACCGTCGCGAGGACGAGGTCGTTGAAGTCGAGCAGGTTCTCCTCGTCAAGTCGAGCCTCGTACGCTCTGTACCCGGGGGCGAGGTCGGAGAGTGTCTGGCAGCGCTCGACGAACTCGTCGAGTTTCCCGGGGAGCGAGTAGTCGAGGGAGGGCATCCCCTTCGGAGCACCGCTGTACTGGCCGAACAGGTGCGCGGGGAGTTTGAAGCTGTACGTGAGGTCACCGTCGAGGATCTCCGCTCTGTTTTCGTCGAGGAATACCCCCATTGAGACGCAGGTCTCGGACATAACATCGAGATAGGAAGCCACGTGTGCCTCCATCCCATCGTCGTGCAGGTCGGCGCGGAGTTCCGCCAGTGTCAGTTCCATCGCGCCGAGGTTGTCGATCATCTCGTCGAGGCGGTCCCGGGTGATCTTCTGCCAGCCGACTCTGAGATGCTCGTCCGCGGCGTCGTGGATCTCGTCGGTCAGCGCGCCGAGTTCGAACAGTCGGTCGACGCTCGGCAGGTACGCGTCGACGTCGTCGGGCGTGATCCCGGCACGTTTCATCGCCGGGATGAACTTCAGGAGTCGATCCGAAGCCCCGCTCGCATAGTCTACGCCCTCGTACACGTCCGGGTTCGTGAACCGGTATGGCATCTCGTCGAGGACCTCGTAGCTGAGCGCGAACCGGTCGGCGTCCGTTGCGATGTCGTACCGCGGGTCGAGGTCCGCGTGGTACGCGAACTCCTGCAGGAGCTCGTGGCAGATGGCGTGGTAGGTGTACGCCTCGATGTCGTATCCCTGTTCGCCGACAGTCTCGACGAGTTTCTCGCGCATCGAGTCGGCAGCTTTGTTCGTGAACGTCAGCGCGAGGATACGGTCCGGTGCCGTTCCGTTCTCGATGAGTCGCTGGATCTTCCGAACCATCGTGAACGTCTTCCCCGTACCAGCGCCAGCTCGGACTCGCATCGGGTAGGCATCGCTCTCGATGATGTCACGTTGGGCGTCTCGTGGCTCTGGGACTTGCTCGTGGGCGGTTCTGTTGTCAGTCATCGAGACTCACCTCCGCACCGATGTAGTCACCGCACATTCCCTGATACGAGCAGTCGCCACACGCGTTCTCGTGGATTTCTTCCCACGGTTCCGGCATGAACTCGCCGTCGACGATGCCAGTGTAGCAGTCGTCGATGAGCGACCAGATGGTGTCCTCGTGGGCCTCGTAGATCCAGCCGACGTCGCGGGATTTCCCAGTTACCTCGACAGAGATACCATCGTGTCCAGGAGTCCGGTCGACGTTGTAGAGGACGCTATAGAACGTGAACTCGATATCCATCCCTGGCTCGTAGTGCTCCGTCGCCTTCGCGCCCTCGATGTAGGTGGCAGCTTGGAAGACGCTCTTCAGAATGCTAGCGTGGTACTCCTCGCCGGCGTGGTGGGTCTCGATACGGTTGTGAGTCCGGCCGGAGACGATGCCGGAGAGTGAGCCCTTGTAGTCGATGATCTGGAGTGCCTCGTCGGTCCGGACGATGTTGTCCACGCGCCCACGCAGATGGACATCGCCACGATCGCAGGTGAGCCAGCCTTCCTGTTCGACGGAATTGCGAGCGTGTTCAAGGCCAGCCGCGGCGAAGTACGCGTCTACACCGGCGATCGCGACCTGCCGGTCGTAGGCGAACTGGGCGTCCGAGGCGTACTCCTCACGGTCCGCTTGTTCGTCCCATCGGCGTTCAATCGCTTCGTGAGCGTAGGTTTGGATCTCGTCGTCCGTCGGCGGCTCGGGCTGATCGGCGACCCATGCACACGTGTCCTCGATGGCACCGTGGTAGGCGAGCCCCCGGTCGAGATACCGCCGTGACTCCTCGGGCGACTCGACCGACCACTCCTTGTCGTACTCGTACTGGCGTGGGCAGGTCGCGTAGGTCGCCAGCCTCGACGGCGAGACACGAATGATGTCTTCACTCACGGTGGACCACCCCCTCGGCGAAGTCGACCCGTGTCTGGATCGCCTCCCGAACCTCGTCGGGGAGGTCCTGCCCAAGCAACGACTGAATCGTCGCGAAATCTTCGCGGACTACGTCGACTTCGACAGCGTCACCGATGACTCCGGCACGTCGAATTTCGTCGAGTGCTCTGTCCGAGCGAGTGAGCGCGAACTCGACGGCGCTCCCGTGGCTGTGGATGCCGTCGTGCCGAATTCGCTCGAACGGGCCGAGTGCCTCCTCTGCAGCCGCGAGGAATCGCGATGGTTGGAGGTTGCTCCCTGTGCCACCAGCCTCCTCGCGATATGTGCCGAAGTAGAGCCGGTTCTCGGCTGCGCGGGCACCGACAGCAAGGAACCTTCGGCTCAGCGCTGCGTAGTAGGCACGGAGCGGTCGGGTCAGTAGTTCGGTCTCTGTCGAGAACGTTTTCTTGACGTCCGATTCAGTCGGCGTCGTGTAGGAGGGGTATGCGTCGAGTTGCTCGAGATGTGGCGTCGGGAACAGTGCGGTAAACCGAGGGTCTGCAGGATAGTCGCGATCGACGGCGTTGACCATGAAGACCGTGTCCTTGGTGGTGTTCTTCACGACCCGCACGGTATCGACGAGAACGCCATCAGTCGGAACCTCGAGTTCGGACGCAACGCGGTCCGACGCAGCGCGTTCCATCTCCCGTTCGAGGCCGTGACGGAGCGACTCCCACGACGCATCGATCAGGTCCGAGTCGTCGATGAAGCTCGCGAGTGAGAGCACCTCACGAGCGTGCTCGAACTGGGTCTTGGCTTCGAGTGGTGTCTCGTCCCGACCGACGCGTGCCTTCAGGTCCGTTTCGAGGATCCAGTGCCAGAGCGCCGCTTCGAGGCCAGCGGCTTGTGCTTGGTCGAGGGTTTCGTCGCGAAGGTCTTGTAGCTCGGCCGGGTTTTCGATGCGTGCAGTGAGTGTTGCAAGCGCCCGGTCAGTCGACCAGGCATTCTCAGAGTCTGTCTCGTCGCTGCACCAGCAGACCAGCGCATAGAGCTCCCGTGCGGCCGGGTCGTGTTCCAGTCCGCCGACCGTCGCCGATGTGACGGGAATCCCAGCGTTCTGGAGGAGTCGGAGTGTCTCCGGAATTGGTGCCTTCGAGTCCTGTAACACCACCGCGATGTCGTCGTAGGAGACACCGTCCTCACGTCGTCGTAGTTCGATCTCGTCTGCAATCCGCCGAATCTGTGCCTCGAAAGTTGGGCTCTGCAGGACCGCAACGTGCCCCTCGGTGGTGGGCTCTGGCTGGTCTCCAGTGGCGAGATAGGAGGCAACTGAGCCAGGAAGGCTCCTGTTGTCGGATTCCCTGTGATCGACGATCGAGAGTTCGGAGACGACATCCTCGATGCGGCCGGCTTCGTTCCAGAGCCGCTGAATGGCACTACCCCGTTCAGCGACACAGACCAGCGGTACGTCACGCGTGAGCCACGCGAGATACGCACGGTCAATTGCCGTGAACTCCTCGAACTCGAGGACCAATACCGCGTCGAACTCCCGCTGGATTCGCCGTCTAACTTCGTCAATCTGGAGTTGCTCGATCGCGGTTGAAAGGACGTTCCCCGGGTCGAGCAGGTCGTTTGAGCTGAGCCACTCGTGGAACGAGCGGTTGAACCGGGCGAGTTCAGCTAGTGCTTCGTCGTCCGTCTCTATCGCGCTTCCCTGCCACGTCGCCTCGGCGACGAAGCGGCCGAGGTCACCGACGAAGGACTCCTGCTGGCTCGCTCGCTGGAGGTACGGGGTTTCCCAGTCGTACTGCTGTTCGAACGCCTCCAGGAGGAGACTCTGTTCGGCTGGGTTGAGTACTCGTGATGATTGGGGGCTTTCTTCGAGTACCCGTCTGCTGTGGGATGCTAGTCCAGTTATTTCAGGTGCTGTGACGCCATCAATCGCGTCTGTGAGTACCGACTCTATTTCGTCAATACCCGTTGGGAACCGTTTGATGATGAGGACGTCGTCCGTCTCATATGTGTCAGTCACGTCGACGAAGGGAGGCGCAGCCAGGTCTGCCAATGAATCTCCCAAAAACGGATGGAGGTGTAACGCACCGTCTAAACTTGGTGCGTCTTCTACGGGAGTGTCGTGCATGGTTTTGGATTCTTGTGTCCACATAATGATTGTGTGGGCCAGAGTAATTCTGAATCAGCAGTCGTCGCGACCGATTTACTAAGATTACCCCGGGATTCGGACCACAGTTCCAGGACATGATCCAAGCGTCAATATCAATCCGAGTCACGACATGCTCGGGGACTTCACCTCGAATCTGAAGGAGGAAGTTTCAGATTAGTAGGGGTGAAAACATGAGCCGAGACGAGTATCCCCGCTTCGAGCTACTCTACAATCTCCTCTAGGAGAAACAGAAGTTACAGGAACGGTACGACGCGGTACTCATCGACCCGAACGCACGTGCGGAGGATTTCCTCTACAACGCGATCTACGCGCTCAGAACGCTCGTGGCACCAGTCAAGCCCGTCAGAATGGGTAATTCTGAGTCTAGAGGGACTTGTGGGGCTCGTCGGGGACATGAGCACTCAGCTCGAAATCGAAATCGGTCTTTCCCGTGTCGTCCATCCGGGGTTGGGCAAACGAACGCCCATCAGCAGTACAGGCGACAGTTCGAAAGCACGGACGCATTCGACACGCCCGATTCATACCATATGTAGTATCAAGACCGGTGACACAGGAATGGACTACCAGTGGACCCCGACGACCCAGCTATTCTATTCACGCCGAAGGAAGGCCGAGAGGTGTATATCGAGGCTCTGCGCTTTTCTACAGTGCCTTGTAGTTATGAATCGTCAGATCGCCACCTGAGGTGCAGCAACAAGTGTTGACCATTCCAACGACAGCGTGCTCCGCGAACGAGCGCTTGATGCATGGTGTGATTCTATCTGTTGATACCGAATCAGGAACTGTAGAACCCAACGGAATCGGTCCATCCTGTTATTTTAAATCACACGAGTTCGAGATTTTCCGGTAGCTATTAGTCGATAATGAGTTAATTCCCCAACATGAACGAGTGTCAGCATTCTATCGTGATATTTTTTACGACAGTCCTTATCTGAAGCTTCCTCCTCGTCGCGCCTGTCGCAGCGGAAGAGACAAATTCGACCGACTCGACGATTGCAGACGTCTCTATCGAGGTCGAAGAAATTTCTGACTCTGAATATCGCCTCACCTACGAGATATCCCCCCGTGATGGTACTCATTTCGTCAGTCCCCCTGATGACCAGATCCCGATTGAGTCGATGGAGAATCTGGAGCGGACGAGCCAGCCAGGCGTCTTGCGCATCACTGATGTTTCCGAACCAGCCACCCTAATTTTGCGAGTGGAATTCGACGCGTTAGGTCGTTATGGGGGTTCAACCAGAGATTCTGCAGTCTTTGAGTCAAATGTGGGGCTCTATTCGAACGGGGAATGGACTCCAGTTGAATATACCGGCGTAGAAGGACTGTCTGTCTCTGTTTCTGGTGAAGATGGTCTGGAAACACACCTCGGACGGGGGTCGATATACGTCGGAGACGACCTCGTCGTCGAGACGACAGAGCTCCCGGACGGAAGACAGGTCACCATCGTCGGTACCGAACGCCAACTAGGAGATGGTGAGATCGTGAACCACGCCCTCTCTCGTTTATCCTATCAGTCAGATGGTGAACCTCACAACGGAGTATGACATCACGGTCGCGGTTTCGAGTGGTGTGTCACGTGCGTACGTTCCATATACCGGGCAAGGGACAATGTTCGTCTCGCCTTCAGACGTTACTAACGGTCACACGTTAGCTCACGAGTACATCCATCTCCAGCAGGGGATGCATTTCTCAAGCGAGATGGAGTGGCTCGTGGAAGGGAGCGCTGTGTATTACGCGACACAGACGATTCACGATAGAGAGGTATTGGAGTCGAATTTCGAATCCCGGATGGGGTCTGGTAGTGAAATTGGTGATACGCTGTCGAATCGTGACTCGTGGGACGATTCGAGCGTTGAATACGAAAAGGGCGCTATCGTCGAAATGCTCCTCGATTTCCATCTGCAGCAGCATGAGTCTTCGTTGGAAAAAGTGCGGCATGGAATGAACCAGCGGCTATACTCCGAACCTGTAACATATACGGAGTTCCGTCAGATAGTCGTTGAACGAACGAATCGAACGGTCGGCGATTATATGGACCGCTGGATCCGAGGTTCAGGTGTCGTCAGAGTATCTGATTCTGCACATCGATTCCTACTCACACAGCGTGCGGAGAACCTTGTAGAAGCGTCAGGCAACATGACCCCGGAGACCCCGATGATACTCAACATCGACGGTCGTCTATCACCTTCGGAACTCGTGCTGACTGGCCACCAACGAGTCTACAATAGGTACGTCAAGGAGAACACTGAGGAAGGAGGAAAGCACCTGATCTACACCCCACTGACGTGTCGCCACGAATCATGTCGTAGTAAACGAAAACCTGATTATTCAAATGGGGCCAGTATATTTGAACACTACCCAGTTTTGAATTCAATCCTCAGCAACGGAAGGGTCCGACTCAACAGAAAGTTCAAGGATATCTCTCAGCATATCATCGATATCTCTTCTGACGTCATCGACATCGCCGTCAAACCGGTCTCGCTTCTCAAGCTTGTCGAAAAGTGTTGCCAGCCGATCAACTACTGATGACTCCAGTTCTCGGGGGTCAATCACTGGTGCACTTTTCAGGGCGCCGAGCTCGATTTTCTTGAGACCAGAGTACGACCGACTTACCTTACTGATCTCTTTCCGGACGATATTACTGTTGAGATAGGCTAGGAGGGCCTTGACCTGCTGTTCATCGGAGTCAAAATCAGGATCGATGATGTGGAAGTTGTTGAGTGTTCGAAGTTCCGCGTCGTTATAGATGAACTGTGATCCCGTTCGGCTCATGTATTTCGCGAGAATTGGTGCTGGCTCGCGCTTATCAACACAGTACCACGGGTTTCGACGATTGAAGAGTTCTCGATCTGTGTCGAACGCTGATTCTGCGTATGAGAGATATTCTTCAAGGGGGCCTCTGTCGGTGATTTTTTCATCGTTTTCGTAAGCGTAGAGGAGCCAGACATCTTTTCCCCCGTCTTTCCACCCTTCCCAGTCCTCCTGTGTAATTTCATAACCAGGGATGTCCTTGGCGCTCCTGATAATCGGTTTGAGGAACCGGTCAGGGATATCGTGCTCCGCACGGTCGCTCTTGTTTAAACAGAAGAGGCTGTTATTCCCCGTCGCGATACCGCGCTTGATGGTCGCAATATCGGTGAAATCCTTCAATCCCGTGATTTCGTCCGTCTCTGTCGGAGAAAGATAGTGTTGCCAATTGTCTTCGGGTGAGAGTAAGCGTTGTAGAAGATCAACGCGATAACCGTCTGCGTCTGAATCGTTGTCGAAATCGGTCTCACAGAGGTCATCGAGACTGTCGACGTCCGGCCAGCGTCGAAGGTTGATGAAAGTTGTCTCGTGGTCTTCCGGCGCTTGCTTGTACTGCAAGAACACGAGACTCGTAGTAGTCCGAACTCCACGGAAAGTGTTCTCTTCTTCGTCAAGTTGGACGATCGCATCGATCTGAAACTGGTCTACGAGATACCGCTTGAACGGAACGCCGAAAGCAGTCTCCATAAACCCAGACGGTATGATGAAGGCTAATCGACCGCCTTCTGCGACGAACTGGGCAGCGTGGGCGAGAAAATACACGTAGAGAGGTGATTTCCCGTGGAAATCAATTCCTGTCTCACCAGAGACCGTTTGATTTGCTTCGGACTTGAGGTCTACCTCCAAGGCCTGCGATCTCGAATACGGTGGGTTCGCCACGACAGCGTCGACGGGCTCCGTTTGGATGCGCCCGCTTTCGGTCCAATCGTGCGCCGTAATATCGAGAAAATTCCCTTTTTCGAGCACCGGACTACCGGGTCCGTCGACGAGCTTTAGCGACACTGCAGCCATCGATATCGACAGCTCATCGATGTCGTTTGCCCGGATGTCTTGGAGAGGTTTGGTCGCCCCCTGCTGAATTTTTTCTGTTACAGCTGCCGACGAGAGCATCCCGGCACCGACTCCAGGGTCTAGAACGGTATCACCTGCATCGTCAATCGCCCACTCAGCGAGGATATTACTGATGTAATTCGGAGTAGCGAATTGTCCCAAGTCACGCCGGTCTTCTTGGACGAACAGACGTTCGTACACCATACTGAGAGTCTCTGCAGGATGGGATGTGGCATTTAGCGCGCTTCGAAGAGCAAGGACGGTTTGAATTTCCGATTCGACGACCTCAGTAATCAGATCAGCCGGGTCACTAAGCTCGAAGCCCTTGTTCTGAGATGCGCGTTCAGCTTCAGCAAAACGGGCCTGGAAGTCCGCGTTTACAGATAGTTCAGCGAGTCCCTCATGTTCAGACTCGTGCAGCGAATAGAGGGCACTCTTGAGATAAAAATCGAAAACACACGCTCGGGAGAGGATTTCTCTGGACCGTTGGGAGTCGTCCATATTCCGGTCAGCTAACCACTGTTTGTACCTGGCAGGAATCTCCCCGGTAAGCGACCCCCGCTTGCATAGGTTGGACGCGATACCATCAATCGTCTCGATGAGTAAACAGGCGAGTTCCTTTTGCTCAACGTCAGCTTCCACGGTAGAACCATGGTCGATTGCTGATTGGTCTAATTCCCACAAGAGGGAAGATCCAACCCAATTCGCTCTAACGGCATTAATTGATTGAAGTTCTTTGAGCCTCTTATAAGAATTATTATATGAGCAGCCGACTGCCGATTCGACGTCCGTTGTCGTGGCAGGTGCCGATTCGGCGACAGCGGAGAGAAAGTCATGGAGAGGGTACTTCAGTTGTGGCCTATCTTCCCTCAAATCCCGGCATAGCGTCATGATGAGATAAAATACAGGCATCTTTAAAGTCAGTTTCGGTCGGTCAAAATTGCATATGAATATTATCAATTAATCGTCTCAGGGATTGGCCTCGGCGTAGTCAAACCACAGCCAACTCCTATAGAAGCGTCAGTAGAATTATCAAAGGGCCTATAGTGCTATCGCTTCTCGGTTGAGGTGGCTAAAAGTATAGAAGCTCTAAATCCGGTTCCGGAACTCGTCCTCGAAAATACTGCAGGAATCGAGTTGGAAGTCGACTTCAATGGTCGCGTCGAAGGACGCTGTGGTACTTGGCTTGAGATCGCCTCGTACGAGGCACACGCCGTCAATGGAAAGGACGTTCTCGGTGATCTCGTCGTTGGTCACCAACGAGAGTGATGTCGTTTCCTGCAAATTTTCGCAGTTTTGAACCGCCTTAGAGTGGTCACCGTTCTCCGAGTCGGGTTCGACCGTGAGTAGCGTAGCGTCAATATCGAATTCCAGAATACTGGATTCAATCATCTCGACAAACCTTGGGGTGAGTTCGGTGCTCTGAATAAGCACTTCTTCCCGAGCAAACGAGAGATAATCGTACAACAGTCCTTCAGTATCGAAGCCACTCGAGAAAGTTTGGTTAGGAGTATCGACGGCCTGGAGTATCTCACTCAGCGCACCACGTCCCAGCGATCGACTACTGACAAAGGGCCGATCAAACGTGAGGAAAGAGCACTCCTGAGTTTCCTCTACACAGTGTTGGCATCCATCCCAGCACAGGGGAGCATCGCGCAAGATATCTCTAATCGAGTTCCGTGATTCGTCGTCGGCTACTTCAGCGGCGTCGACGTCACCCGAGAGGTCATCAAGTACTGTTTCGGATGTATCCTCACTTTCTTCCGCCTCTGTGAGGTATTCGTACACAGCACGACGGACCGATTTCGCATGGGGATAGATGTGGTCTGAGTCGAGTCCTGTGAAGGCTCGAGCCATCAGTTCAGCGTGTGCATGCTCTTCTTCAAAATTTCGTGACTCTAGCGAGTTGTACTTCCCTTGGACATCTTGCTCGTGCGCGGTGAGAAACTCCACAACGGGCGTGATTAAATCCTCGACGGTCTCAAGGCCATTATCAACGAGTTGGCCGGAAAATTCGGAGAGATATCCAAATCCACCAACTGCAGTTTCGAACACGACGACTCTTGACTTATCAGATGTTGAGGTCTGGACATCGGAGGCCGGGTGTTCAAGATAGTACCCAAGATGGTCTTTCTCCGCACCAAACCGCATGCAAAGTCGGTCTCGGAAGAGATGGGACAACGTGTGCAAGAGCGTAACCTCGGCGAAATCGAGTGCGTCCTCGTTGTCTTCGAAATCAACGCGTCGTGCACGTTCGCCGAGATTGGGATCACCCATTAGGCCAGCAGCTGCACCCTCCTCCATTTTGTCGAAGGCATTGAACCCATTTTTTCGGTCAACTTGGTCTTGGTCCTCATGATAAAGAAGATACTTCAGCCCCAGCCATTCCTCAATGCGAGTGGAGGAGTCGATTACATCGAGAACTAGGTCTGTCAATACTTCTTCCTGGAAGTCCAGCTCAAGTGAGTTTACCTGCCGTGTGCGGAACCCTATCCCCTCACTGAGGAATACACTACCACTCCACATATAGCTCGGTTGCGAGTTGAACGAGACTTCATCAATATAAGCGCGGAACTCTCCTTTGTCAGCTAAACCTATGGAAAACAGGGGGCGATCCTGGTATCGAACGGCTCCAATACGCTCAGGTTCACCGCCCGATGAATCCGCATAGTGTTGGAGGACGTTTGGGTATATTTTGTACAGCCGGTCATAACGTTCACCGTGTCGATATTCACTACAACCACCCTCCGCTTGCGGGTTCTTTTGATGCGGACACTGTTGGCGGACGGGACACTTGTACTCGCTTGAGGCGATGACGAAGGCCTTCCGGCAGTGATTAGTGTGGGAGAGTGAGTCGTGACTAAACTCCATATGAACCGGCGGGTACTGCCACACACTCTTGGAGCCGAGTGACTCTCGTTCGTAGATGACCTTACTCTCCGAACCGGCTACAAACTGCGAAAAATTCAGCACCATCGGCTGTACGACAGTCTTGTCGAATGCGTCCAATGGGACCTCGTACTTATCTCGAGTTCCTTGACTCCGATAGTTCGAACTACCGTACAGCCGATGGTCCTCTGTTTTTAGATAGTTTATCGGTGGGAGCAAGAGCTCGAATGGCTCTGTATCACGCAGCTGGAATGGTGTATACCCGTAGAGTGCGCTGATTCCTTTCTTACTCATACTGTATCCCTCGCCATCTCAAACTCAGGCTGTGGCGCATCGAACGTTCCCGTGAAATGAATGGAATTCT
Organism: Haloarchaeobius salinus; assembly: GCF_024464185.1. Lineage (NCBI taxonomy): Archaea > Methanobacteriati > Methanobacteriota > Halobacteria > Halobacteriales > Halorubellaceae > Haloarchaeobius > Haloarchaeobius salinus. The sequence continues at coordinate 123,104 of NZ_JANHAU010000007.1, forward strand.
GGAGAATGGTGTTGAGCACAGGGAAGAGGTGTGCTCCTCTGGCACGCTGATACTCGGAAACTAATTGTTCGAATCGGGTCAGGACGTGCGTCGCAGCTAAGACTTCCAAGTTCTGTCCCTGCAGTTCCTCCACCTCATCGAGTAATAGCTCGATTTCGGATTTGAAGCTGTCCTCTCGTTCCGGTTCGAATCGCTGTACAGAGTTCGTCAGTTTTTCTGTGATTTCGTCCATGTAGAGATCGTATTTGTCCTCCAATTCCGATGTAGACCCGTATTCTCCGCTCACCCAAACCATCAAATCCATGAACAATAAATCATGCATCTCAGACCGTTCGGGTACCTGTTCGATAGCTTCCCTGAGTTCTTCCTCATTCTCTGCGACCCATTGCTGTAACTGCCCAGGATCTCGTGTATACCACGCACGCCGGACCGTTTCTTCCAGCTCATTCACGAGGTGTGTGATCGTTCGAAGAGATTCAGCGGTTCCCTCAATCGGCTCCATATATTCACCCGGAATGTTCGGGAGTGCTTCTAAATCCCTTCGAACAGATTCGAGTTTTCGGCGAATTTGGCGCAGTTCATCGTAGTAGCGCTGAGATTTCGTGAGAATACGCTCGGGGTCGATATCTGATGCGTCTTCCGTAGTCTCATATCCAGAAATGATTGTACGGAGTTGCGATATGAATTCTTCCTGTTGACGTTCGAAAGTTTGTCTGCGCGTACTCTCAGGATCAACAAACGAGGCCGGAAGCTCAGTCGTGTCTACGTACCCAACCAGCTCTTTTAGAAATTCGATGAGCTCGGCCTTTGATTGCAGGCCATCAATCCCATCAGCGTACGTTTCATGCCCTTCGCGAGCCATCTGGTGGAGCGCTCTCGAAAGGACATGCTGTACTTGAATTGAAGCACTATTTCCGATCTGTGACGGAGAGAGGTTCGATACGTTCTCTAGTTCCTGTCGGAGGTCCTCGTCAAACATGTACATCATACTTGAGGGGGACGACGAGAACTCGATAATCCCTAAACCGACTCGATAGGTGTCTGGGTTACGACCCGCTCGACCGATTCGCTGGATTACACCTTCGTTCTTCCCCGGCGGCAGCTTGTACTGAAGGACGGCTGCGACGCTATTCAGATCCACACCCATCTCAAGCGTCGATGTTGATAGGAGGAGTCGTTTCCCTCCATCTGGTGCATTGAACGAATCTTCGATTTGGTTCCGTTCCAGATCGTGAAGTTCGCTGGTGTGGGTTCCGATGCTGTCCGCAAACGCATTCATCGTATAGCTTTGAAAGTCACCACGAGTCGAACCATCCCAATCTGCAGATAAGAGTGGCTCCCAAGAAAAAGGATCATCCTGACTGTACTCCGAGTGTGTGTGTCGAACGACCTCTTCACCACGGTTCCCGTTCGGCGATAGGATATACTTCGCAATGTAACTGTACTGGCGGTTGATTTCGGCAATGCTGTCGATGAAGTTCAGTGCCCGATAATTTCCTTTGGCGCACCAGAGGTTCAGACACTGGACCACCGCTTCATTTAGCGTCTCGACACTTCTATTCGGCGGTGGGAGAACGTAGTAATGGACCAGCTGGCGTTCATCTTCGACGCCGGCCAATTCAAGGACCTCTGAATAGTCGACGTGAGCGACGGTCTCCCGATCTAACGTTGTGAGATTTTGCGCGAATTCGACCGGGTTCGAAAGGGTTGCTGACGATAGTACGAATTGGGGAGTTTCGCCCTCAGTGCCTGCCTCCTTCAGCAGTTGGAGAATGTATTGAACATGGCCCCCCACATAATTTGTGTAAATATGAGCTTCGTCAAGTACGACATATTCTAGATCGTCATACCGAGTGGCGTTACTTCCTCGCGAACTGCGAAGGCGGTGATATACTGTCCAAACTGTACTCAACAAAATCGCCGGTGGCTCCTCGGCAATCGATCTCTTCGTTGGGAGTATATATTCGAACGCCTCATCACAGGCCGGGCACCGTACTTGTGGAACCCCTGTAACAGCATCAATGATAAGATCATTATCATCGGTCCCTGGGTCGCATCTTGGACAGGTAATTCCAAAGAAACTCTCTTCTTTTTTATCAGAGCTGAGGTCATTTGGTGTATCACCATGATCGATGCCGACTGATATCGGCCGGTGGCCTATCTCTTCGAGACGGTTATTCAGACGGTCGAGCCTCGGCAGTAGCGTTGACAGCTGATCTCGAATTAATGCTTGCCGAGGGTATAATAGAAGCGACGACGTCTGAGTCCCCCCCTGATAGTCGAGTGAGTCGAGAGCGTGCTTAAACGATGGAATCGAGAAAGTAAGTGACTTCCCGGAAGCAGTTGGTCCGTCGAGCGTGAGGCATTTATTCGTTCCGTCGAGGATTTCTTCGATGGCTGTTGCCTGATGGCTTGACAGTCCATCGATTTCAGCATCATTCCCTTCAACAGCATGGGTGATAAGCTCGGCCCTTTCAGAGCTCACCCCTGCCTCACTGAGCACCTCAAAGAGTTCCCGCTCTCCGAAGTCGGGGACTTTCTCTGTCTCGATAGAGATTTCGGACTCAAAGACTAGCGGGTCGTTTTCGTATCGGTTCCTAATGTGCGAGAGCCTGTATAAGAGGTCGAAGTGGGTTGATCGATATCCAGCATCGAACTCTAGAAGCATGTCGTCGTCAAGTAAATCTTCTACCGAAGTTGCTCCTGCGAGACAGTCAGTGACCTCTCTCTCGGAAAGATACGTCTCCTCTGGAGAAAGCGATTCCCCATAGGTCCGATACAGTGACTCCTCGTGCTGGAGTATAGCTTGGTAACTTTCAATCGCCTCCGAATTTGGGGTTGTCATGTTAGGTGTGGTTATCGTGGGCGTTGTGGGTCCTGAGACTGCGCTGTCGGATGGAGTTTCGGCAGGATACGATCCGCGTGCTCATGCTCTCGGATGGGCTTAAATTCCGAAAGCCGGAGAAGTGGTTGGGGAAGAGTCGCTGTCCGACGTCGCCGGGTTCCTGTCTGCGGATACACTCGCTTGAATGCCTCTTCAACAGCGGATGGAGCATCTTCGTGCACTTGGGAGATGGTCTTTTGCCATTTCCTCACTGGGTCTGCTGACTGGTCACCGTCAGTCTTTACTGAAATCACGAACCCGGTCTCTATCAAGCCTCTGTAGAACGGGATTGCAGGTGCGGCTTCTAGCCGACTCGCGGCCTGGGCGACACTTGACCAAGTTCGATGGAGTGTGGAAGGGGACACACACATATCCTGTTCTCCGGTGTCTGTGACCGCTAGTTCGGTAAGAGAGCACAGTAGCCGGAAGGTTGCAATGATTAGTGCCGTACGGGCAGCATACGAATCTAATTCTAAGTGCCAGAGATCGCGAATCTCCACGTCAGGGTCACCGGGACCAGAATCAATCGCGCTTCTCAGGATTCGAATTGCGGTCATGAAAGCACCCTCGAAGACAGAGTAATCGGCGTAAAACTCAGTCCTTTCCTCGTTTTCCAATAGGTTACGGTAGGATTCCAGCTCGGCCGCGAGAAAGCGATAGTGATCTTCTGAGTCGATTTTTGCGGTCTCTCGAAGCTCCACAAGTGCGAAATACCAACTCATTAGTTCGAGTTCTGCAGAAACCGATGTCTCCGTCTCATCCCTGAGTGTTGTCCGGAAGCCTTCGTGACTAAGTCGGACTACCGCTTCCGAGCCGTATTCTAACCCCTGTTCGTGGGCTTCTCTGAGATGCTTTAGACACGTCAATGCTGCGTCTCCTGCATCCGATTCATCCGCCTTGCGAGCAAGTGTCGGAATAAATTCGACCAGGAGAGGTCGAAACAGCGACTCACCCGATATGCCCGCTTCATCAGGGAGTGGAACCAGTTCGGTACTGCATTCTACATTGTTTTGTTCTCGTACCTCTTCTTCCTGGGTCGTATCAATCCCCCGAATCAGGGGAAGATTCGCTGTCTGAGACCGATCAACAGTTTGTGTACTGGACGAATCTCCGAGCTGGGAATCAAGAACTGACCGGGTTATCTCCTCAGATTTTACCGTCATAACTTCGAATCCATTCGACAGCGTCGAATTTGAGCCGTCGTCGATTTGGGCACACAGAAACTCGTAAAATCCACGTAGGGGGTTCTCATCGATACGTCGAGATGTTCTTGTGTTCCGTATGTCACTGATGTATCTTTCCGGGGTGACCTTTGTTTGATAGGCAGCGATAACCCCCGACGGCGTGGCAAGTGTTAGGGAGCGGAGGGCGTACTCAGTGATAGCAGCAAAGCTTACTGCTGCTAGCACAATCATTGATGCGACTGTAGCGAGCCGTAGCGTGGGAGGGATTAAACCCGACCCGACGAGAACCACGACATCGAGAAAAAGTGAAACACTGACAACTATCAGTGTCAGCTGAAGATGGCTATTTTCCGTGAATAGCCAGGTGAGTCTCGGTGAGTATTGAGGACTCGTCAACTGCACGCCGACATACGTCAGCGAGAACACAATCGCAACAACACTCGCTTGGCTTGTGAACAGAACGTCTGCTAGTGTTCCAGGAGCCGTGGCCGAAATAATCGCGCCGCTGTGCTTAGCGGCCAGCCAACCGGTTAAGGAGACAAACCCGATGAGAGCCGCGCCTATTCCGAAAATAGAGCTTGTCTCACCAATCCGCTCGTTCCAACTTGTCACCGAGATACAGCACTGTTTGGAACCATCGGTAATAAATATGTTAGTGAATCTAGCGAGCGGAGCGTATCGTCAGCTCCCGAGCTTGACCCGAACTATCGTCCACCCTTGCTTAGCTGTCCGGAATTGTCCTCAATTCTTCACCGTCTCTATATCGTCCGGAGCTTCTCTGCCACCTCCGTCGGCGACTCAATGCTGAAGTAACGATAGCCCAGTTGGAGCAACCGCTGTCGTTTCTCGTCATCTTGCTGGACGACATGTGCTTTGTCGTGGTCCGGGCCGTCGACGAAAACTATGACCGGCTGTGGACGAGAATCATCGTTGTAGTAGAAGTCGGCCTGCACCACCGGTTCATCGCCGTCGTAGATCGTCTCCTGGGCACTGTCCGGAAGTGGGTATCCTTCATCGCGGATAGCCGCCAACACCTCACGCTCCAGCTCGGACTCACAGCCGTCCTGAAGTGCTTCGAAATGGTCGTCATCTACACCACCATCAAGTGGCACCAGGGTCATTTCGCTCGCACCATACAGCCAGGGCATGACGAGTTCTCGGTCGAAGAGGGGGTGCTCGCGCTGGTTGTAGAACGACATCAAACACTCGTAGCAGGCACGCTCACACCCATCAGGGTCATTCGCGTGAAGGACGTCGAGCGATTCCCGAATCGAGCGAGCGAATCGGTCCTTCTCTGGGTTGGTCAGCTCATGTAGCGCGCCGGCTCCACCTTCGCTGGTTTCGTGGATGACGATGGTCATCGCCCGCTCGGATTTCGGATCGGGTTTGATGAACGTCGCGAGTTCTTCCTCGTCAAGATCGAACTCAACGAGTACACCTTGATACAGCGCTTCCTTGAGGGTCCGGAAGAACGATTCGGCTTGGTCGTCGTCGACGTCGCCCGGAAGGGGCGTCGTGAGAGTGACCGTGTCGTGGTTCCCATCGGTGTACAGCTCGATTCCTTCTCGGATGGCCGCCATATCGGCATTTGCGTAGCACTTCCCGTCGACGTGCTCTTCGATTTGGTGGTGGCTCGTGAGCCAGCGCTTGCACTCCGTACACAGGGCAAAGCCCTGGAGTTCGTCATCATCGCGACCTCTGATGCCACTGTTGACTGTGACGATACGCGCGCTTGGCTCATAGGTCACGCGGGCTGAGACGCCATCGCCGTCGAGCTCGTAGGTATGGGGCTGTCGCTGTTCGTAGTACCGAGAGATTTCGTACCCTTCCCGGCGGCGCTCTTCGTCATCGCTGGTGATGTTCTCTTCGGGCTGTGCGCGCATATCCGGCAACTCCATCGTACTGGGGTTGGTGTGGATGCCGCTGAATGACTCGCCACAGGTCGGACAGCCAGCGGCCTCCTGGGCGTCATCACCCATCAGAATCGTCTGACAGGCCGGACAGACGATTTTATGCCGAGTTACCGGCTCGGAGTCGCGGGTCTTCGGGCGGGCGTATTTGATGCCGTGGCGCTCGCCACGATAGTAGACACTATTCCCAGGAGCGAACTCACGGATTGCGCGGGTTTCGTCGCGCTGGATATCGTCCTCCATCGTCGTGAACCCGAGTGTGCAGCTCGTCCGTGGGAACCCATAGTTCGGAAGGAACCCTTGGGACCGGAGATACTGGTACGAGTAGAACCGCCGGCCGCCATTGCGCATGTCTTCGAGGCGTCGTTCAATCGCATCACGTTCCCGGCGTTCGAGGTACTCACCACTCTGGGCCTCCAATTTCTTATTCAGTCGGCGGAGTTCGCGGGTGAGCCGAGTGTATTCGATCCGCCAGGCCTCAAAGGCGTCGTCAAGGGCGTCGACGAACCCATCGACCTGGGACTCGATGAACTCGCCCGTGAACCACTCCTGGTAGTCCTCACGGCTGCGTTCTCGTTCGAAGGCACCCTCAACGGCCGTGATGATCTCCTCACGGTGGTCCCGGACCGCTTCCCTGAGGTCCTTTTGATAGCTCTCGATGATCTCGTAGTCACCGCCGGATTCGATATTCAGGATTTGTTTGATCTTTCCGTAGAACTTGAAGTCGATGACCTCGAGGACGAGTGCATTGATGTGGGCCTCGATCAAATCCCGGTTGTTGAGCAGGAACGTCGGTGGCGAAATCTCCCCAGCGATAATTCGCTGTGGGCGCTGGTAGAAGTACTGGTCGTGGGATGCACGCCCGAATCCGCTCCCACAGAATGTCGTCACCAGAGAGGGTTGATCCTGCCGACCGGCTCGCCCCGACCGCTGGGCGTAATTGCTCGGGTTCGGCGGAACGTTGCGCATAAACACGTTTGAGAGGTCGCCGATGTCGATTCCAAGTTCCATGGTCGGCGTACAGACTATCGTATTGAGATCATCACCCTCCCGGAACCGGGTTTCGAGCTCTTTGCGGATGTCACCCTCAATCTGGCCACTGTGTTCCGCCGCAAAAATGTCGACCGCTTGGTCGAAGGGCTTCGTGTACAGGTCGTGGAAGTAGGAATCCTGCAGGTCAGTGTCCTCAGGGGTAACGTTGCCACAGCTGCTGTTCAAACACATCTTCAGGTTCTTCCGGGTAACGACCGTCTTGCACTTCGGACAGACGGACACATCGCTTGCGTCGTGGGCCACTAGCCGGACGAAGCTCGGGTTGAGCATGTACGCCTGCCGGCCCCGGTAGACGTTATCCTCGATCAAGAGCGGGAGTTTGTCGGGATCTTTCAGGAGGTCTCTGACCGCCTCGACGATCGTGATGGCACGGTCGACATCAACGTCAAACGCTCGCGTCGTCCACTTGACGTGACGAGAGCGGCGATTCGTGAAGCGATGGATTTGCTGAGTGTTGCTGGTGTCAGCGGTGTCGCTGAATCCCTCGGGGAAGCGGAAGTACTGCTGCTTGTGGAACATCGCCTCATCGTCAAGGGGATTGATCGTGTTCCGCCGGAAATCGCCGAAGTTGGTGAATATCTCGTGATTAATCGCTGCCGTCCGGCGGAACAGGTCGAGATAGCCCTTGCAGTACTCATGTCGAATCGCTGGCTCTGCATTGTCGAGTTCTGGGATACCTTCCCACTGCTCGTCTAGCTCGGCGAGCTGATCGAGGTTTTCGTACTCGACGTCAAGCAGCCCAACGTCTTCGAGGCTCTGCTGCCCACGCTGCTGGCTCTTCTGCAGCTCTAGAAGGACGTGGAACTGTAGGTATTCGCTGAAGCGGGCCTTCTCGTCATCCGGGACCCCAAACATCGTCGTCTGGAGAGCATCGGGGAGTGCGTCCTGTTCGTCGAGCACGTCGAAAGTCCGATTGCCGATATCCGAGAGGCTCACTTTGTCACTGGCAGTGAGGGCATTGTACAGCGCCCGTCTAAACTTGACTCGCTGATAGAGATTATTGATGTGAGCCGCCTGTAGGGCGGTGTCCTGCCGGTTGTCACTGAATGCGATCGTCTTCTGTTGATCGTCCGGGAGCTCCTGCATCGTCGACCCGATCAGGACGTCCGTCGCGGTCGACCGTCCGACCGTGCCGAACTTGAACAGCTTCGAGAGCTCCATTGCCCGCCCCAGTCGGGTGTGGCTCACACCACAGTTGCCACAGAAGAGGAACTCCGCCTGGCTCCACATTGCCTCGAGGCCTTGACTCGCGAAGCAGCCACACGCCAGTTGGCCGCTGGTACGGTGACCGTCAGTCAGTTTATTGTGCTCTGGGCAGTACGTGACCGGTTCCGGGACAGCGTCTTCCCATGTATCGCGGAGCCGGCCTTGGTCGTCGAACCAGTCGGCGGGAAGTGAGACTTCCTCCCGGTCCCAGTCACCCCGCATGATGTAGCCAGCGGTTGCACCATCGTCGACGCTGAGGTCGTCGACTTCTCGTTGGGTGAGATGGCCCCCTTCGGATCGCGTTACCGTGTAGTACTCCTGACCACAGGCCCGGCAGAACGTGATTGGGAACGCCCTGCGGCTACGATCATACTCGTCCGCACAATGCCGGCATTCGATGTCCCCAGCATCACTGAGGTGAGGGTCGTCTTCATTGAACGCCTCTGGCGTGAGACAGGCAACGAGTCCGGAGCCCTGTGAGAAGAAAGAGTGGAGTTTCGGGACGAAAATCGGCTGCTGTTCACCCTGGACTTCCGTCGTCGCAACGGTCCCAACCAACAAGGCCGCCTGAAGTTCCCGCTGAGCTTCGGCAGCGCTCACGTCAGGACGGTACGCATCCTGATAGCGCTCGACGAGCGTGATTTCCTCCGCACCGTCGACGTCACCCGATGGCTGTATCTGCTGACTTTCCGTGCTCAGTTGTTCATCGAGGAACGCAATCGTGGGATGGTTGAGGAGGACCTCACCGAGCGCGGCCGCGGATTCAGTTTCCTCTTTGCGAAGGGAGCGGGCAGTAAGTCGTTCTGCGAGTTTCGTCGCTTCGTCCGCCGTGCCGTCGAACCGGCGAATATCGTCTTCGCCGACTTCGACGGTGTCCGGAAGGGATTCGCCCCCAGTGAAGTGAATCGGGTAGTAGGTTTCTTCGATGACCCGCTCCGGCGGGACTTCGGAGCCGAAAATTCGACCGGAGAACTCCGCAATTTCTTCTTCGGCTTCCCGGCCTTCCTCGCTTTGGACCGTTGCAGACGTCCCAATGCAAGTCAGCGACTCACCGGCATCCGTGTGTTCCCGGAGACGACGAATCAGTGCGGCGACGTCGGCACCCTGATGGCCGGTGTAAGTGTGAATCTCGTCCAGGACGAGATACTCAAGTGCGCCGGCATGCTCGGGCGGGAAGAGCTTCTTATCCTCGTGTCGCGTGAGGATGTAGTCGAGCATGACGTAGTTCGTCATCAGGATGTCCGGCGGGTCATCCTGCATCTCCTCGCGGGAGATAACTTCGCAGTCGTAGGACTCTTTCCGGCCGAATTGCTGTAGGAATTCTGCCTCACTATCGGGGTTCGAAGGCGTGTCCCCAGTGTATAGGCCGAGGCGGAGCCCCGATTCGTCAAGACGTTCGGCAAACTCCTCGTACTGGGAGTTCGCCAGCGCGTTCATCGGATAGACGATGACCGCCTTGACACCCTCTTCGCCACGAGCTTTTGACTCTAGGCAATGGGAGACAATCGGGATTCCAAAGGCGAAACTCTTCCCCGAGCCTGTGCCGGTCGAGACGATGGTGTTGCCCTCCTCGATCGCTTCGATCGCTTCGGACTGGTGTTTGTAAGGCTCAATCGGGTCGCCATCGTCGTCGTCGAAGACATTGAGAACACCCTGGTGGAGGCGTTCCTCTTCGACAAACTCCGTGAGTGGGCGGCCGTACTCGAATCGCTGGTTCAGTTCGACGAAGGGTTCCTTCCACAGCACTTTGCCGTCCTGGATGCGCGAGTCGATCCAGGATTCGATTGTCTCGTCTTCGACGTTCTGGAACGTCTCGACGTAGTTGCGGTATGAGTTCTGGACTGTATCCAGAGCATCGAAGGGGTTAAGCGATGAGCTCATTCTTGAGACACCTCGGTCTCTGTCGTGATGTCCGGTGCCATCTCCTCGAAGCGTTCCTTGATCTCGTCGCGGGTTCGGTAGTGGCCGTACTCGTCGAGTTCTTCATCCCGAATCTGCTCGAAGGAGTCGAACAGCCGCTCGAAGTCATCGGCGTCGATGCCGTAGACGTGCGCCATGAGCGCCTCCAGCTCGAACCGGACATCTTCACGTTCGCGGCCGTTCGGCGTTGTGTAGGCGAACGGATCGCCATCGTAGCCGGCCTCACGAGCAAACTGATCAAGATCGGTTGCGTGGTAGGTCAGCTGCAAGGAGAGCTCCTTGATCCGGTCGCCGATCGGGGACCCGTCATACCTGAGTTCCTCGAAGCGGTCGGGGTCTGGGATTGGAAGTTGACGGGTGATGAAGTGACTGAGGTGGGTCCCGCCGACCTTCTGGCGGGCAGCAAAATCCTGGGTAAAGGAGTTGAAAGCAGCAATCAGCAGGAGTGCCTCTTCTGCGTTGGGGCCAGTGACGTGGTTGAGTGAATCGCCGCTAGCGGCCTTCGGAATTACGCTAAAGATTGCTGTTCGCCTGTTAGTTGCGTTGGTGATATCCCGAAGCGAGATATGCCAATCCCGTCCGGATTTGTCGTCGTACTCTTCCTTAGGAATCCAATATCGCGGCGTAGCTAACTTGGTGGGGTCATCGAGCTCAGCCTCGGTCAACTTTTGAGCATCTCCATCGTCGATTTCGTCGTCGGTCTGTCCTGCAAACGTCGAAAACCGATGGTTGTACTGATGGGTTAGCTTCGACTCGTACAGCCCGATTCGCGTTTCGTCGCCCCGAGTTAGGACTTGGTCGGACCTGTCCCAGTCTTCGTCACGAAGGTCGGCATAGCTGCGGAACATGCCTGAATCATCGGCCATGTTGTACATCCGGTGAACCGCCGCTTCCCAGGGATTCCCGTCGTCTTCTCCTTCGATGATGAACGCCTCGATACCGTCGTAGATCTCGAGGACGAGTGCAGCGTCTTGTGCATTCTCGAACGTGGGGCAGTTCTTTGTGTTCGGATTGATTCGTTCGATTTCCTCGCGTGAGAGCCTGAACCGGTTATCGTCCTCATGCAACTGGTCGATCTCTGTAAGGTAGAACGCGAGCTCGAACTCTTCGTGTTGGAGATTGGCTCCTGTCTGTGTTAAAAGTGAGAACTTGAAGCTGCGGTGAACGGCCGGGAAAATCCCCTTTCTGTTCTCAAAGTCATAGAGAGAAGACAGCCGTCTCTCCTCAACGATTTTCTGGAAGTATGCCTGGGTCGTCGCGTCTGTTGCGATGCCGGTCGGGACGATCAGCCCGTTGTACCCGGTCGAATTGATATTACTCAGTGACCACTCAGCGAAAAGCGCGTACGTGTTGACGTGTCCCCGGCCAGTCAACTCATATCGGCCACTGTTCCGCATGTACGACATCGCGTCTTCGGAGCCTTCCGCCGCGGTGGTGTACGCCTCGTAGAGTTCCGGGTCTTCGTCTTCGAGTGCCTCGATCATTTCGTCACGCTCGGCTGCCGTCGACGCGTTCGCGATATCGGGCCGGCTGACGGCGAAGAACTTCCGTGGCTCGAAATTGAGCTTCTCCCAGGGCGGGTTCCCGATCACACAGTCAAAGCCACCCGACTCTTCGTACACCAGTGGGAACTCAAGAGGCCAGTGGAAGAACGAGTGTGTCTCGCTGATTTCACGGGCCCGAGCACACATACGCCCGATGTCGTTGTTGGGATCGTCGAGCCCATGTGGCGCCTCCCGGCGGACACGCTCGATGGTCTCTGGCGAGGGGCACTCCTGAGCGGAGCCATCGAGCGGCCAGTAGTACGCAGCGGTCCAGACGTCATGCGCAAGCCGCTCGGTTTCAAGGCTTTCGGCGTGCTCGAAGGACTCGTAGAGCTCGGCTTTGCGATGGACGTCGTCGATCGCTTCTTCGTCGAGGTTTTCGAGCTGCTCGGCAAGGTCGACGTGGTCTGCCTGTTCGGTGTACTGCCAGTCGAGGCCGGCCTGGACCTGAGCTGAATCGTCGAGCTCACGGTTCTGACTTCGAACCCGCTTGCGGACTTCGTTCCCGATGTGCCAGTCTCGGCCTCCGGACGTCTCGTATGCGTCCGCGGGGACGCCTTTCTCGATCAGCTCTGGCGTGGCGCCGATCAGGGAATTTCCTTGCTTGATCCGGTGATCGAGGAAGCTGAGCGGTTGGTCCTTCACCGCGGAGTTAATCCAGAGACTGACTTTGGCCAGCTCCACAGCCATGGGGTTGAGGTCGACACCGTAGAGGCAGTGCTGGACGACGGAGCGACGGGCTTCCCGGACGGTCGATTCGTCGGGGTACTGTGACTCGCTTCGGATCTCCGCCAGACGCTTCCCGAGGTAGTTGTTCGCGGCGATCAGGAAGGCACCACTCCCACATGCAGGGTCACAGACGTCGATGCTCAGCAGTGCCTCTTCCTGGGCTTCGGGCGAGGCATCGGCGTCGACGCGGTCGTCGACGAGCGGTTCGAGCGCACTATCGATGAGTTCGTCGACAAGCTCTGGCTTCGTATAGTAACTGCCCGTCTCTTTGCGCTCCATTCCACGGTCGTCGAGGTAGAACTCCCCGGCAGAGACTGACCGTTCTTCGAACTCGATAGCTGTCTCCGCGTATTGGGGCGTGAACTCGAGTAGGCTCTCGTAGACGGCGCCGATCTCGTCGACGCCCAAATCGGCGTAGGAGATGCGCTGCTGGTAGCCCTCTTGTTCGACATGGGTGAGGTTGTAAATCGCTTCCAGGAGCGCATGGTTAGGGCAATCGGCCTCAGCGACGTATTCCAGACGGTCATCATCGAAGAGACCGCCGTTATAGCCTGGGACGTGGAGTACCTCATCGTCAACCCCGTGACCAACCATGTCGAAGGTGACCTGTAGGCCCTCCCAGAGATCTATGTTGGGGTCTCGCCCATTGTGTTCCTCTGCACGGGTGCGGAGCTGGTTGATGCTGTAGTCTTCGGTGTAGAGGTCACCGCGATCAGCCATCATCCCTCGCTGCTCGGCGAACATGAGGAACAGCAGGCGGTAGACGATCCGAAGGAGGTCTTGGTAGTACTGATCTTCAGCGTCCTGTCCCCCTTCCTGCAGAGCAGCTCGGATCTCGGGAGTGAGGAATCCGTTGCCGAGTGTCTCCAATGCGTCGACGACGTTCGACTGGAGGTCTTGCCCGACCTTGACGCCGGTCGCGAGTGCGACCTGATAGAGTGACTCTAACGGCGACTCATCATCTCTGGGTACGAACCGAGAGGCGTGCACGAGCCGGTAGAGGGCACGAAAGTCAGCATAGCTCCGATTGGTGAAGATGCTCTCAAGGTCAAACTCGACGTAGCCACGAGCGTAGGTGTGATAGTAGTCCCGCAGGACACGGAGAGTGAGCCCATCGGTGACGACGCTCCACTCTATTGCTGCGTTCGCGTTGAGGTAGGTCTGCAGTTCGTCATGTGGGCTCTTTCGGCTCCCAATCGCTCCTCGATGGTCACCATCGTCAAGTCGTTGGTCCGGGTCAGGCCGAATCATATGCAGGACCGGCGGCGCCGTCGCAGGCACCTCAGCATCCGAGTTGATCGACTCCGGACTGGCCCACCCACGGTGGGAGAGGCTGGCCTCGATCCCATCAGCTTCGAGGTTCGATTGCTGATAGGCCGGGGCGAATCCGAGGGCCTCAAACAGCGGTAAGAGCCACTTGTTACGCACTGCGGAGACGTCCATCTCGAACACCTCGTTTGACCGGCTGATGTCGTCCCACCGCTCGACGAGATCGTCCCAAGCCTTGCTGATCTCGCCTTCCAATTGGCCGCTGGAATCCGGTGCGTCGACCTCAGGAAGTTCAAACGTCTTTGGCTGAACAGCGTCTTCGGAGCAGCTCTCCTCTCTGAGCTTATAGAGCAGCTGTTCGGTTAGCAGACCGCCGCTGGTTTTGATGAAGCTGGTCTCCCGCTGGCGAGGGGCCTCTGTAGTAGATTCCGTGCTCATTGTGCAGGGTAGTGGAGGCCAATTGTAAGCAGATCTCGACTCGCCACCGAGAGGTTATCGATACCGGTCATCGACTCCCCATAGCCAGCCTCCTGAAGCGATTCACGCATCTCTCTTCGTTCCGCTTCGATCTCGCCACGGCGCTGGTCCGCTTGGACACGAATCGAATCCTCGAGTGCGTCGTGGTTGATTGCTTGGGCAAGGTCTCGCTGCCACTCTTCTTCAGTCCGGTTCGCAGCGGTACTCTCAGCGTCTTGGAGTGCCTCCAATTCCTCAGCTGAGAGCGCTTCGTCACCGTAAAGCGGGAGTGCCATCTGGACGAGTTCCTCCATGACGGTGGGTTCGTCCCCTGTATGGGCGAAGTAACGGATTTTGAATGTATACACTGCCGTTGGGGAATCGACGGCGTCGGTCCCACGCATCGCGGTGCGGCCGTAGCGATCGTCGCTAGTGAGAGCGACCTCTTTGACGGCCTCGATTAGGCGCTGGACGAGTGGGTGAGCGATGTCCAGCATCTCGGCGTCATCGTCTTCCGCCGCTCGATTAGGGTCGAAGGTCGCGCGTTCGTAGTGGTCTGCGACATCGTGACCACGGAGTTCGTCGGTAGTGATTTCGATCTCATAGGTGCTGTCGGCATTCATGGAGCGATTGCAGTCAAATAGATCGAGCCCGCTGTTGACGAACTCCTTGAGTGCATTCGGCCCGCCCAACATCTTCTGTGTTTTCTCCTGGCGTTCCTTGACCTCGGAAAGGTCGACCTCTGTGTGATTGTAGAAGGACTCGTCTTTGATTCGGTCAAGGACTTCGTCATCGAACGCGCTCTCCTCGACGGCCTCCTGCCCATCACCAATAAAATCATGAAGCGTGTACTGGGGCATGAGGTGCTGCATCTCGTCGTTATCCAGCAACTGCAAGACCCCTTCATCATCACCCAGATACGGCGGAGAGAATCCATACTCGCTCCGAATTTCTTGTGCCTTCTCGATCAGTTTGGTGAGGACGGTCCGGTCCATCGGATCGTTGACCACCATCGTCCGGATGTAGACCGTCTCCGCCTTCTGACCGTAGCGGTCGACACGCCCGTTCCGTTGTTCCAACCGGTTCGGATTCCACGGGAGTTCGTAGTGGATGACCTGGTTCGCGGCGTACTGTAGGTTCATCCCCTCGCTGATGACGTCGGTGGCGATTAGCACGCCGCGCTCGGAATCGGCGAACTCCTGAAACCGTTCGTTCCGTTCGGCCTCGCCCAGTTCCCCGTAGAGCGTATGGACACTCACTCGATCACCGAACTCGTCACGGACGTGTTCTTCGAGATACTCCAGCGTGTCCACGTATTTTGTGAAGACAATCGTCCCACCGCTGTTGAATCGGGCCGGAAGGGTTTGATCGAGCAGCCGCTGGAGTTTGCTGTCGCGAGTTTTCGTAACGCGGTTTGCTGCCTCAAGGGTTTCCTCGAGTGTTTCCAGCTCGACCTCAATCGCACGGCGGTCACCGGTGACTACTCGTTCGACACGCTGCCCGAGCTCGGTTTCGGAGTAGTCCTCACCAGGGTCGTTGTCCAACGCATTTGCCTGAGCCATCTCTTCTGAGATCCCTGCAGTCTCCTCAATGACGTCGTCGTCGGACTCGAGTTCATCAAGGCGATTCGTGAGCTTGTCCTTGCGGTTGCGTAGCGACCGACGCAGTGCCTCGGGGCTCGAAAGGGCTCGCTTGAGGAAGTGCACGACGGTCCACTGGGCAAGCGTGCGGTTGTCTGAATGCTGGGCGGCTTCGACTAGCGCATCCCCGTAGTCTCGAACGGCATCGTAAGCGGTCGTCTCGTAGTCAGTCGGATTCACCTCGACCGTTTGCTGATCACGATCCGGGAAGGGGTTTTCGTCGTCGTCACCGAACCACTGTTCAACGTCTTCCCGACGCCGCTGGACGACGTGACGCTTTGCGATATCCCGGTTGATTTGAGGGTCGTGCTGGTCCCCAGAGACGATATCCGGGTTGACCATATTCAGCAGGCTCGCGTAGCTGTCGGTGTACCCGTTATGCGGTGTCGCGGTCAGCAGCAGGGCGTGGGTCGCTGCGTCCGTGATATCCTGTGCAAACTCCCATCGCTGTTTCGAGGGACTAGCGCTCGCAGACACCGTGTGCGGGCGGGCCGCCTGATGAGCTTCGTCGATGATGACCATGTCCCAGTCCTGACTCAAGATCTGGTTCCGGATATGCGACTGTTTGGCGTAATCGATCGAGACGATATGCTTCGAGTAGTAATCCCAGACGCTGGTTCCCGGCGGGACGTCTTTCTCCATCGCCCTCCGACTACGACGGTCAGTAATTTGGGCGTCGATGTGGAAGAAGTGCTCAAAGGTCTCTCGCCACTGGTCACGAAGGTTCGCGGGTGTAACGATCAGAATCCGGTCGGCCCGGTTCCGTGCCAGCAGCTCGCTTGTGATCAGCCCTGCTTCGATCGTCTTCCCGAGCCCAACGTCATCAGCCAGCATCAGGCGCACTTCTGGCATATCCAAGGCCATGACGACCGGCGTCAGCTGGTACTCAGTCGGTATCACGCGCGAGCGCTGGAGGCTCATCAGTGGGGCCGTTCCGTGCAGCATCGACAGCCGGTTGGACTGAATGAGGAGGTCCTGGAACTGCGGGTTCCCCATCCGGTCGGTATCGGGGGCAGGCAGGCTCCCCTTCTCGATGCTTTCGATAGGGGCGTAGAATCGGTGTGTCGTGGTAGGACCGTCAAGAGCCGTTGCGGAGACAACTTCGCCGTCGACGCTGTCGACACGCCAAAGGCGGTTCCGGTTCCGGATGACCTCACCCGGGAGGAGGTTACTCGTGTCCACACTCATATTGTGTCACGCTCAGCAGTTGGGAGAGACTTTTGAAGCATCTGCGGGATGGGAGTAAATATAGCTGGCAGGATTTATACGTTGTCCTGTTTCCAAGAAAAGCCCGGGACGGAATCGGGGATGATCGTCTAGTCACCAGAGGTGAATTTATGTGTCCCGGAACCACCACTGTATGCAATGACGCCTGGTGTCGTCCTCGCTTCAGCGACTAGCCCGACGGAACAGGCCGTTTTCGACGAACTCGTCTATCAGGGTGTCAAGCGCTCTCGACTCAGTTCGTATCGCCCTCCGGGTGACAGTCGAATCGTGCACTCGTGGCCGCTCCCACTCGCGGATCACGTCGATACCTCTGACCTTACTGCTGGTGACTACGTGCTCTTTTACCGCGGCCACAATCGGTACAGCTGGGCAGCAGAAATCACAGCGGTCGAAACCGATACCGACGAAATCGGCGATGTTCTCACGGGGCTTGTTGCTACCCGAGGGCCGCAGAACATCCAGCCCGATGACGAGTTTAGCGATGCGGTTCTGTTCCTGGACATTCCGGTCCCAATCGAGCTCGAGAGCTATCGCCTGCATGACCTCCTCGGAATCGATCAAGAGGCGCTGACGAGAACCATCATCCCCGGTAGCGATGCTACCGCAAACCTTCAAGACGAGTTTGGCTCCCTAGAAGAGATGATTCGAACGACGCGGAAGAGCCCCTCTGCGTTTATCGAGGTCACATCAGTCAAAGATAAGCCCTACAAAGAGCCTGATGGAGAGTTCCCGCTGGGGTCAGCAGTGTTCTCGCGGAGCCAAGGGGCCGATGGTCGGAGGATATACGAGACACTCCGTGACCCCGAGGTTGGAGACCTCGTTCTACACATCCGAAAAGACAGTCGAGAGCTCGTCGGGGTGTCGACGGTCGCGTCGACGCTGCAGGAGGATTTCGAGGGGCCGCCAGACGACTCCTGGCCTCAGGAGGAACGTGGTGAAGGATACTTTCGCCCGCTCGGGAACTACGTGGCCTTCGAAGACCCGCCTAATATTGATCAGGACTTGCTCCAGAACGAGGACTATCGGGAACGGCTTCAGCAGATCTATGACTCGACGGAGAAGCTCTTTTACGACAGGAATTTCGAGCTTGCGCAGGGCGCATACTTCACCGAGTCGCCACTGGATTTTCTGTATCTTTGTATCGCTGAGGAGCCGACACTTGTGCAAATCGCTGAAGACCGGTTCTGGTCAATCCCGAGGCCTGACGCAGTCAGTCAGTATGACACAGTAACGGATGCGGTCGTCGACGTTAGAACGAAACTGCCGTTCGATGAACGAGACCGGGATTGGTTCCTCGATGTCTTTACTGAAGTCGTCATTCGAGACCTTACCAACGCCCTCTCGAAAGTCGAGCCTGACGCTGAGTTGACCGAACGGGAAGCTGCATTCATCTCGCTGGTCAAAGAGATGTATGAGAGCCGTGTGGACGAATTCGAAGTTGCAGCTGATCGACTCGGGATTGGTCGTACTAACCACGTTTCGCCAGCAGAGACGCTGTTTTTCGTGCTGTTCCGGGTACTGCAGTCCCGGGTCGGCGTGTCCCCGAACATGAACCAGGTGAAGGCCAAGGTTATCATCAACGACGAGTACGACGTCGAAGCGCCGACACCGGAGTTCGATCCAGACGACGAGACCGAGCCGCTGTCAGCTCGACCGATGCCTGATCGTGGGGAGGACATCGCCCGCCAGCTCCTCGATGTCGGACAAATGGTGTTCTACGGGCCACCCGGGACCGGCAAGACGTACACTGCCGAGCAGTTCGCTCGGTGGTGGCTGAATCAACAACCTGACGTCGAGCCCACGACGGGGCAGCTCGAGACGGTGACGTTCCATCCCTCGTTCACCTACGAGGACTTCATCGAGGGGTTGAGCGTCGACACGAACGAGGAAGGACAGGTTCGGTATGACGAACAGCCCGGTGTCTTCCTGGAGTTCGCGGAACGAGCACGCCAGGCCTACTACGCAGCTGGGGAATCTGAACCTGCACCGCGATACGTCATGATCATCGACGAGATCAACCGCGGGAACCTCGCCCAGATCTTCGGCGAAATGATCACCGCTCTCGAGATAGACAAACGACTTGATGCCGAGAGCGAGGTTTCAATTTCGCTGGCCCACTCCGGGAATTCGTTCTCGATTCCACCGAATCTCTACCTCATCGGGACGATGAACACCGCCGATCGGTCGATTGCACTCGTCGACGCCGCGTTGCGACGTCGCTTCCGGTTCCTTTCGTTCCCCCCGAATCTCGATCGTGCCCGGGAGGACCACGGCTTCGACAGTTGGGACGCTGTTGAAGACGCTGCTCGGACGACGGGGGATAATCGACTGCTTGCCCAGTCCCTAATTGCGGTTCAGGTACTGAATGAACGGATTCGTGATCAGCCTGATCTCGGTCGAGGCAAGCAAATCGGGCATTCATTCTTCTACGGGGTGTCGGACGAACAAGACGTCGTCGACATGTGGCGGTTCGAAATTCTCCCCCTGCTCGAGGAGTACCTGTTCGGGCAGTACGCGCGGATTCGCGACGCCCTGTTCTCCGGGCATGGCGAGCAGCTGTTTGACTGGGAACATCAGCAGATCAAAGCATTCGACGCCGCTGCCCTGGAGTCGGCACTGGGTTCGTTTGTCAGAGACTACGTCGAGGATACGGAGGCAGACTAGAGGCCTTCATGTCGATCCCCGTTCCACGCGGTGAAGCCGAAGTCACCGCCGATATCGAGCTCGGAGAGTACGAGGAGTCCGACCCAATCGAGCTGAGCGAACAGGCTGCGCGGATGCTGACCCAGGACGTCAACGGGGGGACAGACCGAGATGGGGACCGGATCAATCTGCGGTACACCCGGGATGGAAAGGCTATCCTCAAAGCGACCCAGTATGTCGGCATCGTCTCACTTCTCGATGGGCCAGTTATCCAAGTTAGTCCGAAAGCTGCAGGAACGAATTTGTTGTATTTACTCCAATACGCACAGGACACGACCCCGACAACTTTTGCGTCAGAGACGCCGTTCCAGCGAGGCCCAACGTTTCTCGACGCGTTCGGGGCACTATTCGAAGCCGAGCTCCGGGAGGTGTTGAATCGTGGTCTCCAGACTGATTATCGACGCGTTGCCGGGACGGAACCCCATCTTCGTGGCCAGTTGAACATTCAGCAGCAGCTCCAACGCCACCCGCCCACCCCGACGAAGTTCGAGTGTACCTACGACGAACTCACGCATGACACAACTGCCAACCGGGCCATTCTCTACGCGACGTCGGTGTTACTCGGGACGGTGTCGGATCGATCAATCACCCAGACCCTTCGACAACACCAACAATTGCTCCGGCGGCGGGTTGAACTGACACCCGTCACAGGTGCCGAGCTTGATGGAATTCAGTTAACGCGGCTTTCCGAACATTACGAGGACATCCTTCGACTCTCACGGTTAGTGATCGAGAACGCGTTCGTCTCGGAGTTGACCGCAGGAAGTAGCACGTCCTTCGCGCTGATGGTGAACATGAATACGGTCTTCGAGAACGCCATTGAACGGGCTGTCACCACGGTTTCAGAACAGCGTGGATGGACGGTCAAACCGCAGGAGAAAACCCAATCCCTGTTGACTGGCGGTAAGCACAACGTGACGCTAAAGCCCGATGTGACCATCTATGAAGGCCATGAGCAACCGCTGATCGTCGGTGATGCGAAGTGGAAGATTGATACGCCCTCGAACAGCGACTACTACCAGCTCACGTCGTACATGCTGGGTCGTGACGCACCGGGGATTCTGTTTTATCCCGATTGTGACGGTGATAATGCGACGACCGCAGAGGTCGCTGGACAGTTCCCGCTTGAGATCGTCGAGCTGCCGACGGCCGCTGCCGTCGACGACTTCGATGAGTTCGTTGATCAGTTCGAGGCTGCTGTTATGATAGCAATCGACTCTCTCCTTGAATATTAAACAAGAAAATGACAGAACACAGCATTGAGGTTGGAGACCGTGTTCGAATCGATATCCCTGATGAGACGGATCCAGATCATGACCAACTCCATGGACGCTACGGCAAGATCATCACGATTTTCGAGGACGACGCCAACGACGTAACAGGTGATGATCGTGATGCTGTACTGTACCGGATTCAGCTAGACGACGGGACAGAGACCGATGTCCGGTGGCGCGATCTCCGACCACCGTAAGCAATCGAACTATTAGTCCTGTTCCCGGCAGTTTCAATAGAGATCGGACTGGTTGATTTCTGGCTCCGACACGTGTTGGCGACCACAATCTTGCCATCGACTCTGGTTAGGATATCGTGGACGAGCTCATCGACGATGAGAATACAGTTCGTCGAAGCTTTCCATTCTGCGCTGGGGTGAGATGGCGTGATTCGGTGAGCTCTCACCTAGACCTAGCTACCAGTGTTGACGACAGTCCCGAACAGGAAACAGTGTCGCTCTTATGTAGAACTGTGGAACGAGTCGATCGCAACGCTATCAACGAGTGTCAATACCGGTGCGCTCACGCGGTTTAATGACATGGACCAATCCGAAGGTATGAGCGGCCTGTTCCAAGCCCTGCTTGGACAGACCGCGGAACTTCCGCAGCCACGGATGAATCACCGACCAGAGGCTCTCGACGTGGTTAATGTGGACGCCGTCTGGCGAAACATACCGCTCGTCGTGCATCACAACTCGATGATCATAGTCGAGTCTCCGATACGCTTGCAACCCATCGGTCCAGACCTCTCCCAGCGGCTGGGAGAGGTCTTCAGCTTCCTGGATCACGCTGAGAAGATCACTCTCGAAGCGTATGCCTTTCTTCGCCCGTATCACGGTGAGCTCGTTGCGGCGGGCCGCGACGAGCGTTAGCTGATTGCCGTGGCGACCCTTCCATCGAGTACGTCCTCTACGCGACGATCCCCCACGAGAGCGGCTCTTTCGTGGAGGATTTTGTCCTTTGTAGCCCGACAGACTTTGCCGCTCTCGTCGACTTCAGTCGGACCGAACACCGTTTGCTGGATCCGTGCCCATATGGAGGGGAAGCCGCGAGAGATCGCGGCTTCCACGTCTCGAATCGCGTAATAGACGGTCTTGTACGTGCGGTCAAACAAGACCGCATTCTGTGAGATGCTCAACAGCGTATCAGCATACAGAACATACGCGAGAAGCACCTCACCACCGAAGAGGTGCTTCTCGTGGAACGGCGTTCCATACGTGTGTACTGGTCGAAAATCACAGTTCCGACACCAGACACGGTCGAGGCCGTCCCAGACGCGAATGCTCTGATGCTCCAGTGTGGACAAGTAGCGTCCGCCCAGAACTGCTTGAGTCGCTGCTCGATACGGGCGTCGAGCGGCTCGGTCCGAAGGGCTAAGACCTCTAAGTCCACTAGTTGACATAGCATCCTGCCGAAGGTTGGAATGGTACTGGACATACCTCCAAATTCGCGGCAGGATGCTGTAACTCTACGTCTGAGAACCGTCTTTCCGCAACTCTACATAAGAGCGAAAAGCCTTAACCAACAAGTCCGAATTGTTGGTTAATGTTGTGCCGATCGAATTCGGAGTAATAGAGCCAAGGGAACGGACGGGCGCACGTGGATAGCATCAGAGCCACGCCCCTCTATCGATGTGTGATCATCAGTTGGTTCATCTCGCACACGTGGTCCCCTTTGATCGCCAACTGCTAGTACGGCACCGAACTCACGACTGAGCAAATGGAGCGGGGAGTTCCACCGACTCGCCAGACGATTCTTATAGAGCTACTCTATCTCTCCTGCCAGATACTGGGTCGCTTTGTTTGTGTGCTGAATCTTGTGATTGGAATCCCGTTGATAGTACTCACGAAGCTCCGAGCTCAGATAGTCCCATGCTTCTTTCCCGTTTTTCATCTCCCATGCGTCGGCCAATTCGGAGTTTGACGTCGGTGTCAGGTTGACGAGCGACTTAATCCGGGTATATTTTTCCACATCAAAGTTGGCATTCGAAATTCCTTCTCCAGTGTCGGTTTCCTTGTCAGGGCCATCGGAGTCAGTTACATCGTTCCCGCTACTCGGTGAATTCCCAGAGTCAGGTCCCACCTCCGATGAAGGATCGTTTCCGGAACTGGGACCATTGATCTCTCCGAGGGGAACTCCGTCAACCCAAGTTCCAGATTGCCAGTCATAGACTCCGCCTCTGTCTGCCACATAGTTGAGAAACTTCTTGAGTGTATTCCCAACCGGCGCATTTTCCTTAATCGCTGACAAATTACCTACCATGATGAAGCGCGACTTGGGACGGGTCGAGGCAACGTTAAACCGATTTGGGTTCCCAGAAAAGCGGAGGCCGCTCTTTTCAGTATTGACGGCACTGAAGATGATTGTATCGCGTTCTCGACCTTGGAAACCATCCACGGTGGAAACTTCCACGCCACCGTATTTCGGAAGTTCGTCAGCAATTAGACTCCGCTGTCCGCGAAACGGAGTGATGACACCAAGCTGGTCTTCAGAGACATCCGTGCTATCGATAAAGTGACTCACGAGCTTGGTAACAGCTTCTATCTCTGATTTGTTGACTGATCCACTGAAGCGCTTCCGCCAGGCTTCCTCACCGTCGACATCAACGAACACAACAGGAGGGCCAGCAGCAACTTCGGCAGCGTTCGACGCTGTTCCAGTTGTCTGATCCAAGGTCGTACCATCTGGGCACGACTCGGCGACTGAGATTTGATCGTTGTAGATGTGCTTTTTTGCGAATCCAATGATGTCTTCGTGGCTCCGGTAGTGGTGTTCGAGCCAGCGTTCAATGTCATAGCGATTTCTGAGGAACGAGAAGATTGATGCCTCATCCGGTGGGCTACCGTCTCTGGTTTTTATCGTTTTCAGAACGGGTTGGAGCTGATTATGGTCACCGACAACGACCCACTTTTTCGCAGAAACCATGCCCAGAAGCCCGAGTGGTACCGGGATTTGGCTTGCTTCGTCAATAATCACTGTATCAAAATCGACTTGCGCGAGGCCACCGAGATGAGCACGAATGATCGTCGACCCAGTGATGTCGGCGTTGCTGATGGAGGTTGCCTCAGCTTCCTCTTGGAGTTCTTGAATCCGGCGTTGGATATCGGTCAGCTCCACCTGCTTGGCGTCAATTGTCTCAGTGACATCAGTAACGTTAGTTAAACTACTTGGGCCAGTTTCTGCTGCGTTTTCCAGAACTGACCGGTCCTGTTTTAGATTCTGGACTTTGGAGTTGAGATTGCTGATATTGGATTTCAGTTCTTCCGCAGTTTGAAGAAGGTCTGTGACAGTCTCGTCGGTGCTGTCTTCCATTACCTTCGACAGCATGAGTCTCTTCGTGCCTTTCGAGAGTTTTGCGGGGCGACCCACTCGAACTACTTTATGTGTATCCTGCGTAGCGAGTTTTTCGATTACGTTATCGACCGCAATATTGGTGTGAGAGGCTACCAGAACACGTTCACCCGTAGCGGCGAGTTCGTAGGCTGCTTTCGCGATTACCTCGGTTTTCCCCGAACCTGGTGGGCCAACTACGAGCGAGAGGTCTCCGGAATTCAATCCAAGTATATCGGATAGCACCTCCTTTTGTGACTCATCGAGTTCGAACCCATCGAGACTCATCCAGTTTGTTGGCTCACTTTGATCCGGTCTGCTGAGAGTACGCTTATCAAAGGTCTCGAACAAACGGGGCGCGTTGGTCGCGAGCTTCTCGACGGTTGCATCCTCACTGCTGGAATTGCGCCAGCCGGAGAAACCACGACGAGCTTCATAGAGGAACCCAGACTGTTGGGTCATAGCAATACTAGACTCTGAACTACAGACCGTGATCTGTTGGCCTTCCTTCAGCGCAGCGGCTGAGGTGTTTTCATAGTCCACGTGGATATCTCTCCCGTCGGTGTTGACCACTTTCCCCATGAATTTGAGACTGGAGTCTCTAATCTGACCGATCTGACCACCTTCCTCAATCCAACCTGGGAGCGAACTCTCAGCCCGCAATACGATGAAGTGTTTTGTTCTATTTTGGCTGAGTACCGTAACGTCCAACTGTTCGCGCCATTTCGATTTACTCTCTTCTTCAACTTCGTCGTAGAGGAGGGCGGGCCACCCGGGGAAGCGGGCCTCACAGGATTCACACTGATAGACAAATGGCGTCGAGAGTTGGACTCCACAGCTGTCGCAATACGAGTGAGTCTCTTCGTCCCCGTCATGGGAGTCTTCGATCCGTTTCAACTGTTGTTTGTTGTCTGCGAAGTGAGTACGGACTTTGTCTACCTCTGATTGGATTTGGGGTGTTTGCACAGTTTCTTTGAGATATTCGTCAATGTGCGAGGCGAGAATCGCGAAGCCAATAGCAAGATCTGAATCCGTGTAGTCGACTACTTCTGCACCAACGCAGCGAAGAATCGCGGCAATTCCAGCGTCGGAGCCATAGGTGTCCTTGCAGAACTCAACGCCCTCTGCTGGATTGTCCTCAAGCCACGCCTGGTTCGAACGAAACCGGTCGGGAGATTCAACATTGAGGAATGGGGGATGATTCGTGACCAGATATCTACAATCTGTGAGAATATTGAGGAGGTGCATCCTCTCGCTGGAAACACCTAGCTCGTTGGCGATTTTTTGATACAGATGCCAGGAAGTCATATTGCGAAAATGTCCTTACACACATATGTAATTCAGCCAAAAGGCTCATACCTGATGTTACGTCACCGGAATTTGCCACCTCCTCAGGAGTATATCGATTAATTCGAGTTGTGGTCCGATCAGTGACTCGCCGTTTGGAGAACAGAATCTGATACTGACACTGTAGCCAAAACCGTTATAGCATCAATCTGGTAATAATTCACATGGACCGCCGTGACTACATTGCAGGTCTGACCCTCCCAATCACGACATGTATCGCTGGTTGTTCTTCTATCCTTTCTGAAACTGAGGACTCAACAACTGATTCCGATGGTGACGGAGTTCCAGATAAACACGACTACGCGCCTCGAGACCCGGATGTACAATCTGAGGGCGACGTCGTCGGTAGAACGACTACCGCGGAACTTTCCAACGTTTCCGAATTCGATCTGGAGACAGAGACCACACCAGCACCAACAACAAACTCTGTGATTATCGACGACGAAGAGACCTTTGCAACAACGGAACCGACAACAACCAGACCCACGACAACACCGACGACGACACCGACTGAAACCCTCCCGACGAACGAGGTGTCAGCTGACGCTGCTCCGATTTCAGACCGAACCTCTCATTTCACGGCGTACTCGATGCAAGACGCCAGAGTTCGGCTTGTCTCGGAGACAATCGACCGAAGTTATCCTGATGGTGGTCGCTTGCTCGTCGTTGCTGGGGCCTACCCCGATGAGATAATGGCAGAGGAGGGTGCTCACGGCTACGGGCTTAGCGATGCCTTCGTGCCGGAGCAAACGATGGAGCAGACCGTCCCACTAACGTTTGAACGTGTCCCAGATACCTCATTCTACCTGCAAACGTATCTCGTTCCTGGTGACGCAACGATCGAGACGCTTGAGCTCGAAGATGCTGAGTACCTTTGCGAGACGAACCGGCTTCGACTCTCAGGTGGACGTCTCACAACGGAAGAGCCCCTCCCGAGCGTAGGCGACTTCGAAGCAACGGGATTCGCCCGTAGGAGTGCAGAGGGGTGTTATCTGCTGGAGTTCAACGGCAGAATCAGCGGGAGGAATTGGAACGCCAATCTAATCGCATACAAATCCACATATGTGCAGGCCTCGGAAGCAGTTCGGTCACGCGACCGCGGAGAGTATGTCCAAATCGCGCAAGAGTCCGGTCTCGCAGATAATCTCGCCACAATTCTAGCGGAGGAAGCAGCGGCGAATGGCTACACGACACAACAGGAGCAGGTCCGGTTCGTGATTCGCTTCGTTCAGGACCTCCCGTACGTCCCCGACGATGTGAGTACGGGCTACGACGACTACACGAAATCCGTCACGGAAACGCTCGTTGAGGGTGGTGGGGACTGCGAGGACTCCGCTATCATGATGGCATCTGTTCTCCAGGCAGAGACGTTCAACTACGACTGTATCCTCATTCAACCACCACAGCACATGGCAGTGGGAGTATACGGAAACGATCTCCCAGGAACCTATTGGGAGTACAACGGTCGACGCTATTACTATCTCGAAACGACGGGTAATGGGTGGACTGTTGGTGAATTACCACCCGAGTATGAGGGAGAAGACGCCTATCTGTACGATGTGTAGCGTCCGGCCAGAATTGATTGAGTCGCTGTTCGATGGGAACATCGAGTGGGCGGGTCTGAGGAGCAAAGACGTATAGGTTCAATAGTTGTCGGTGCAACCTGCCGAGGTCTGGAGCGGTACTGGATATAGCTTCCACTCGCCGGAAAACTCCGTATGAGACATCGGAGGGGGATCAACCCATGACTTCACGGTTATCGACAGCGCTGCCATGGCACTTATCTACGAGTTCCGCATCTGTCGATAGCATGGCAAGTCAATCGACGGTCGTAGACCACCTAACGGAAGCGGAACTCTTCGAACGGTGGAGCGATCGTTGGGACCATTTCCTCGATGACTTTTCTGCGGCGTCGTCCTCAGCCACAGTTTCTGAACGCCTCCGAGATAAAGTGAAAAGTGGTAACGCAGAGCGAGCGATCGCTGGTGGTCACGAAGGGCGAGAAATCCTTGAACTCCTCCAGAACGCCCGTGACGCAATTCCTGGGGAAACCGATGGTGGGCGTGTCTACGTTGGAGTGTACGACGAAGGCGTTCTCGTGGCGAACACTGGCCACCCCTTCGATATGTTTGACCCGGATGTCGAGGACGCCGTCACGATGATCGGCGAATCCTCGAAGGGGAACAGCGACCAAGAAATCGGACACAAGGGTGTTGGCCTGAAGTCAATTCTCGCTACTGGGGATGCATTCGAAATCTGGACGCGCCACGAGAGTGCTACAAATGAAACGCTTCGCGTCAGACTTAGTCGGTCGTATGTCACTGCAGCGTTGCTCTCATCGTTAGGGTACGATACGTCTGCGTTCGATCTTCGTGGTGCTGTATCGAACGAGGCGATTCAATCGCTCACCACGACTTCGAATGCCGATCAGCGAACCGAGGATCTGACCCAAGACGCTCGAGAGGACATCGGCAAGCTCCCGCTCTTCGATTTTCCGGTCCCCCTGACGACAGCTTCTGGAGCAGACGATCCTGTTGCAGACCGGGCATCGGCGCTCATCACCGGCGATGTCGACGAATGGTACGGTGATCCCTTCCGAACGGCTGTCTTCGTTGAGTACGAGGATACGGAGTGGCGGGACATCCTCAAGGAGTTCAACATTCCACAACCTGAATCGTCCGACGGAGACAGTGCTGGTCGGGCCGAGCGGCTCTGGTCGTATCTCTCGAAGGAGGCTGACGGCGAAGACGCGACGAGTGAAACGCTGACACCCGAGACACTCATTCAGTTTGGTGGAATAGAGACATTGCTGCTCGAACGCGTGGGTGGCACGGATCAACCAAGCCGGGAGCGGTGGGACGTCGACCGTACCCCTGGGCCACTCGATAGCGAGACAGTGCGTCATGAGACAGTTACGGTGGCTGTCGAGGGAACGGACGCATCATTTGCGGACGAGCAGTTTGACCAATTCGGGTTTGCTGATGCCGACGCACCCACGCAGTTGCTCGTTCCGCAGACGAGGACCGAACGAGAGCGGCCACAGGAGTATCCGCTGTATCTCTACTATCCGATCGAGAATACACGGGACGTTTCCCTTCCGTTCTGTCTCCATGGGCACTTCACGGTTGAGACGAATCGGAAGGATCTCAGTCTCAACAGCCTCGATGATAATCAGGCAGTCCTCGAACGAGGAGTGGAGCTCGTTGCTCGAGTTGCCGAGGCAGCAGGAGGGAGCAACTTTGGCGGCCGCTATCCGTGGATCCTCCTCCCGCCCCCACCGAAGAGTTACCCGGACAACCCGAGTTCACAGGCGAGCTTGCTCACATGGTTCCGTGCCGCAGTCTATGAGGAACTCCGTGAGCGGCCGTGTGTTCCCACAGTTAGCGACGTAGACGGGTTATCGACACCCGTTGTACCCAGCGAGTCGCTTCTTCACTGGGACGGCACAGTGCGTGGTGGCTTCCTCGCACTGTTCGAGGTGATGGACTCGCTTGGTGAATCAGTTTCTGACGCTGTCGTCGACCGTTACTTCCCGACGAGGGATACACTCGAAGGTTGTCGTTCCGTCCCAGCCACATGGGATGAGAGAATCGAGGCGCTCCTCTGGGTTGACGATGTAGAACAGTTCTCAACCGAGATTGCCCGCTCATGGGGCGCTATCCTTGGCAGCCACCTCGACCGACGAACGATCGGTCAAGATACGTCACATCTCGTCTGTGACTCCAGTACTGCTCGGGCACTGTTTGTCGGTACTATCGAGACGATACTCCGCTCTGGCTCGAACGACGATGAGCTGTCAGCAACTCTCGACATGCTCTCCTCGCACCTGGAGGGCGTATATCTCCTGCCCTGCCGTCGCACGAGCAAAAGCGGGGTAGTCGGTGACGACGCCGAAGAACCACGCTCTGAGAGTGATCCGGCGGATAGTACCCTGCTTGTTCCCATCGAGGCACGGTCGGGACCAAATCCGAACGAGCGTGGGACGAGCCGCACACGGTCAGTCATCTGGGACGTCAACTCTCCGGAACGAGACACCCAACCGCCTGAAGTACCGCGTGAGAAGTCGAGTTTCCGAGTCTACTTCTTGGATCGGGCGGTCGAACAGAACGAACGGGCCCGTCGCGTTCTTGACCTCGCTGGTCGACCGTGGGGAGTCCGTGTCTACGATGGCACGCCGAGCTACTTCCGCGAACTCCTGGACACATTCGCGATGGATGACTCGGCGCGTGTGAAGCCACTAGACTTCTACTTCCTCGCAAAGCAGATCAACAAACTCGGGAGCGAGTCGACGGATCTTCAGACAGACGAGGGGTCGTTTGTTCCGACTGAATACGTGAAATCAGCGGTTGCACGGTCAGATGGCGACCAGCGGCAAAACCTCCGTCGACGCCTGAACCTCCGAAATAATCGTCTCACCCTCCCGCGAGAGGGAGGCACTCATACTATACGGGAAACGATACTCGACGACGATTGGCAGCGTATCCGGGCGCTAGCCCACAGAGAGGATGCAACTGAAGACTGGGACACGTTCGATGGGGATGCAAGTACGACATGGCCAGCGCCGACTGAAGAGGCGTGGGTTCCTATTGCCGATGCACTTGAGACAGACGACGCTCACGAACGAATCGCGAAAACACTCTCGTTGTTCGGTGTCTCAGTGCTTCCCAATATCCGGACGGTGTGGATGTATGGGTCCGGGCATCCACGAACCCGAGGCGACGCATCCTGGGATCCCGTCGAGTGGTCTGCAGACGACTTTTTGGCAGGTGACGGCGTTCCGGAGAGTGCTGGTGCACTCCAGCGTTCTCTAGCAGACGCAGAAAACGTCTATCAACAGTGGATCACGGCGCCGGGAAGACATCCACAGGCGACTGCCGAGCACTCGAGCAAATGTAACGTCAAGACGGATGGCGTCCTCAGAGACGTCTTCCTCGCAACGTGGATCTGGTTTGACGACCTAGACGCAGTTCAGCAGCTCGGCGAAGAGAATCTCCTCGAACTTCTTCACCGATACGAAGGCCAGTTCACCAAGTCCATACTTGAGACGGGATGGACCTGCTCGCATGGTCACCAACGTGACGGCTACGGATGGTCGAAGTCGGTCCCGACGCTCCTGAACTGGCAGCTTCGCCAGCTGGCAGTCTGGGACTCGACCGTAACAGCGAATCCAGAACTCCAAGACCGCTGGGGAGATGACGCTTCCCGATTTGCCTACACAGTCGTAAAGACAGGGTCACGTGGAGCCCGGGCCTCGCGACTCTTCCCGCACATCGATCCTGACGACCTCGATCTCTCTGAAGAGCTGCTCCGAAAGCTGGGAGTGAAACCAGTCAATTCGTTCGATGCTACTGAAGCTGCGTGGCACCTGCACCGACTCCTCGAAGTCCTCGCCGTCGACGGCCCACACGAGGAGCCAGTCGCTCTCGATATCCCTGACGACCGGGATAATGATTGGAACGCGGCCTATACGGCGCTCCTGGAACCGATTCTACGCCAGCTGCCTGCAGAGGACCCAGCAGCGGAAGACGTCGACTTGCCGTTCCTGTCTCACCTCCCAATTATGCGTAGCGGTGAGTGGCAAGTGGCGTCACTAGAGTGGCTGGCAGAGAATGCCGACAAGGGTCGCTACTACGAGGATCAGTCACCGAAGCCGTGGGAGCGCCGTGCCGTCGAGCAGGGAGGTCATTGGCTCCTTCCCCGAACTGCGTCAGGGCCGTTTACTCGGCTCACCAACGCTCTCGAGATTGCGCGGGTCGACGCGTCGAAGCCAATCTTCGAAGCGGACGAGTTGACATTCACGGACGAGTCAGTCGCCGAATTCCGTTCGGCGCTCCGTGATCGGATGATGCTCCTCGTTGCATCACTCGAACAGCGGAGTGAGGACCGTATCCGCGAATTTGCAGATGATTTAGACGCCGCAATCGCAGATCTTCGAGTGGCTGAACAGTTCCCCGAGGTTATCGAGGACGATCTTGACGCCCCGAAGTCGGGCCTCTACGCGCCTCGAGACGGTGAAGAAGCCTTCGTGTTCAATTCAGCAGCCTTCGACGACGGGCTCACCCTCGACGGGCTCGCGAACGCTGTCTCGCTCCTTGCCGAACAACCGACGACCATCGCGACGTTCCGAGAGGCACTTGACGAGGATCTCTCTCCGGCAGAACTCACGAAGCGTTGGCAGCGGCGAACCTTCCCCGTCGATGACGTCGCACGCATTCTAGGTACGAGACGGCGTAGAGACCTCCGGCAACGGCTTGACGCCATTGTCGCATTGGTTGAGCGCTTCGACGGTGTGGTCGCTCCGACAGTCGACGAAGTCGTTGAATCGATCGAGCGCGAGGACGACACTGCTGTTCAAGAATTCAAGCGGGCTTTGTGCGGTGATGACGCCACTACTCTAGATGGGATGTCGCCCCAGGGAACGTTTGTTCGCGACGTTCGCGAGAGTCTTCCTCACGAGCTTTCATTCGTTCTCAATCGGCTCTTTGGCGAGGATCGACAGCCATGGCGAGAAGTGATCTTGGAGTCCGAAAGCGGGCACGAATCGGAGGTGATTGACTGGTTGGCGAAGAACGCGAGAGCGCTCGACGCGACAGCGTGTTTCCCACAGTCAGTTCCGTCCGCCTACGTCCGTGTGCTCGCTGTAATGAACGTCTGGGATCGGACGGAGGCGACGGATCTCAACGACGTCGATGTGTGGCGCTCGCGGCTTCGCGCCTTATCGACGGAGTCAAACGTTGAGTGGGTGGACCGACTCCCCGACCGATTACAGAATGAGGATGCAGACGGGGAGCTGTTATTCTACTATTCCCCCGAAGATCGGCTCCAGTCGCAGGTCGTCACTCCCTTCCTTGAGGGACTCTCCGGGGCTATCGCAAGCGAAACCACAAATCTGGAGACAATGCTCCGGCAGTATATCCTTGAGGGAGAGTTACCGGAAGATGAAGCGACTGTCTCCGCTGCCGACCACCAGGACGGCGCACTTGCTGACCTCCAGTCTGCGGCCATGAGTGGACAGCAATTCTCAACCGAGAGCCTTCTCGACGCAGGGTTCGAGGTACAAAGCGCCTCGACGCGGACGACTGGCAGTAACGGCGGTGGTGGTAGCACGCAGTATCGTGGTCGCGGTCAGCAAGGCGAGGCCGCGACGCTCGTAGCGATGCTGGATGATGCTGCAACCTGGCTTGACGACCAACCCATCGGAATGATTCGAACGGTCCGCTCGACGTTCCGGACGCTGCACGACGATCAGCAGAACGGGAATCACAGCTGGCACCTCGACCGAGTCTGGGAGCAGGAACTACTGCCGCTCTTGTCGGGCGGTGGGTTAACGCGGGAATCTATCGTCGACTGGCGTGATCACCTTGAAGATGGACGGCTTCGGGATCACCCATTGGTCAGGCTCTGTAACGTCACGCTTGAACAGGGGCCCGGGTTCGACGTGATCGACCCGTTCGGTCCAGTGTCAGGTCCACGACGAGAATTCGATATCGGCCAGTTCGTTCCCGTCGAGGTGAAGGCGGTCGGCGGCCGCACCCCACCGTTCCACTTCCGACTAACGACCAACGAGTACCGTCGCTGCAAGGCATTTCTCCGAGAAGATCGCTCGTACGTGATTCGGCTCGTCCACGTTCCTGAGCCAGGGACACCCAACTGGGCGTCAGAGACGCGGTTCGTCTCTGAGATAGTACTCGAAGATGTGTCGGACGCTGAATCCCTGGTTCGTGGGAACCCCTTCGAGGAAGTCGTTAAAGGCGGCTACATGAATATGAGTGTAGATCAGTGAAACATCTCCGCCAGTAGGCTGGTGGAAACGACTCCGCTCGCACCCGTTCTCAAGGTACAGTCCAGAGAGACGTCCCGCTGCGAATACATCGGCGCTCATGATGGTGGCGATCTCGGCGTGTGTCGAGATTCCGCTCGAACATGGAGCCCGGTACGACTTTGTGGCGTTCGTGCCGCAACGCGAAAGCGACGCTGGCGTACTGACGAAGTATTTCGGAAAAGTAGCTGGCGACGACGAGTCCAAGGTCAGGGGGATCGAAGCTCGGCAGCGCTCGATCCCGCCACTGATCGAGGTACTGTCTTCTAAGTGTTATAGCCCGTTATCGAGGAAAGTCGTACACGAGGTTCTGATTCGGTCTTCTCGTGGAGGAACTGAATGGGCTATACCAGGCGGGAACCCTCCACCGTTTCCTAAGCTATGAACGAAGGACGAAAGACCACACCCTCACTCCACCGTTTCCTAAGCTATCCGTATGAAAGAGAAGGTGCTAGGAAAGAACCCGGAACGGTTTGCCGGGTTCACTCTAGTTAGAATGATATATAAAATTATGATAATTTCTATCCTAGTCTATTGCGGTTATTGTTTTGTGGCCTCTATATTAATTCTTTCTCCATAAATAGGGGACTAGTGAGGGGGCCCCGTACATACATACTATAGCTTAGGAAACGGTGGAGTGAGGGTGTTTTATAAGTTACCTGAGCTTGGGAACCATCGGTTAGCGTCTCCTTATAAATCAACGAGCTTCGGACGCTTCGGAAGCTAAGGAAGGGGTGGTTTTATAATGAGTGACTGTGTGGGTCTTCGCCATGGGGATGTTTCAGCGGGACGATCAGGTATTCGCGGATGCTGAACCCCTCGACGACTCATATGAACCCGAGGATATTCGCGAGCGGGATGAGGAGCTCGAAAAATACCAGCGAGCACTCCAACCGATAATCGACAACCGGCCGACCTCGAACACCTTCCTGTATGGGAAGACGGGGACCGGAAAAACGGTTGCGACGAAGTTTATGTTATCACACCTGGAATCAGATGCGGAGGAGTACGACGACGTCGATCTCTCCACCGTCTGGGTCAGCTGTGAGAATCTCTCCTCCTCGTACCAGGTCGCCGTCGCACTGGCCAACGAACTTCGACAGAACCAGAGCAAGGATCGGATCAGTACCACGGGCTACTCTCAACAGCGAGTCTTCGACATTCTCTACGAGGAACTTGACGCTCTCGGCGGAACCGTCGTGATTGTACTCGACGAGATCGACAATATCGGTGACTCGGACGACATCTTGTATGGACTGCCGCGGGCTCGCTCGAACGGATATGTCGAAGAGGTTCGTCCCGTGATTGTTGGTATCAGCAACGACTTCCAGTTCCGAGATAACCTCTCGCCCAAAGTCAAGGACACACTCGCCGAGAAAGAGATTCTCTTCCCGCCGTACGATGCGAATCAGCTTCGATCAATTTTGAATCCCCGTGCGGAGAAAGCATTCCACGATGGCATCCTCGAGGAGGAGGTCGTTCCACTTTGCGCCGCGTTTGCTGCTCAGGACACGGGATCTGCACGCCAGGCGATTCGTCTCCTTCGGGAGGCTGGAGAACTTGCCCAGGCAGATGAAGCTGAGTCTGTGACGGAGAATCATGTCCGGGCTGCTCAGGACGAGCTCGAGAAGAACCAGCTGTATGAGGGCATGCAGGAACTCACGACACAGGGCCACGCCGTCCTCTGTGCACTAGCATACTATCAGGCTGGTGGTGAAGTCCCCATCCGTTCTCGAAGTCTGTACGAGCGGTACGTGAAAATCTGCGACCGGCTTGACGCTGATAGTGTGAGCGAACGTCGGGTTCGAGACCACCTGTCCGATATGAATATGCTCGGGCTCATCAGCGTCTACGAACGAAACGAGGGACTGTCGGCTGGCCGGTACCATGAATACGAACTTGATGTCCCGCTAGATGCGGTTCTTGAGGTTCTACTTTCGACTAATCGGTTCGAAGACGTCGCGAACATTATCCAGTCGACAGCGACCGACAATAACCGTCTTCAGTCCGGGCTCTCTGATTATTAGAGAGAAATACTGGTCTGAAACAAAATATAGTATTGAAGGCCAGAAAAGCTTAGGAAGCGATGGAGGGGGTGCGGGATAGCTTAGGAAATTGTGGAGGGGGTGTTCCGTCATCGGACCACCGCTGAAGTCATCGGCTTTCGTCTCGATTATCTCTGCGCTCGCAGCTGGAGTGACATATAATCAAGCGCATGCCCCCGTCTTCAGGCGCGTGGAGGATGTCAAAACCTAACGCGTACAGTGTTGGAAGACCAGTTCGTCAAAATCATCAGGTGAAGCTCCGGAAATGGTGGAGGGATATCCTAATGCTCTCCATTGATCTCCTTCCTAACTCGCTCCCTGACCCCAACCAATACCTACCCCAAGAAACCAGCTGAAAAGCTTAGGAAACGGTGGAGGGTTAGGCTCAGTTAGCTTAGGAAATGGTGGAGGGGGACGGTCGAAATTGGTTCGTCTTAGAGGGTGAAACTGAGCGGCTGCAGTTAATCTACTTCCAAACTCTCTATGCAGACACCCCTCTATCGATGTGTTCACGAAAAGTTAGTGAGGACACGAAGGGATGGTGAGTGGCGGAGAGAGTAGTAAACTACCGAGACGACCCACCCTGATGAGTGTGTAATCGAGCGAGTAGGGCTGGATAGTTCACCGTGCCCCACTCGCTTCCCACTCCGGACGTGGTGTAGGGGACGGGAGTTTGTCAACCACAGTTCGAAGTTCGTCCTCTGTCGTCCACGGGAAGCATCGATCGTGGGGTTCGAATTTGCGGAACTTGTTGAGATGGACCCAACGGTACGTTGTTGGCTCTGCTCCCTCATCTGTCCGGTCGTCGATCACGTCCCAAACCTCCTGCTCGTTGATGCCAAGACCGCTATCTTGGGCGCGATCAACGAGGGCACCAACCTTTGATTGGACCTCATTCACCGACAAATCGTCTGCGAACGCGACTTCGAGGGCGGCCTGAATGACGTGCCGTGTCGAGTCAAGGTTCTCGTCAGTCGCCCACGCGTAATCACGCGGGAACACGTACGACTTGTCGAAATACGGTTGGTCATCGATCTCGCCCAGTTCAGGAGCCTCACCACCACTCTCCTTCTCGAAGACACCGACGATGTAGTCGCTGTATGTCGCCAGCAACGAAAACATGATATCGAACGTATTGAGCCGGTCAGTGGGGAGCTCAAGGAGATCACCCATGATGAATGGATAGGCACCGAGCTGCTTTGCGAGTTCGTTCTGGACGGCCCGGAGACGGCGAATGTAGGGATCGCGGTAGCTCCCGAGGATGAAATACGACGTCCGCTGACTCCAGAGATACGGCAGTTCGCGCTGCGTGAACCGCCAGATCTCCCGTTTCTCCGCTGGTTCAAGCTCGATCCCCCCGACAGCCTCGTGAACAACTGTCATAATGTCCGCAGCGTCTGGCGGAGGGCTTGGGTCGGTCATTGACTGCTGATTCGAACCACAACACATTACCTCTTCTGAACTACTTTGGTTAATCCGTAAATTACCAACTTGGTTGACCCTAACTGTTATGGCGACGCTTCTTGTAGAGACACGTATGAGCGAGAGTCACAGCGGAACCGCTGATGCGGGACCGTTCGCGGAACAGCAGCGGCTTTTCAAGCTGCTGTCCCAGGATACGCGCCACCTCATCATCCAAGAGCTTCTCGGCCATCCCGCCCATCTCATGTCGCTCGCCGAACTCGAGTACATGACTGGGAAGAGCCAGGCAGCCATCAAAGACCAGCTTGAGACGCTGACCGACGCCGGGCTCCTCGCACGCTACACGCACGAACCAAGTGAGGGAAAACGCAATCTCCCCTCGCAGTTCTACGGGTTCACCGAGCGAGGCGTCGAGGTCCTCCACGACTACAAGTATCTCCGTGGCCTCCCGGTCGCTCGCGCCCTCTACGAGAACACGCGAAAGACTGAGAAAATTGAACGGCACGAATCGGCACCGCGACCGGAACTTCCAGAAGCTGTTGCGGAGGCACTCGAGTTTGACGAACCCGACCTCGACGCCGGCGACACCAACTCGAAGCAATAGATTCCCCTGTAGGAAGAGTATAGAAATTCTGATCTAGAATATTATTCGGATACTGGATCCTTGTAGTCCCAGTTGAGACTGTCTCCCTGTCGACGGACGATGTACTTGTAGGGGCCATGCAGTTCGCCGGACTGGCACTTCAGTTGTCCTTGCCACAACTAACCTTCTTGATCAGGTACACCGGTCTGCAAGTGTTCTGAACCAGGCAAAGGCCAGAGCTACGTAACCTCTCACACCACCTTGCAAGTGTTTTATTTTGGTCGCTGCTTCGGTAGCTGTCCCAGGATACACCACCGTGCAAGTGTTTTGAAGCGGTCATCGATCCAGGACCGCCACCTCACACACCACCGTGCAAGTGTTCTTAGTGGACGTCCGACCCTACACCACCGTGCAAGTGTTTTCCCGATGACTCCAGTTGGCTCTGGTGAATCGCCATACTGCGCTTGATTTTCGCTACCTCACGACGTTGCTTCTCGTAGTTTGACGACTCCTTCTGCTTACGAGACAGCTTACGTTGCTCGCGACGGAGATCACGGAACGCGTCGAGATTCGGCTCGAACACGAAGCCCACTACGACTGGGTGGCGTTCGTGCCGCAGCGCGAGAGCGACGCCGGCGCGTTGACGAAGTACTTCGGGAAAGTCGCCGGCGCCGGCGACTTCAAAATCAGAGGTATCGAAGCCCGACAGCGTTCGACCCCGCCGTTCATCGATAAGGTCCAGCGGGACTGTCTCGAACAGTTCGGCGCGACTCGGTCGCCTGACGCGGTACGAGATCGTCTTCAGGACGCCGTCACACGTCTCCATGCTGGACCGGTCCCAGTCGAGTACCTCGTCGAACGGAATCGCGTCTCCAAGCCGCCGGAGGGGTACACGCAGAACACTCAGAACTTGGCGGCCCTGAAACGGGCTCGCGACCAGGACCTCGCCGTACATCCCGGACAGGATATCGAGTACGTGGTCGTCGACGACGAGAAGACCTCTCGAGAACGGGTCGCCCTCGCCCACGAGGAGATCGAGACCTACGACGCCTCGTACTATGAGACGCAGCTCGTCCGAGCTGTCGAGAGCGTGCTGTCACCACTCTGCTGGGATCGGACTGAACTTCAGCGGGAACTCGCCACGATGGAAAACGCCACGTTGAGTTCATTCGAGCCCACCAGCGATATGTCGTAGCCGACTAACCCATCATCCTACGTTTTCGTTGTGTTTTTCAACTATTTCGTTCCTTAATATAACTGATGCGATTGTGCCTATTCTTCCATCAATTGCGGACGTGCCCGGGGGTGGGTAACGAACGGCTGACAATCTGACCGTAGCTACCCCAGCGTCTGCTGTTCGTTCAGCCAGTTCTTTGCAAGTTCGTTGAAGTCAACCGCGTCGAATCGAGAGACAGCCTCGAGCACCTCGATAGCCGTCGATGGCTCGACGCGGAGTTCGAACGTGTAGGCCTCGCCGCCGACAGAGCCGGAGGCGGATTTCCGTGCGCGAATTATACTCAACATATCGAGTTCGATGAGATGGTCACGCATCCGACGCTGAGCTAGACGGTCCGCATCAATGTGGTCTGAAAGGGACCGATAGACATCATAGACATCACGAGTCCGAATCTCGGAATGGCCCGCGAGTTCCAGAATCGTCACTGCTGCCAGCGCAAGGTGACCCTGCGTCGTGAGCTGTTCCATCCCCTCGATAATGAGTTCTCGCTCAGCTTCGCCCTGGGCCGTTCGGACGTGTTGTTCGTTGACACGGGCATCGCCCTCGGATTCGGCGATTGCGGCAGCTTTTCGGAGGTACTTGATTGCTTGGCGGGCGCTCCCTTTGTCCTGTGCAGCGTACGCAGCACAGAGCGGAATTACCTCGTCGGTCAGGACGTCTGAATCGATACGGAGGAGCGTGCAATCGGTTCGATCAACGTCCTTTTCGTTGAAGGGCTTGGCAAGTGAGCCGTCGTCGTCATCTAAATCGATATTGATCTCAAGCTCCTCGCCTTTTGGTGTCTCATAGACGAGCGATGTTTGTCGGAACGCCTTGCTCGCACGGCGGGAGAGGATGTCGCGGAGTTCGTTCGCGTCGTAGGGCGCAAAGAAAATTGAGTCGTCGTAGAGGCTATCCTTCGCTGCAGGGTCGAGATTATCACGCCACTGGAGGTCGTTGCTGATGCCGATTATCGACGGATAGACGTCGTCGTTGACGTAGTCCTTGTCGCGTGCTCGAGGGAGGGAGTAGAGGATTTTGTCGTCCGTTCCGAGATTGTCGATTTCGTCGAGGACGATGATTATGGTCCCTCCGATCTCGTTCATCGCGTCCCAGAGATGGTCGAGTACCTTCTGCATCGGATGTCCATTGGGGTTCTCGCCTCCGAGTTCCTCGCAGAGTCCACACGCGAGCGTGTAACTCGAAGAGATTCCCTCACAAGAGAAGAACACCGTTGTCAGGTCGAGATTCTGAGCGTCAGCAAACGCTTCCAGTTCAGCCAGTTCTGCCTTCGCGGCCGCCGTCTTCCCCTGACCAGCCTTTCCCGAGAGGAACGTGTTCTCGGCGCCGGCGCCACGGGCGGCAGGCTTCAACGAACGGCGGAGCTTCAAGATTTCGTCCTGTCGCTCCGGCAGCGTCGTCGGCGTGTGACCCTCTTTCAGGTAGTCCTCGCCGCCGACCGCAAAGATTTCCGAGGTCGTCGAGTACGGGGACGAGTCCATCGTGCGTACGTCGTGTGGTCTAACCACATAAACCCCCGTGTCCGTAATGTCCGCCTTGTCCGAATAACCCCCCACCTTGTCCGGAATTATTCTGACCGGCAATCCACCGACGGCATTCCAGCCGGATATTCCAAGCCCGGTCGTTTATTTTAATAAGAACTCTCCCATAATGTATTATGAGGCCAGTTCGATGCTGGAGACAACCCGCACCTACATCGCACGCATCACGAACCACCCACAGGTTCGTGACGATCTCGACCAGTGCGGGTTCTCCGCGTCGAAACTGTGGAACGTCGGCCGCTACTACATCCAACAGCGGTGGGGCGACGACGGTGAGATACCTGACGAAGCCGAACTGAAATCGGAGTTGAAAAACCATGAACGCTATAGTGACCTGCATTCTCAGTCAAGTCAGCGAGTTCTCGAAGAGCTTGCTGAGGCGTTCACTGGTTGGTACAGGTCGGACGACGGTAACAACCCACCGGGCTACCGGAAACGTGGCGACCGACACCCTCGCTCCACCGTCACATGGAAGAAACGAGCTATCAAGCACGACGATAAACACGGCCAACTTCGCCTCTCGAAAGGCTTCAACCTGAAAGAAAGTCGGTCAGACTTCATCCTTGCAGAGTACGAAACTCGCCCTGACGTAGAAGTCGAGAACATCCAGCAGGTGCGTGCCGTCTGGAACGGCGACGAGTGGGAACTACACATCGTCTGTAAGAAAGAGATTCCAGTCGAAGACGCACCTGGTGACAAGACGGCGGGTATCGACCTCGGAATCAGCAACTACCTCGCGATCGACTACGAGGACGCCCCCTCGGAGTTGTATCCGGGGAACGTGCTGAAAGAGGACAAGCACTACTTTACCAGCGAGGAGTACCAGACCGAAGGTGAGAACGGGCCGTCGAAGCGAGCGCGGAAGGCTCGGCAGAAGCTCTCCCGACGCAAAGACCACTTCCTTCACACCCTCAGCAAGCACATCGTTGAGCGGTGTGTTGAAGACAGCGTGGAGAAGATAGCGATTGGCGACCTCAGTGACATCCGCGAGGATGAGAACGGTGACTCACGGAACTGGGGTGCGTCGGGGAACAAGAAGTTGCACGGCTGGGAGTTCGACCGATTCGCCCGTCTACTCGAATACAAGGCCGAGGAACACGGCATCCTCGTTGACCGTGTAGACGAGAAGAACACCTCGAAGACGTGTTCGTATTGCGGGGAGATTCGAGAGGCAAACCGCGTGGAGCGCGGTCTGTACGTCTGTTCGTCGTGCGAGACAACCATGAATGCAGATGTGAATGGTGCGGTGAACATCAGGAGAAAGATAACTCAGAGTCCCCCGACGGGGGATATGAGTAACGGCTGGTTGGCACAGCCCGGAGTCTTCCTGTTCGACCGCGAGAGCGGACGGTTCACACCGAGAGAACAGGGAGACTGCAAACCCTAATATCCCAACGCTCGGGATTCCTCCGGCTTCAGCCGGAGGAGGATGTCAACTGCGTTTCGCTGGCACTATGGTATTGAGAATAGTGGAACTACCCACACTTTTGGCTTTGAGAGGATGTCGATCGCTTCAGTTTCACGGTTGGACAGAAACCCACCCGGGCCCCCGGGGTCGTCCGCAATTATTCAGGGAACCGTAGGGAGGGGGATAGTTCGGTTATTCCGACTGATTTTTGGAGGGATTGTTAATCTAGTGCGGTTAATACGGGATGCTGCTAATCATATATTATAAATTTTTCTATTAGAAGTAGTAAGTAGTAGTTAGAGGAATCAATTCGCTGGTGTAGACCGACGCTATCTTTTATTTATATGTCACAGCCGTTGTGTTGCCTGAGCTTCGAGACACTTCTTCCGTGGAATTGCGGACGACCCCGGGGGCGGGGGTTAGGTTCGTTTCCTCTTTTTCCCGTAGCTGGACTGAACGTGTTCCATCGGACCTACGTGGGGACGGCAGGCACGGTGTCGAAGGAGGTGGTTGAACGGTATATCGAGGAGACTGAACATTAGAGCGAGTGTCGGGCTTCACCGCCGCCCACGATGGGGTGGGGAACTCGACCTCTCAAGTTACAGATGATCCCCTCTCCTACACTTCGTGGGTGAATTGCGGACGCCCCCGGGGGTGGGGGACTGTGGAGTCAAGTTGCTCGATGAGTATCGTCAGCAGTGTCGAAGTGTTAATGTCCGGTATTTTGGATGGGAGGGCTTAGTGAATTTTCAACTCAACCGAGCACAGATTTCCTCATATTTCGGACACCCCTACTCAAGAACTTGTACACTAACGTCGTCCACCTCAAATAGTAACGTTTCTTCTTTGTTTCCACGATCGTACAACCATTTCACCTCAACTGTCCAGCCTGTGGGTGTTCGTCTCGCCTTAACGCTACCTGAGCCCTCAACATGGTCTGGTGGTTCGATCGAATTCTCTTCGGTGAGTATCTTGATGAGACGGCCATCATCAACATCAGTAGTGAACCCTTCAGCCCACTCCTCACCAAACTCGACGCGTACTCTCTGCACTCCGGTAATTCCCCATTCGTCTCCTTGGATGCGATTACTGCTCATAACGGTTGTACGAAAGCTCGGGGTTTGATTCTTTCCCGTCAAGAAATGTCAGAGCCTATATTTTGGTTAAGTCGATAATCTTTGTATGGCGGTAAGCAGTCGTTCTTTCATACTCTATGTTGGATATTGAATTGCACCCTACTCCACTATTTCCTGAGCTTTGGTGGTTGAAAGGGGTAACATACACCACCATTTCCTAAGCTACCGAAGCAATACATCACCATCTCCTAAGCTTCCTGTGCGGATCTCGCTCCAACACTACTTGTCTGGATTGACCGGGCCCTTGTACTGAGAACGAATCTTCTCTCCCTCCCGCCATTGCCAGTAGTAGTAGCGGTTGTCGTTAATCTCCTTGATCGTGACCGTCGCTTTGGCCGGGACGTCGTCCGGGAGATTGTCTGGTCGCTCTTCGACCTCTTCTTGATCTGCCGACTCCTCGAGACGCGCCTCTCGTTCCTTGTGCTCGGCGAGCGCTTCAGCGTACGTAGCAATATCTCGGAGCTGCTCCGGGTCCGACTCGTTGAGCGTGTTGATGATCTCCGTCGGGAGGTTCGCCGGTGGGGTCGGGGATTCGTAGGACATCGGGTGCTCTCGTGTTAACCAACACAACCGGCGAATCCATAGTTTTGTTGGTTAAGACGGTGGGGACGGCTCTCGTGCCTGCTGACTGTAACACTACTCGAAACTTCTTTATATACAAGTTTCGTACTATGTTACAACGTGCTCCGGCGCATCGAACTCGAGGTCCTCGCCACGGTCTACCCCGGCGACACGATCTCCGAGCTCGCGACGAAGCTCGACCACAGCGAGAGCTACCTCTCTCGTGCCGTCGCCGACCTCGTCGAGAAGGGGCTCGTCTACACGGAACGCGACGGCCGTCGAAAACGCATCGTCCCGTCGGATGCTCGCGCCGTCGAGCTCTATCAGGACCTCGTCCGCCAGCACTCCCACATCGAGTTCCCTGAACTGCTGACCGGGAAAGCACTCGAGGTGCTGTACTACCTCGACCAGCCGCGAACCGTCTCCGAGATCGCCGACCGGAGCGACAATTACCGCAACACGGTCAACCGCGTCCTCAAGCGGTTTCGCGACCGTGGGCTCGTCGGGACGGCCGACGGCCGCTAT
This sequence comes from Haloarchaeobius salinus, assembly GCF_024464185.1. Lineage (NCBI taxonomy): Archaea > Methanobacteriati > Methanobacteriota > Halobacteria > Halobacteriales > Halorubellaceae > Haloarchaeobius > Haloarchaeobius salinus. Next base: position 167,054 of record NZ_JANHAU010000007.1, read on the forward strand.
GACTTCAACGCGGACTTCGACAGCCTCCACGAGTTCGCCCGTGAACTCGCACACCATCTACATCGTCAACGCCTCGAATCGGTCGCCCCGAAGGGCACGATTCTCTGGGAGGACTACGACGAATTCCTCGCCCAGGCTGAGACGGAGATCGAGGCAGAGGGGTTCCACGAAACCGGACTCGCTCGATTCGCGGCCTTCGACCTCCAGTTCCTGCTCACCGGCCACCGCTACTACGTCTACTCCGAGAATCTCGACGCAGTCTCGCCGGCGGAGCTCTGCTGTCACACGCTGCTGATCGACGACGGCAGCCGCCACCGCTCGTACTGTCTCCTCCTGCTCAGCCACGTCGACGTCGACGAGGCGGCCCTCCGAGAGCAGGCGGCGAAGTATGGCCTCGAAGAGGAAATCGACGTCTTGCTGCGCTACCTCGAGACGCACGGCGAGGTCGACGACAACCGTCTCGTGGAGTGGGACGAGTTCCAGGAGCTGGCGGCTGACTACGAGGTGCGACTATCCTGAGACCAAACATCGTCAGCAGCCGTGCCGTCTGCCAGCGTCAATTCGGATCGTAGGGATTCGTTGCTGTTTCGAGTCGATAGACATCCTCGACAGCGTCAAAATCGTCGTCGAGCGCATACAGGTAGCCGAGCCCCTCGGTTTGCATATACGCGACAATGCAGGCGTCGACGAAGGAGAGCGGTTCGTGTTGGCGAAAGAGGGCCTTCCCTGTCGCGAGGGCGTCGGTGGTGAGTGAGTTGATGTGGAAGCGGGCGTTTTCTTCGATGCGATCGAGAAGATCGACAGCTGCGTCGTGGCCGGCGTGGGTCGTGAGGCCGTTGAGCGTTTCCGCGAGGACGTAATCCAAGACGACTGCCTCCGGGAGCGTTCCATTGTCGATGCCCTGCAGCACGGGAAGCGCGGCATCGTGTGAACTATCTCGTCGGTATGCGGCAGCAAAGAGGACTGTCGTATCGATGAGTGCACGGGGCATTTACTCGACGTCGACGCCCCAGGCGTCGTGTTCGCTCATTACGTCGGTCGGTTCCTCACCAGCGTAGCCGTCGAAGTCGGCGAACGTGCCTGTTTGCTGTTGGATGACGTGGACCCGAATGCTCCCGTCGTCTTCGAGCTGCCAGCGGAGTTGATCACCATCGTCAATATTGAGTTCACGCCGAATCCGGGCGGGGATGTTTGCCTGGTTTCCAGACACCTTGCTTTCGGCGTCGATTCTATCGCTGCTCATACCTCCCGGTATGTGACCGGCCGTGAAAAGCCTAGTGTGCCGCCACACTACCCAGTACCAGAAGAGTGATTCCGACGAAGAGGATAGTGATCTCCCCCGAGTTCGTTGGAAGCCAGTCGTCTGATAGAGGTGCGAGCGCATAGTACCGTCTTCAGGCGGAGGTTGAGCGACACTCGGCCGCCGACCTTCCATCGGAATCTCTCTGCTGTGGCCCAACGTAACACGGAATGCGACGGATTCGGTGAGATGCCGTCCCCAAACCACGAGGGGTGGCGAACCAGCGGTGGTTCGCACGGCGATGACACGGAATCCGGCGGGGCCTCATTGGCCGGGCCACAGCCCTACGAGGGAGATAAACGAGAGTTCCCCCGGTGTGTCGCCGGTTCCCTCCGAGTGCGGGTTGGAACCGAAAGGCGACGACCGCCCGAATCCGATGGTCGGATTCCACGTCCTTCAGGGCGTGGAGGAGGTCAATGGGAACGCGGCCCTGTTTGAATTTGTATTCGACGCGACGCCGATGCTTAGAGCCGCCTTGGGGTGAGTGCTGCTGCCAGTCAGGAGAGTTGACACCCTCCCCGTCCTGAACAGTAGACGCTGAATCAAATCGAGGCCGGTGGAGGATCATTTCCTTCAACAGCTCAGTTGGGGCGAATCCGAAACGGAGACCGAGGGACCGCCGCCGACCGGCGGCGGTCCCGAGCGTTGCCACTCAGTTGGGGCGTTCTGACCGGCCGTCCCGGTTGGTGTGACTCAGCCGCTAGTCGTAGTCTGTCGAGAGGACGAACGTCCGGAAGATTCGCGTTGAGAGTGGCGGTTTCGTCGGGATCGTTCCACCCGAGAGGAGGACGTTCGCCAACACCCACAGGTTGTACAGTGAGACCGCAAACAGAAAGTAGAACAATCGTACCGAGAACGTCGGCGACGACGTTCTCGGCAGGAAGTCGCCGATCTGGCGATACGATGTCTCGATACCCCAGCGGCGGCGGAACGCCGCCGCGTACGCTCTTGCTGTCTCACTTTCTACGTCAAGGTTCGTGACGAACCAGATGTGTTCATCCTCGCTCGTTCGATGAGGTACGGCGAAGACGGTGACGTCAACCGACGCTGTTGGCTGGCGCTTACGCTGCATCCGATAGGCATCGACGACCGTCTCAGCGCCGGCGCTGAGACGGGCTTTCATCCCCGTACTCGGTCGGGCACGCACGATGAAGTCGACCTCTAGCTGTTCCAACTCCGCCACGACGTGAACCTGGTAGAAGCCCCGGTCGAGATAGACGTTCTTCTCTCGTGTAGGTTCCACACGGCTTCCTGTCGAAATCGAGCGCCGGATACACCAACGTTGAGGCCGCCCGACAGACCTGTTTTGCTTCGGCTGTCTCGACCATTCCTGAGACTACGAACCGCAGCCTCAGTTAGGTTCGGCAACTACTGTTCACGGCGGGGAGGATGTCACGCTTCTTCCGGACGGGGAGCGTTCTCGTACTTGACCATCTTCTCGGGCTTGTCGGAGATGGTGTCGTAGATCTGCTGGAGGGTCTTCTCCGCGGCGAGCAGGTTGTGGTCGTCGAGGAACTCCCGCCCCGTTTCGGTGAGCCCGTAGAACTTCCAGGGGTAGCCCTGACGGCGCTGGTCATCGTTCAGGGAGACTTCCTTGACGATACCGACGTCGATGAGCTTCTGGATATGCTTGTAGACGGTCGCGTCGCTCACGCTGGGGTTGAGCTCCTCGAGTTCGTACATCGATGGGAGCTGGTCGGGGTGTTGAAGGATGTTGTTGATGAGAGAGAATCGTGTCTGCTGAGTGACGAAGTGGATCAGTTCGCGAGACTCCATCTCCTCAGCAGTCCCAAGGTCGGTGCTCATACCGTACAGTACACGACGAAGCGGCAAGTAGTTTACCCTTGAGTAAAACACCCTGGAGTGAACCACAACCACTTGAGTGAGTGATTTACTCCATAAACCATACCTCTCCACCATGAGAAACTCGCAGTATGCCTGATGAGGAGTCGCCTGTTCCTGATGACGTTCTCAAAAGTGCCAAAGACCAGCTTGAAGATGAGGAAATAACGCTGGCCGACAACGAGGAGGTCCTCCACGCCTTGAGCGAGTTGACTCCGGTCTACGAGAACGACCGGTCGTACTTCGTCCTCGGGAACTACGACCGGGAGCCAATCCGACGGCTGAACCTGGTAGTGGACCGTCTCAACCGTCGCACCGACGCATACGCGTTCCGAATGGTCGATATCCGTGGAGAATGGGACAACAGTATCCAGAAGTTCTGCCTGATCGCCGATATCGTGACGTATCTCGTCGGTGTCGCCGAGAAGGAGCCAAGTGACTTCCTCGTCGAACAGGGATTGCTCGTCGGTACAACCGAGTTCTTCGCGAAAAGTCACGTCCTCAAGCGGGAGTACGAGGACGAGGACCACCCGTTCGGTTGGATGCAGGACGGTGTCTTCGAACTATTTGACCAGGAAGGACGGCTCTACTGCTGGCGAACCGAGGAGGACCTCGTTGACGTGACTGGTGAGCTGCCGTAACAACGGGTGGGACGATCGATACTGCCTGAGTTAACCAACGCAAGCGCGGTCTGGAGAGTCCTGTTGGTTAATCAGGTTTAGTCCGGGTCAGCTGGGAGCCGGCCGTCTGGGCGGGGAACGCGGCCCCGTTTGATCTCGCGATCGACGCGACGCAGGTGCTTGCAGCTGCCTTCGGGTGAGCGCTGCTGCCAGTCGGGACAGGTACACGATTCGTCGACGACGTCGACTTCGTACCTGTTACCGGACGCGGACTGTACTTCGTAGCGGCCACCTTTCGAGAGGAGTGAGTCGTCCATCGCTTCGGCGACGGCACGCTTCGTGCGGGGCTCGGGATCGTTCTGCGACTGTTCGTTCTCGTCGACGACCAGCCGGTCGCGACCGTAGTCCGTCGGCCACCGTCCGTAGCTACGGCTTCCGCAGAGCCACTAAGCCGCTCGTGGAGCACTTCCTACACCGGATGGCATTGACGACCCCATCAAAGACGTACGGGTAGGTGGGCCAGCCCGGTCGCGACGGAAGTCTGGTCATGGCCTCGGCGGCAAGGCGGCAGTCGTAGCAGTCGACATCAGTCCGAACGGACAGTGGAGCGTCGGTTCCCTCGCCCCCGAACAGGTGGCGCCACTCGGCGTCGATGTAACTTCGATCTTGAGGTAGATCTCCTTGGTGATCGCGTTCCGAGATCCAAGTTATTCGAACGAGATGGAGTCTTCCGCCGGGATGAAGTAGTTAATGCTGGAATTCGATGCCAGTACAGGGCTTTCTCCGGATTCTATTTCTGGCTGATGGAGTCACCGAATTCATAATTTACTTGTTAAGTGGTTGCTTGTCTCCGGTTCTTCCGGCCTACTATACTGACGACATATACCCCGACATCTGTTTCTGATTCTTGGTTGCTAATGTTCAGGATTTCTGAGCCACCTGGTTTTTCAGAGACTATCTCGAAATTGATGTCGAACATCGGGGTTGCGTTAATGAATAACCGTCCAGCGTTAGGTCTCGAGCTGACATCATCAACTCCTCCTCGACTGATAGAGCGAAGGCGGTCTTCGATATGCTCTTTCTCATCCTTTGAAAGCTGGTAGTAAGTTTCTGCAGCTCTATCGCTTGCATATACCGATAGAGTGCCTTCTAAACCAAGCTCGCGCAAATCTTCTTTCTCAAGCAGACTCTGGTCCTGGAATTCATAGAGTTTTTCAGCGACTGTATCTTCGTTACTTGCTTGATTACTGGTAAGAACTGTTGCGATGCTAATTGCAGCCCCGATAATCGTTAAGCTTGAGAACAGCAGGTAAAATGGGTACTGAGTCGATTTGGAGACGACGAATGAGACAGCTGCTGTTAAAGCAAGGATTAGAAGGGCTGTCACGGCAATCTTCAGACGACTCATAACTATTCGACTGATACGTTCGAGTGGTTTGGTTATTCCTCTTCTGGAAGATTAAGTCAGCTTCTATCAGAGTTTTCGTATGCGTTAACGACCTCGTCCTTGTGTTCGGTGAGTTTGTGAACCGTATAGTGATCCCACTGAACGTTGTCGAAGACGCCGATGTGTCGTTTGAATCTACCGAACGGCTATTCCAGCGAGACAAATTGGAACGATAGGATTTCAACAGAGCTGGAAACATCTACACGGTAGAATTCCCACGTCTAAAATTCTCGCTCCAGATCCCAAGATCAGTGAGGAGCGATTCAGAGTCTGAGACCAGATTTGACCGTGCTTCGTCAGTGATCTCATAACCCTCGTCAACTCGCCTGGCTAATCCTTTACTATAAAGATGTTCAAGGTGTGCGAACGCCTCACCGGGCCCATGTAAGATATGAATTCCTGACAGATTACCAAATAGATTCTCGCTTATGTGCCACGCAGTTGATGGACCCTCTTGATTGAGGATATTAAGAATCTGGATTGCGCGGGCCTCATGGTGTTTAAGGATCTCGATTGCTCGTTCAGTTGGATTTCTAAGAACACCGCGATGTCCTGGATATGCGACATCGAGATTCATCTGAATAATATTGTAGAGGGTTTGGACATACTCTTCCAGCGGATTGTCCATTCGGACGTCGGCACCACCGACATTTGGTGTATATTTCGGCAATAATGCATCCCCAGATATGAACGACCTCTCCCCATCTTTAGTGAAATAAAATCCAGAGAGTCCAGCTGTGTGACCCGGCGAATGTACGACTTCAAACGTCCATGACTCGACCTCGAAGCGATCTCCTCCAACAAATGTTTTGACATTCATCCCGTATTGGTTGGAGTCACTGGTCTGAAGAAATGATAGTAATTCTTTCTGGGGCGACGTTGGTACTCCCCATTCTCTGAATCGCTTTTTGTATATATGTGACATTTGTTTAAAAGCACTCGATGAGTGAGAAACAAGTGCTGCATCTTCCTCGTGAATATAAATTTCTGCACCACTTTCTTTTTGAATATTTTTCGCTAATCCAATGTGATCTTGATGCCAATGAGTGAGGAATATACGTTCAATGTCTGAAAGCTCCAACCCGAACTCCGTTAGTGATCTCACTAACGTCGCTTCAACTTCCCTGGATGCGACACCTGTGTCAATTAGAGTGGGTGACTCCTCGATGTCAAAAAGATAGATGTTATTATTGCCCTCAAATTCGTCATTTTCAAGGTTGATCTGCTCCATTACCCCGTCTTTGTGTTTTGGACGCATAATCATATGGGGCGACATTATGGCCGTTGTTCGTTTAGAGAGTTCCATCAGAGAGAGAAGCTTGTGTTGGCTCTCTGACCGCATTTTCGTATAAGTTGGTTTACTGGATACAATCAATCCTACTTTACTTCATAGTACGTTCGACATTTAACCGCTGGAAGAAGTCAAGCTTAGTCTACGCGGTATTGAGCGACTGCGTCTCTGTCAAGAGTCACTCCAAGTCCGGCAGTATCGGGTACAGTAAACGTCCCGGTCTCCGGTGTCCATTGTGCCTGCTCTTGGACGAGAGTATCGGTAGCATGGACGTGGAGTGCGCCTGTGGGATAGGTGATGTTGGGACAAGAAGCAGCGAAATGTGCGTTTGCGGCAGCACCGACGCCGAGTTCGAGCATACCGCCCATGAAACAGGGAAGTCCATGGGCATCAGCTACTGTCGCAACGTCACTAGCACGACTGAACCCTCCCGCCTTCCCGAGTTTGACATTCACGATATCGCAGGCGTCCGCGCGAGCGAGGGTCGCAACACTTCGAGGACCGAAACAGGCCTCGTCGGCGAGGATTGGCGGGGAAACACTTCCCCGGAGACGGGCCATCCCGGCGATGTTATCATAGTCAATCGGCTGTTCGACCAACACGAGACCGCCAGCAGCGTCGTCGAGAATCGGAATACGGCGGAGTGCTTCGGGGACTGTCCAACCTTGATTCGCATCGATTCGGATTCGGGTGTCGGGTGCTGCCTCAGCGATCGCGGTAATCGCCTCGCGTTCAATCGCGAAATCGGGGCCGCCAACTTTTATTTTGATTGCCGAGTAGCCCGCATCAGTCGCCTTTTTAACATCGCTCCGGACTTTCCTCGGTTCTTTGATGCCGATTGTATAGTGGAGGTCTATCGAGGGTCTCTCGTTCGCTGGCCCACCAAGGAGATCATATACAGGGAGGTCACGTGCCTTTCCCAGTGCGTCCCAGAGTGCCATATCGATGCCACAGAGGGGGAACGGTTCACCAGGAAGAGCCTGCCAGCAATCGTCGATGATGCGAGGGATGTTCTCAAGTCGTCGTCCTTCGACGACTGGTGCGAGCGTCTCTTCAATGAGTGAATTGACAGCTCCTTGTGAAAGACCGTGCGGCCATGAGGAGAGTGGAGCGGATTCACCAAGTCCAGTTACACCAGCGTCGGTTTCGATCTGGACAAGAACGTGTTCGAATTTATGTTCGGCTTCGGATGCGAGTGAGAGGCTAGTCTTGTATGCCGTTTCAGCGGGAACAGAGACTGGGATGGTCTTGACAGCTGTGACTTTCATATCGACACCAATTTCTCGAACTGCGGTTTGACAATGCCGTTGGGAAAACTGTAGTGGGTTCTCGTTCGAAAACGACTTTGGGATTTCACACCTTAATGGTAGCAGGTTCAGTCTAAAAATACCCCCTCACAAGGGTGGACCTGAGACGAGGCCGATATAGATTGGAATGATCGAATTGATGGACGTCACAATGAAAAACAGGGCCTCATCGATCGGACACAATAAATAAGTGAGGAGAGATAACTGAATCGATGTAATCAGTTGGAGTACCTCGATTACATATCCCTGTTTTGTGGTAAGGTACGGTGAATCGCGTATTCTGAGCCACAAATTGGGCTGGAGTCGGATAATCAGCACAGGGTGTGCGGCGATCTGTGGACCGGGCCGAACCCGCATCGTCGACGTGGTCGAATGGCAGCACGGGACCGCGTCTGGAAGCGTGCTGCAGTTACACTCCTCCGTCGCAGAATTCCACGTACACCATCGCTGACCCTGCTCCATCGCCTGTCGCGACGGTGACGTCGAGGTTTCGTTACGGCCGATTTTGGGCTAAACGACCTAGTGGATTCATCCGTCCCGGCTCCCGCTAACGCGTGTCCTTGCGTTCTCCGTCTCTGGAACTACGCTCACAGTGTCAACGACCCGCTTTAGGATAATGTTGTATAATGTTAGTAGATATCCGGGCCAACTGTGTATCTCGATAACCAATCGACTGAACACATAACAAATAGTCTTAATATATGTAAATTTTATATTATCTAGTTAAGGGCCTCGGCGGCTGGCGGTCATCTCACCGAGTGTTTCAATCGGTTTTTGATGCTTATAGTATTGTGAAAAATATAAAAATTCTGTGTGCGCTTGTCCGACTACAATCCAAGAAAGATGGGACCACCAGATCAGAAATTTAGAGGTGAGAAGTCAATTTTCGATGAGATTGTGTCCGGGCAACCCAATTTAACTCTCAACTCCCCTAAAATGGTCTACTACGCCCTAATACCTATAATGTGGTCAAGGGAAATGCCACCTTGGAGAGACCGTTTCTCTCGGAGTTGCTGCAGGAAGGTAGCTGGTGGATCGGTGCTGTGATGGCCGAATGATTGGGCGTCCATACTCAACTTTGCACTCGAATATATTGTTGTATATCATCAATACTATTGCCGGTGATTCTGATTGCAGTCGAGCTTAAATACTCAACTAGCTATGAGCCGTTGTTCCCCTTTGAATACTTGATCAGTGGATGGAAACGGCAGCAACGGCCGCAACGGCCGCAACGGCGTCACCGTCTTTTTTCTCCAAATCTTCATCAAAACCGGTGTTGGGGATCTCCCTGAACATGTCTGCGAGCATTTGACCAAATCAACTCAACGCCCCGCCCACTCCCCAATCTGACTTATCTATACAGTGCCGGGCAATCAATGATAAATCTGATAAATAACTAAAACAGTAATATTCTATACTATATCAATCGAACTGGGTTTGGACAACCGAAACAGGGTTGCAAATCATGGTTTTATGAGGCTGATCGTCCAAATTGAATATCGCCGTCCTCAGAACCGTAGGATAAAGTATTGTCTTTGTGTAGCCACCTATAACATGGTACCACCGAACCGATCGGGATCGTCCGCTTCGGGGCGTCGATTGAAAGTCGTACGACTGATTGACGAGTACGATCTATACGGGGTGGGTGACACGCTGGAAGAACAGTGGACCGCTGAGGAAAACCGCTTGAGTCTTCGGAAGCTAGCTGACTATTTCAATGAGGAACTGATACGAAGCGAATTGGAGCGGGCTGACACCCAGCTGCTCAACGGCGAGGTCGAAAACATCTATAGGCTACTCACGGACGATACGGTGAGCAGCGCGGAGCGGACGCGGGGACGGCGACGGTTAGAACAGGCAGGCGTCGATGTCGACGAGCTAGAGAGCGACTTTGTTACCTATCAGGCGATCCGGACGTACCTCTTGGAACACAGGGAGGCAGCCTACGAACGCAGAGACGTGGATCCAATTGAACGCGAGGTGACGAACCTCCAACAACTTCGGGGTCGTGTCGTCTCAGTCGCCGATGGGAAAGTCAAGAAGCTCCGCGACAACGGAGAGCTCACGCTGGGAGAGTTCAAGACGATGGTAAACATCCAGATCCTCTGTGAGGAGTGCAACGCCCGGTTCGACGTGTTCGAACTACTCGAACGCGGTGGTTGCCGCTGTGAGGAAGAATAAGCGTCGTTGAGGCCATCTAACCAGTGAGATTCTCATAATCGGCATGGCTGCCATCGAGTAGTGCTCCGGCAATGTATTCGAACCACTTTTACTAGCAAGAGACTGTAACGATAATCGCAGCACTCGAAAAACTCTGCCGTATTCCGTTCAATTACGACCAGTGCTGTTCTATCGACGCTGGTGTCCTCGATTCGGAATTATACGTCCGCGATGTAGGAAGGCACTTCTAACCATGATGGCGCTTGCTGCCGGGGGTACAACTGCTCCCCACTCCTCGCTCGATTGAGAGGAGAGAACAGATATAACAGTATTAATTTTGTTATGGCAGTTGATCCCTGGATTAGGATAACAAAATTAATGCTGTTAGTGTACCGCGTGGCACCACAGTGTTAATGTAGGGTCTGGGAGAGAGGGGAGTATGATGACTGAACACGTCCAATCTGACGTGAAGTTAAAAATCAGAAACATTGGCGGAATCGACTCGGCGGAGTTCACTTTCGAGCCGGGTGTCACTGTACTGGCGGGACGCAACGCGACGAACCGGACTTCTCTGCTCCAGGCTATTATGGCCGCCAACGGGAGTGAAAATTTCTCGATCAAGGCAAACGCTGATCGAGCGTCCGTCGAAATGACGATAGACAGTGAAACATACGAGCGGACGCTAGTCCGGAAGAACGGAACGATTCGCACCTCTGGCAACCCTTACCTCTCGGATGCGACGCTCGCGGACCTATTCGCGTTTCTCTTGGAGTCAAATCCAGCACGGAGGGCGATCGTCACGGAGGCCGACCTCCGGGAAATCATCATGCGCCCAGTCGACACTGAGGAGATCCAACAGGAGATTGACCGTCTACTGGAGAGGCGGCGCGAGGTCTCTCAACAGCTCGATGATCTCGACGATCTCAAGAGGCGACTCCCATCACTCGAACAGGAGCGAACGGAGCTCCAAGAACAGATTGAGGAAACGAAAGCGGAGCTACAGGAGGTTGAGGCGGAGATTCAGAACCACGACGCCACTGTTGAGGAAAGTCGCGGGGAGACAAATGAAGTCGAACAGCGGTTAGAAGCTCTCCGCGAGAAGCGATCGTCGCTCGAAGACGTCCGGTACGAGCTGGAAACTGAACAGAATAGCCTCGGCTCACTCCGGCGTGAAAAGCAGGAGGTACAGCGAGAACTGGAGGAGCTCCCTGAGGCGTCATCCGAGTCGGTGACCGACCTCGAATCGAGGATTAGTGCCCTACGATCGGAAAAGCAGGATTTAGAAGCCGAACTGAACAAAGTTCAGAGTGCGATTGGCTTTAACGAGGAACGGTTGAAAGACGGGAACGAGTCCTCCTTACAGGCAGTCCTTGATGACGATGAAGACGGGGGGACCGTCACGGACGAACTGCTCCCCGACAGTACGATTACATGCTGGACCTGCGGGAGCGAGGTCGAGAAGAGCCAGATTGAGACGACCGTCGAGACGCTACAAGAAGTCAGTCAGGACCTGGTTGCACGGACCAGCGACTTCGACGATGAAATCGCCAAACTCTCTGACCGAAAGAACGAACTCCAGAAGCAGAAGCGGCGGAGAGAACGACTGACTGAACGGTTGAAGGAACTCGATACTGAAATCGACGAGACCCAAAGCCGAATCGAGACGCTCACCGAGCGGCGAGAGACGCTTCAGGAGGCAGTTGAGGCACTCGAATCGGAGGTCACAGAGCTTGAAAACGAAGCGTACGAGGAGGTGCTCGACCTTCACAAAGAGGCCAACCAGCTGGAGTACGACCTCGGACAGCTCGAGACCGACCTCGAGCGCGTAACCGACAACGTCAGCAGCATTGAGGAGCGTCTAGGACGAGAAGAAGATCTACAAAAGCAGCATGAGGAGCTAAACGGGGACATCAAAGATCTGCGAACGCGAATCGACAGGATTGAACGACAGGCGATCGAGCAGTTCAACGAACACATGGAAGAGATTCTAAAGCTCTTGGAGTACAATAACTTGGACCGCATCTGGCTCAAGCGACGTGAGACCGAGGTCCGAGAGGGCCGCCAGAAGGTAACCAAAACTGTGTTCGACCTGCACGTCGTTCGACAGACCGAAAACGGTACCAGCTACGAGGATACGGTTGAGAATCTGAGCGAGAGCGAACGGGAAGTGACTGGTCTGATATTCGCCCTCTCAGGGTACTTCGCCCACGACGTGTACGAGACGGTCCCGTTCATGTTACTGGACTCAGTCGAGGCGATCGACGCAGACCGGATCGCGACGCTCGTTGAATATCTCGACGGGTACAGTGAGTGCCTCGTCGTTGCGTTGTTGCCCGAAGACGCTGCCGCACTCGACGAGTACCCTCACCTGACCCCTGCCGACAGGTAGCGCCTTAGCGGAGAGACCCGATTGCAGTGAGGATTGGAACAGATCGTCGGGAGACTGGAACCCTTCCTCGAGGAGCCACGATTATCGCTGGTCGCTTTCGAACAGGGGGCCCTTGTCGGGATGTGCGCGGATATTGATCTCGAGTTCGTTCGCCGCTCCGAGGACCTTCTGTTTCAGATCTGTCTGGAGCCTTTCTTTGGAAAGCCGGTGTGCCGGGCCAGAGACGCTGATAGCCCCGAGTATCCTGTTTTCACCTTGGATGGGGGCACTGATTGCGTGCAGACCCTCGACTGACTCCTCTAGGTTGAACGCAACGCCGCGCTCCCGAACCTCTTCCAGTTCTGACTTTAACTCGGCCTGGTCAGTGATTGTGTATTGCGTGTATTGAGGCAGCCCTTCCGATTCGACAATCTCTTCGACCCGCCCGGCTGGCAACTGTGAAAGGATCGCCTTTCCTGCAGCGAGATGATGGAGATGGGTCCGGTGACCGATGCTCGTGTAAGTCTTGATGGATCGGTCACCCTGGGAACCGTACACGTACACTGCTTGTCTGTTCTCTTCGACGATTCCCCAAGTTTTTTCGTCGGTCTCAGCCGCTAACTCGTCAATCACACCTTTTCCGAAGGCGTACAACTCCTGCTGTCGTTGTGCCTCAGTCCCGTACTCGAGGAACTTCAACCCCAGATGATACCCATCTTGTGTTTTCCGCGCGTACCCAGCCTGTTCGAGCGTGACCAGGTGTGAATGGACCGAACTGTTTGCAAGGTCAACTTTTTCAGCTATTTCGGTGATCCGTATACCGTTGTTCTCTCGGAGGATCGCCATGATCTCGAACAGCCTTTCGTCCGATTGTACCGTTCGCCCTTCTTTTGTCATCCCTATAGGGTCTATTGTAGATGACTATATATGACAATTTCGGTGTGACCGAATGGAGTACTGGGAGTCCCGCGGGAAAATAATCGTTAAGCAAATTAATTCACGAAGAAACCACTTGTCTAAACAGAATAATGGCTTTCTCAGGGGCTCTAACCGATCTTATGGTGGTTTAAGCACTAGACTTCGTCCATGGGGAATATTAACAATCGACTAGCTCTCTCTGAGAAAAGTTTAAACACAAGTAAACATCATAGGCATTTCCTTGATTCGTGGCTGTCAGTGCAGACCATGATAGCTGTTCACATAATGCACTTCTGGGCTAATCTTCCGGATTTGTTCGGCAGTACCAACGAACTGTGGTATCTATGCTGCAGATTCGTGGTGTAATTAATCTGTTGTCTACGAGGAGAGAGGTAGTTATCCGAGCTGTTCCTTGTCTCTGCCCCCGGAAATACTCCACCTCGTATGAAGCATGATAGATGACGTGGGATTGTCTGAGGGTAGTTGTAAACCGGGTCAGACACTTGACCACGGAAACCATTATTACGTGCGGGATTAATTACCAAGTCGCATGGCAAGTGAGATTGACTACAGCGTCCTCCCGAACCAGCAGGCATACAAAGTAAAAGCGGAGGACTGCCCGGTGATCGGCGAGCCCGGATCGGTTTCGAACGAGGAGAACAGCCAAGAGATACGGGAAACAGTCATCACGAACGATTTCCACGTAACTTTCACTACCGGCGAGCCAGGAGACATCATTCCCTGGCACACGCACATGCCGAGCCTCTACCAGGTCCTATTCACGATGGAGGGAGAGTGTATCTGGCACTACAAGGATAACGAGGGGAATGAGCAGTCGATTAGAGCGGGACCGGGCGACGTTGTGTACCTCCCGGGAGGCGCGCAGAATAAGGTTGAAGTCGTCGGTGACGAGTCCCACACGCACATGGGTATCTATCCGAAGGTGCCGATCCCGCGCGTAGAACAACTCGTGGGCGAGGCTGAGAATACCTACGACCCCTGGGAACTGTCGGAGTCCCATGTCGGCTTGCGGATTGACACGGACAACGATGAGGTTCGCCACATGGACGATGATGCTGTCTCAACCGAGTAACTCCCGAAGCTGTTCGGAGTCTGCCAACCGTGCGCTCCACCTCTTGCAGGGGTCGGCGAACGGCTTGGAAACGTAGAGACACTCGAAACACGCGTAACTGCCAGCACTGTCCGCACTGCCCAACAGGCGGCCACTTAGATTCATCTAACCAATTTATTTCCGCCTCCAACCAATAGAATTATATACTTCTGAAGCAGTACGATTTATTGTAATGGCTCAAATAGACTACTCTGCGCTGCCTAAGCAGAAAGCGTATCGAATCAACGTCGATGAGGCACCGATAATCGACGAGTCAGGCGACATGGACGAGGACGACGAAGGTGCAGCCGCGATACGGACCCCGATCCTCACCAACGACAACATCATCACGTGGACGACGGGGCAACCCGGCGACGTCATCCCGTGGCACACGCACAGCCCGGAGATGTACCAGATTCTGATTAACATCGAAGGGCGCTGCGTCTGGCACTACAAGGACAACGACGGAAACGAACAGTCCATCGAGGGTGGACCTGGTGACATCATCTATCTTCCTGCCGGCGCTGAGAACAAGGTCGAAGTCGTCGGTGACGAACCTCACACCCACATCGGTGTACTCCGCCGGCCGCGGGTCCCGCGAATCGAGCAACTCCTCGGGGAGACCGAAGGCGTGTATGACCACCGTGAGTTCCCCGCGGCGTTCGTCTACGACGACATGAACGACAAGGTCGTCCGCATGGACGAAAACGCGGTCTCCGAGTAACCCGAAACAAACGCTGGCTACTGTCACCCACTCAGACTGACGGCGGCGGATACATCTGTGCGGTTCCGCCGTAGTCTCACATCCACATTCTATTGCATGTTACGGCACTTGGACGGACGTCAGCGCCGGCGAACAAAGTCCCCCGGGAGTGAGCTCAGTCGGTCACTCATGGAGGCCGCCACTCATTGATCGATAGAAGGAGGACTGCAGTCCGTCGTCGCCGAAGACATCGTGCTCGCCCTCGATGCGGACGTCCAGGACAGTCGCAACGTCGCTTGCCATGGCATCTTCCAGTGCAGGTTCGAGTTCGGACGGCTCCGTGATTGAGACGCCGTTCGCGCCGAATGATTTGACCGTCTCGGCGTACTCAATCCGGTTGAAACGCACACCATGAATGCTGCCTCGCTGGGTCTCGAAGTCACGGACCGAGCCGAGTGCGGCGTCATTGAGCACGAGGAATGTCGGCGCAACATCCAGTTCGACAGCGGTCTCGACAGCAGTCATCGTCATTGCGAATCCCCCATCACCGGAAACGCTTACCACGTCGTTTTCGGTGGTCAGTGCCAGCGCAACCGCTGCTGGTGCGGACCAGCCCATAACGCCAAGACCGCCCGGACCGAAGAAGGTCCGTGGCGACTTCGACTTGAAGTAGTTGAACAGCCACATCCGGTTATTGCCGGCATCGGAGCAAACGTACGTATCTTCGTCAACCACTGATTCAATGGCTTTTACAGCGGTCGTCGGCACGAGCTCGTCCACGTTGTCGATGTTCGGTTCGAATGATGCCTTTGCCTCTGTCGCACGCTCGCTAGCATCGTCATCTGTTCGTTCTCCAAGAGCAACGAGTTCGCGAAGGGATTCGGCGGCATCACCGATCAGCCCGACATCGGCTGGGTACACCCAGCCCGCATTCCGAGAGTCGATGTCTGCGTGAATAATCGTCTGTTCTTCCGGACGGATGAACGAAGGTGCACCCCAGTTGACGTCATTAGGGTTGAGGCGACAACCGACGACAAGAAGTACGTCAGCGTCGCTGACGAGCTGGTTCGCCCCCTCCTGTCCGAACGCGCCGATGACGCCGCCAGCAAGGTCATGAGTCTCCGCAATGGTCGATTTACCGAGAAAAGACGTCGTTACGGCGCAGTCGTAGGCCTCGGCAACGGCGGCAAGCTCCTCGTGTGCGCCGCTGGCGTGAACGCCGTTCCCCGCGATAATGACTGGTCGATCAGCAGTTTCGAGCGCGGATACAGCGGCGTCAAGGTCACTTTTGAGCGGGCGTGAGCGCCAGTTCCGCGTCTGGCTCGCTGGATCCCACAGCTGCGGTATCGAATCCTCCGGCAGATCGGCACCGACGGCGGAGCCATCGAGTATCACTGCCGTTGGTCCTGGTCGCCCGGCTGTCGCGTGTTTGTATGCAAGTTGGGTACACCGAATCGCGTCGGCCCCTGAGTTTGCGTACCACCACTCTTTCGTGAATGAATCGAAGATCTTTGGCAGGGACATTCCACCGTAATCTCCTCGCGACTGTTGGTATGGGGATAGCGGTGCGTAGTCACCTCGCTCCGACGCATCCGTGATTATCAGGAGTGGCGAGGAGCCGAAGTGCGCCTCCATCGCTCCCTGAGCACCGGTCGAACCAATCCAAGGTCCTTGCCCAGTCAGAACAGCCGGCTTTCCGTGAATGCGACCATACGCCTCCGCCATGAAACTTGCTTCGCGTTCGTCTCTTGCCCGAACGAATGTGATCTCTGAAGAAGAGAGCTCTTCTATGAATTCGATGACTCGTCCTCCAGGGAATCCGAACGCGTACTCGATTCCCATTTTTTCGAGGTCCGATACGAGCCTCTCGATAACATCGGTCATCGTTCATTCCTCCGCGGTCCAGACCTGTGAACTGCGAGACTATCACGGAGTACGGTTGGTTCTACCATCGGCTGCTGGCCGAAATTCTGCACCTTCATTTGCCATGTGTGAACATACCGTGATGTTAGAAAACTGTTTCGCAATGTCATCTGACATACCGGGCCGTAGATGGACGCGAACCTACGTTTACAAACCGCGCATTGTCTCAGAAACCGAGTAAATCCTGAGGATTCTCGTAGACGACGTTTCGGATGTCTGAATGGGAGACCCCAAGCCGGGAAAGGTCCAAGATAAGGCGCTTCATTGTGTAGGGATCGTGTTTCATCGCACCGAGCATGTCGGTGTCGACGATAATCCGCTCGGAGCCGTATTCCTCAATGACGCTGGCGACAAGGTTCGCGTCTACACCTCTGAACCAGGGGGAACCGACGCTAAATCCGAGATAGCAGTTGGTCCCTTCGAGGACGTCAGCAACAATCGTCTCGTCGGCGTGGTCTATGAGCACTCGCTCTTCAGAGATCCCGACCTCGTCGACGAGTTCGAGGTCGATCCCGAGCGCTGCGCGCTTTGCAGTCTCCGGCTCGAAGTGCGCTGCCGGAAAGTCCGCGTCAAGTTCCTCGTAGTAGTCTGTGTACTGATCGCTAACGGTGTCTTTTCCACCTGGTGTGTGAACGATGACGGGAAGTCCGGCGTCGTCGGCGATACTGAACTGTTCTCTGACGACTGCGCGTTGTTCATCTAGATCCCACTGGAGGGTGTGCTGGGAGGAATCAATCCCTGTCTCACCGACGGCGACGACAGCGTCTAGGTCACAGTAATCAGGGAGGTGAGCGAGCGCGGACTCCGGGTTGGTGACGCGTGACCAAGTGTGGATACCAATTGCGAGGTATTGCTCGTAGAAGTGCGAGTCGTTGAATCGGGCCGCCCGGCGGATTGCGTCGTCCCAGAGAAAGCGGACATCTTCGGCGGAGACGGGACGGTATGGTGACCAGTAGTAACTTGCCGCAATCATCACTGTGGCACGACAGCCGCTGATGTCGAACGCTTCCCTCTCATTCCAGGTGAGCGACTGCGTGTGCTGATGGACGTCGATCCAGGGGATTGTGGTACTTGAGCACACCGAGTCGTCCGATTCCGATACAGGATATACGCCGATAGGCTCCTTCGTTGGCGGGGTCCCGTCCATGCTAGCATATCTCGAAGTCTGTATTTAATATTATCCCGCGTTGGCGGGGCATCGGTATACAATCAAGCCGCGTTTAATCTGAGCGCACTTGATAACCGATTCAGCCAATAAACCCGCCAACCCAGGGGAAAGATTATTATAGAGTGATAGTATCTATCGTGGTATGGTCCAACAGACAACGGATCGTCGATCGTTGCTCAAGTACGGTGGACTGGTCGGCTCAGTGATGGTTGCCGGCTGTTCTGGTGGTGGCGACGACAATGGTGACGATAATGGCAACGACGATGGGAATGGTAACGGCAATGGTGACGACAATGGAAATAACGACGGCAACGGAGGGGGTCAAGAGACCTTCTACTACACCTCCGAGGCGACGCTCGAGACACTCGATCCTCGGGACATCACCCAGACGACGGGACACGCTTGGAAGTTCCTCTCGTATAATTCACTCCTGAAGGTCGCGTGGGATTCTGAAGAGGAGCAGGAGTACATCACGGGCGACCTTGCGGAGGACTGGGAGTGGCTTGAGCAGGATGGTGAGACAATTGTCCAGTTCCAAATTCGCGACGGAATCGAGTTCCAGAACGGCGACGCGGTTGACGCACAGCTCCTTGCAGACGAGGTGAACTACTGGCTGGATCCCGAAACAGAGTCTGCTCAGGGCCAACAGACGTTCGTCGCGGGCGGTTTGGAGCGAGCGTCAGTCGACAATGATTCGACGCTCAACTTCCACCTCGAGGACATATGGGCTCCTCTCGAGCAGTACGTCGCATATTACATGCCGCTTGCGAACCCTAACGTACGGGAGGAAGTCGGCCCCGACAGTTTTGGAACGGAGGGGCACCCGGGCGGCAGCGGACCCTACGAGATCGTCGAGTGGAGCGAAGGTGATCAACTGGTCCTCGAACGGTACGACAACTACCACGAGGAGGGTCTTCCCAACTTTGAGCGCGTCGAGGTCGATATCCTCCCCGAAGCGAGTACGCGGTCGGCCCGCCTCGAGACCGGTGAGCTTCACCTCGACCCGTTCATCAATGCAGCGACACTGGTCAACCTTGAGGATACCGATGGCGTCGTGACTGATACCCGCGCGTCGCCGATGTTCCTGTTCTCGGCGTTGGACCACAGCGTTGAGCCGTTGGGCGACAACCGTGTGCGGCGCGCCCTTCGGAAGGCCGTCGACGCAGAGGCGCTGATTCAGACGGCATACGAAGGATTCGGGTCGCCAACGTCGACTGTCGGACGACCGGGTTCGTGGTACTACTATGAGGATATCGACCAGATGAACCGCTACGACCCGGAAGGTGCCCAGCAGCTCCTTGAGGAGGCTGGGTACGGCGATGGGTTCGAACTCACGATGCACGCCGCGACACTCCAAACCTACGAGACCATGGCTCAGGTCGTCCAATCAATGTGGGGTGAGATCGGTGTAGACCTCTCGCTGCAAAGCACCGAGTACTCCGCCATGTATGGTGACATCGCGGAGGGTAACTTCACTTCAAACATTGGCGAGTATCGTAACGACGACGACCCAGACAACATGGCTTGGCAGTCGATCCATGAGAACGGTCGGTGGGCAAACTTCAGCCGTGGATGGGAGGAACAGGATCCGGAATCGTATAACGCCTACATCGAGAGTATGGTTGAGGGCCGGTCTGTCGCCGACCCCCAGGAGCGTCGCGAAAATTACCGCGAAGCGTACCAAATCTTCGCCGAGGAGATGCCAATGCTCGTGTACGGTGTCGTCGACAGTATGATGGCCTACCGCGCGGAGCTGGGTGATGTTTGGCACCATCCGCGCGCCCAGAACCCCGGCGAAGCGCTCAGAGAGCTCAGCTGGCAGGGATAATCGACTCTCCGAGTCGTCGGCGCGGCTTTCCGTTGGTGGGGTTTATATTGTTTCGGCATGTTCAGTGGATATGGTTGCAACTGAAGCGACGCCACTGTTTCTCGCAGGGGATGACATCGCAGAGTACCTTGAGCCGGAACGTTGCATTGAGGCCACGATCGACGCGTTCGAAGACAGGGGCCGGGGCGGTGATGCAGCACCACGACTCTCGCTTCGTCGAGACGACCCCGTCGGGAAGCTGGACAGCTATTTCGCGCTCCTTCCGCGAGAGGGCGTTATGGGTGGGTACGTGTATGCCGCCGGGTTCACCTCAGGGGGCCCCTGGTTTCTTACTCCGCTGTTTGACGCCGAGAGCGGGAAACCTCTCGCGTTGATCGACGGAGCGGCGATGAATCCACCGAAGACCGCCGCTGCTGGTGCGGTTGGCATTGATGCGCTCGCTCGCGAGGATGCGAACACGCTCGCGATATTTGGCTCCGGGGGGCAGGCTGCCGCACAGCTCAGGGCCGCCGCGCATGTCCGGGACCTCGACGCGGTGAGAGTGTACTCGCCGACGCCCGAGAACCGCGCTACGTTCGCCTCGGAGTTCGACGAGGCGTTGGACGCGGCTGTCGAGGCTGTCGAATCACCCGCAGCGGCGTTGGACGCGGCCGACATCGTCATTACGGCAACGCGTTCGCCCGACCCAGTGTTCGATGGGGCGCTCCTCGAACCTGGGACCCACGTCACGGCGATGGGTCAGTACTCCCCGTACAGTCGCGAACTCGACTCCGAGACTATCGCCCGCTCCCGGTATGTGCCCGACCTGCGTGCACGGGCATTCCAAGACGCCGGCTCTTTCCTCGCCGCAAAGGATGCTGGTGTCGTCACTGACGCGCACGTCCACGCTGAGATCGGTGAGGTCATCGCCGGGAAGGTGCCTGGCAGGACGGATTCCGAACAAATCACCGTCTTTGACAGCGGTGGCACCGGCATTGAGACCGTCGCTGTCGCGAACATGTTGTACCAGCGCGCAGAGGAGGCTGGAGCCGGCCAACGGCTCTCTTTCGAACCGCTCAGCTACTGACTACCAGGCCGCTTCGAGAATCTTGACGACGTCTGCGGTGGTCGGCTCGAACCCGGTCGGGCCATTCTGAAGACCGACGTCCTGCGTAATTGCGTTGGCGATCTCGGGTAAAGCGGCCCGTTCGACCCCCTCGACGGGTTTGAGGCCGTCGGGCAAGTCGAGCGCGTCGCGGATAGCCCTGACACGCTCGACGACGGCAGCGGCCGGATTCGTCGCGTCGGTCACGCCGAACGCTCTGGCAAGCGGCGTCACTTCGACGATGTCACGAGTGAATAGGTGCCGGAGAAC
This sequence comes from Haloarchaeobius salinus, assembly GCF_024464185.1. Taxonomy (NCBI): domain Archaea; kingdom Methanobacteriati; phylum Methanobacteriota; class Halobacteria; order Halobacteriales; family Halorubellaceae; genus Haloarchaeobius; species Haloarchaeobius salinus. The sequence goes on from NZ_JANHAU010000007.1 coordinate 188,394, forward strand.
ATGTGGGGCGACGATTCCGTGGACGGCGCCTTGCTGGATCGGGTACCGTCGGGAGATGATGTGCCCGAACGCGTGAATAATGTTGTATTTGTTGGCATTTGCAACCGGGTCAATCAACCCGTAGGAGGTTAGGTATACGCCGACAGCGGCTGCACCCAGCGTATCGTGGTCGGCGTCCGCGAGTCGTGGTAGCGTGTTGTCGAGAATGCGTAGTCCATGAATTGCGACGGCGTCGGTAAGTGGATTCGCGTGCCTGGAGTACAACATCTCGATTCCGTGGTCCATCCCGTTCATAGCCGAGGCGGTTAGGATGCGTTCCGGCGTGCTCGCGAGGAGCTCCGGATCGTAAAATAGTGCTTGTGGAACGACTTTCGGGTCATAGATTGGTCCTTCACGAACCCCCCCGTCATCATCTGTGGCGGGGTAGTTCACCCCCGCGGCACTGGTTAGTTCGGCACCCGAGTACGTTGTCGGGACCGCGAATACGGGTGGTTTCGGTTCGTCGAGTGTGGGGAACTCAACGGTCCCGTCCGCGCCGACCTGCGCGTGGAAAGACCGCGGCTCGCCGTCTTCTGCAGCGACGACACTCATCGCGCGGGCTACGTCCATACTGCTGCCGCCGCCCAGTGTGAGGAGGCCATCGGCGTCGACTGCCTCCATCCGCTTAACGCCTGCCAGCACGGTGTCGATTGACTTCTCCGGCGTCGTCTCTGCGAAGACGCCCGCGAGACGGTCACCGGCACCTTCGGTGACGGGGTCGATCACAGCGGGCGTCTTACCGACCGTTTTCCCAGTAACGACCAGTGCCCGCTCGACGTCCGCACGAGCGAGCACGGTCTCGATACTTTCGACACAGCCAGCACCGTACCGGACAGTACTCGGTCCGTACGCGTACTCGAACTCTTTGGGTACATTAATCTCAAGAGGCGTCGTCATGTACACGAGAGAACGGGTAGGAAGTATTTATATACTGCCACGGGCCGCGACGTCGAACTACTCGGGAAAGAAGTTCGTGGGCTCGCCGGCCACTACAACGAGAATTCTCAGAGTGAAGCTTTTTGACTCATCCTGCTGAATAACACCTATGAAAGCGGTTAGGTACCACAAGTACGGAGACGAGTCGGTAATGGCGCTCGAGACTGTCGAGCGACCGACGACGGACGAGGACGATGTACTGGTCGAGATCGAAGCAATCGGGGTGAACCCGGTCGACGCGAAGCTGCGGGAGGGGGCATTACCGCAGAAGCAGCCGTTGCCACAAACGATGGGGACCGACCTGGCTGGGCGCGTCGTCAGCGTCGGCGGGAACGTCGATTCGTTCGACCTCGATGACAGGGTGTACGGCACCGGATTCGGTTGGGGTGACTCCGGTACGTACGCCGAGTTCGCTGCCGTTCCAGCGGATCGGCTGGCAGCACTCCCGGACGGTGTCACGTTTACTGATGCAGCGGCGTCGGCTCTCGTCGGTGCGACTGCCTGGCAGACACTCATCAATCAAGGGAACCTCACCGTCGGGGATGCCTGTGTGATTCACGGTGGAACCGGCGGGGTCGGACACATCGCCGTCCAGATTGCAGTCGCCGCGGGCTGTCACGTCGTCGCGACGGCTAGGGGCGGGGAGCCGATCGAAACCGTAGAGCAGTTCGGCGCGGTCGGTGTCGACTACCGGTCCAACAGCCTAGGAGAAGATCTTCAGGATGCTCTCGGCGGGCGGGCAGCCGATGTTGTGCTGGAGACGAACGCTGACGCGAACCTGGCTGCGGACCTTCGTGTCGTCGGGCGAGACAGCACGATCGCCGTCATCGGGACCGGGGGGTCGGTCGTGTTGTCGGCGACAGAGGCCCTCGATGCGATGCTCGACCGCGTCGATCTCCGCTTCTCGTCGATAATGTCCTCGTCGAATATTCACCGGCGTGCGCTCACCCGCCTCGCGACGTTGCTGGACGCTGGTGACGTGAGCCCGATCGTCGCAAAATCGTACCCGCTCGAAGACGCAGAATCTGCGCTCGCGCACGCACAGGCCGCGAATGTCATCGGGAAAGTGGTTATCGACGTGTAGACAGTCTCAAACGAGTTGAAACGCGGGACCCGGGTCGTCACTCCTCCGGCGGTCTCTGTCGGCGAAATGTATAAGTTCCCAGTGAACGCCGGTGGATGTATGCGGATCGAGACACTCTTGCAGCGACGGATAGACAAAACACCAGACGCGACGTTTCTTACCTTCTCCGACTCGGAGTACACATACCGGGAGGTCGGGGTTCGCGCACGACGATACGCCAGTGCCCTCTCGTCGTACGGCATTGAGGCCGACGACAGGATTGGCGTGTTTCTGCCCAATGGCCCGTCGTTTCTGTTCACCTTCTTCGGGGCGTGCTACCTCGATGCGGTCGTCGCACCGTCGAACCCGGAGTACACGGTGCGCGAACTCGAACATTCCATCAACTTGTCGAACCCGCGGGTGCTTGTGACGACGAGCGGCCTGTTGGATGTGGTTGAATCGGCAGCGAGCGATTCGAGCGTCGAGCGCATCCTTGTTGTCGACGACGAGAGCGAGCACGATTCCCTGCCAGCCCAGGCGTCGAGCTGCGAGCCGATCAAGTTCGATCCCGATTCTGGCGCGTCGTCGTCGGTCGCCGTCCACGTCTACACTTCCGGAACTACTGGGCCACCGAAGGCGGTTGAGGGAACCCACAACGGGTGGACCACGAGTGCCATCGACTTCCAGAAGCGGATGGGATTGACACACAAGGATACGCTGCTGACGTCACTGCCGTTGTTCCACGCAAACGCACAAGTCTACACGACCCTGGGTGCGGCCGCTGCCGGAGCTGAAGCAGTAATCCGCGAGAAATTCTCCACCTCGCGCTGGTGGAAGTGGTGTCGGGAACACGGTGCGACGGAATTCAATGCTATGGGGAGCATGCTGAAGATGCTCGACAACTTGCCCGAAGCGGAAGACGACACAAATAATCCAGTCGAGTTGGTGTTTTCAGCCGGCACCCCACCAGAGCTAATCGAGCCATTCGAGGAACGGTTCGACCTGCGTGTCGTTGAGGGGTACTCCCTGAGCGAGGACCCGCTGCTGACGTTGAACCCGACTGACCCAGCGAAGCGACGGGTCGGGAGCGTCGGATTGCCACCGGCGGAGAAAGCGATTCGCGTCGTTGATGAGGACGGCAACGAGCAATCAATCGGGGAGAAAGGGGAGATAATCATGCGCTCGCCAGGATTGATGAATGGCTATCACAGCCAGCCCGAGCGGACGGCGGAGGCGATCCGCGACGGCTGGCTTTACACGGGCGATTACGGCCGGGTCGACGAAGATGGATTCGTTTACTTCCTCGATAGGAAGAAAGACATCGTTCGTCGTGGCGGCGAGAACATCTCTTCCCACGAGGTGGAGGGTGTGATCAAGTCGCTCGACGGAGTCGATGAAGTGGCGATTATCCCGACGCCCGACGAGTTCTACGGAGAAGTGGTGAAGGCACTCGTGAGAAAGACACCGGACGCGGACCTCGCTCCGGCGGATGTCGTGGCCGCCGTTGAGGGCGAACTCTCCTCGTTCAAAGTCCCCGAGTACGTGGAATTCGTTGAGGAGTTCCCGTACACGCCGACGGGGAAGATACAGAAGGAGAAACTCCGTGAACGCGAGCAAACGAATGAGGTCTCCCACTGGGAGCGACCGTTCGATACCTCATAGTCGTCGACAGCTGAGTGTTCACCCACCAGTGCTTTTATATCGGCCTGTGTTCAGTAGTGTAGTAATGCGATCGTTAAGGGTCGAGAACATCTCCGTGAGGTATGCTACCGAACGAGGCCCGCTGCTCGCGGTGGACGACGTCTCCTTTGATATCGAGTCGGGAGAAATGTACGGTCTCGTTGGCGAATCGGGTGCAGGAAAGAGCACCGTCGGCCGCGCGATTATGCGAATGATCGAGGACCCGGGCTCGATCACGAGCGGACGGGTTGTGTACGAGGATCGTGACATCCTCTCAGTCCCCGAAAAAGAGATGCGGACGATACGTGGGAGCGAGATATCGATGATATTCCAAGACCCACAGGCCGCGCTGAACCCAGTGTTGACCGTCGGGCAACAGCTCCGTCGGGTTCTGCGGAGCCATACTGATGAGGAGTACTCAAAGGCGGAGGAGACTGAGGAGATCGTCAACGCCCTGGAGCGGGTCGATATTCCGGATCCAAAGTCCCGGCTCGACAGTTACCCAGTCGAGTTCAGCGGCGGGATGAGTCAGCGAGTGATGATTGCCATGGCGCTGATCAGCGACCCATCGGTTCTAATCGCCGACGAGCCGACATCAAATCTGGACGTCACGATCGAGGCGAACATTCTCGATTTACTCGAGGACCTACAGGAGCGCGAAGATCTAACGATTTTACTAATCACTCACAACATGGGAGTCGTTGCCCAGCACTGCGACCGGATCGGTGTCATGTACTCAGGGAAACTAGTCGAGGAAGGGGACGTAACCGACGTATTCGAGCACCCTGGACACCCCTATACGCGGGACCTTGTCGGATGTGTACCGCGACCCGATAAGGCGGGTCGTGGCCAGCTCCCGACGATTGAGGGGACAATGCCGACACCTATCGATTTGCCGGACGCGTGTTACTTCGCCCCCCGCTGTTCGTTCGCCGACGAACAATGCTGGAAGGAAGCCCCCGGAACAGAGACTGTTCTAGACGATCAGACGCATCAGAGTGCATGCCACTTTCGCGAGGAGGTGACCAATGTCGAAAACAACGCTTGAATCAGACCAGAGAGCGGTGCTGGAGGTCGAGAACCTCCAGAAGTACTTCACGAGCGGCGGTCGCATTGATCGCATCTTCGGTGAGCAAAAGACTATCCAGGCAGTCGAGGATGTGTCATTTCATCTCGGGAAGAATGAGACGCTGGCCCTTATCGGCGAGAGCGGCTGTGGCAAGAGCACCGTCGCGAAGACGCTGATTGGTATCCATGAGCCGACCGAAGGGGAAATCAGATTTAAAGGAGAACTGATGACCCCTGAGAAGGTCAGGACGAGTCCGATTCAGTTGATCTTCCAGGATGCTTCTGAGTCGCTGAATCAGAAGAAGACGGTCGGGAGTATTCTGGCGACACCGCTGAAACTGAACGGCAACAACAATACGAACGAAAGAATCAATGAACTACTGACAAAGGTCGGGCTTGATCCAAGCGTAAAGAACCGCCATCCCGGAACGTTTAGCGGAGGACAGAAACAGCGTATCGCCATCGCGCGAGCACTTGCAAGCGATCCTGAGCTACTCATCGCTGACGAACCAGTCAGCGGTCTAGACGTGAGTGTTCAAGCGAAGATCATCAATCTACTTGATAAATTGACTAGCGAGATGGGTGTCTCGCTTCTGGTTATCTCTCATAATCTAGGTGTTGTTCGCACGATCTCTGACCGAGTCCATATCATGTACATGGGAGAGATTGTTGAAAAAGGAGATACAGAAGACGTGTTCGAGCGCCCGGCACACCCATACACGAGGGCACTGCTGTCGTCGATCCATGTCCCTGATCCGAGCATCCAAATGGAACGTGTCGAACTCCCTGGAGAACTGCCTGACCCAAGTGACCCGCCTGAAGGCTGTCGGTTCAGCACTCGTTGTCCACAGTATATCGGGAGTGTCTGTGACGAGGTTAATCCGGAACTCACCGAGAGTAGTTCGAACTCGGAGTGGCCGATTCAGGGTAACGACCACTGTTCAGCGTGCCACAAACATGATGAGTAAAATGACCGAAAACTACATATCGATAGCGAGAGTCGGTATCAACGACCCCAATAAAGCAGACAACTCCACGAGGTAAAAGTATGGCACGTAGTCTCAAAGCACTCTTAATTCGGCGGCTATTGCTCACGATCCCCATACTGTTTGGGGTGTCAGTACTGGCTTTCATCTTCGTTGCGTTTGCCCCGCAGTCACCGGCAATCGCCAGGCTCCAGACGACAAATCCTGAGGCGATTGCGCAGCTGGAGGAATCTATGGGGCTGAACCGCCCGTTGCATGTACAGTACGTCGACTGGTTGACGAGCGTACTCACTGGGGACCTAGGCCAGTCCCTTGTCAAGGATCAACAGGTAAGCACCCTGCTGTATGACCGCATAGTGATTTCAGGCCAGCTCGCCATCTTTGCTGTCGTGTGGATGGTTATTTTGGCCGGGTCCCTCGGGTTTATTTCCGCATTCAACCGGAATAAAATCCAGGACCATATTGCTCGCGTGTACGCAGTGTTGGGAATCTCAGTTCCTGATTTCGTTGTAGGCATCCTCCTGCTTCTGATTTTCGCCGTCCATCTTGAGTGGCTGCCGGCCGGCGGATTCGTCCCATTGAGCGAAGGCGTTGGAACGTATCTTAAACATATGATATTGCCGTCTTATACGGTTGGATTCCTGTTCACGGCGATCGTCATGCGGATGTTCAGAGGCGATCTCCTCGAGATGATGAACAAAGAACACGTGAAAGCTGCGAAGGCGATGGGAGTCCCCAGATACAAGGTCGTGCTTCAAGATATCACGAAGCCTGCGGTAATCCCAACTCTGACCACGATCGGCATGTCGATCTCGATTCTGATCTCTGGCGTCGTCATCACTGAGATAGTGTTCGCAATCCCAGGACTGGGACGGCTTCTCGTGAATGCCGTCTTCGATGGTGACTTCACTATTATTCAGGGGGCAGTCCTAATCATCGCGCTAGTCTTCGTCACTGCGAACCTCGTAGTGGACGTCCTGTACTACTATCTCGATCCGCGCATTCGAATGAGAGGTGACTGATATGAGTACCAAAGACAACACTGAGCGAGATTTCGTCCAGAAACGGAGGGAACAGTTCGAATCCGAAACTGAGGAGTACAGGAGTGAATTACAGACGCTCCTGCACCACTTCCGGCACGATTTGCTCGGTGTGGGTGCGCTTGTATTACTGGGGGTTGTCCTATTAGTGACAATAATCGGTCCGTTTCTGCTCCCCCGGGGAGCGATTGAGCAGAATTATGGCTCAATCCGCGCACCGCCAGGGGCGGAGTTTCTTCTCGGTGCGGACCAGCTTGGACGGTCTGTGCTGTCGCGGGTAGTCGTCGGTGGCCGTTACTCGATTGCTATCGGCATCCTATCTGTGCTGTTCGCAGGGACGCTCGGGACTGCGATTGGAGGCGTCGCCGGCTACACCGATCGCGAGTGGCTGGACGAGGTGTTCATGCGCAGCATGGACGTCATCATGTCGTTTCCCGCCATCGTAATGGGAATTGCCGTAATGGGAATCTTCGGGAACGACGCAATCTCGATCGGTCCCGTAGAGTTGACGAACTTTTGGAAGCTAATCCTGATTATCGGCGTGATCTACATGCCCAGGTTCGCCCGTATTACGCGGGGTGCGGTGCTTCAGGAGAAGGGGAAGAGCTACGTTTTACTCTCCCGGATTGAAGGAGCATCCCATGCCCACGTATTCCTCCGTGAACTCTTGCCAAATGTTCTCTCCCCGCTTCTAGTGATGTTCACATATCGGATTGGGTCAGCGATGATTCTCGCAGCTGCGCTGAGCTTCCTCGGGATTGGCATACAGCCTCCGACGCCAAGTTGGGGCAATATGCTCGCCGCCAGCCGTGATCTCATCTTCATCGACGTCTGGTGGGTGACGGTCTTCCCCGCGCTCGCCCTCGCGACGACGATTATCTGTTTCAACATCCTCGGCGACTCGGTCCGTGATGCGCTTGACCCCGATGTGGACATTCCCGAAGAATAACCTGATACCACTACCACCACCGAATGGACTATTTTTCTCGGTTGGCGGTCCTGTTTGGGAAGGATTACGACATCATCGCAAATCGTGACTTTCAACTAGTTCTACTGGCGAACCTTGCAGCCCCCCTCGGGACAGCCCTGCTCTCACCGCTACTTGACTCACTTACTGCACCATTCCGTGTTTCGTCAACTGAAATCGGACTGCTCATCACCGTATTCACCGCACCGGGTATCTTCATTATCCCACTCACAGGGGCCCTCTCAGATCGATACGGACGGAAACCTATCCTGGTGTTTGGACTCGTTCTGTTTGGAGTCACCGGGTCCAGTATAGCTCTGACTGCTGATTTCCATGTCGCGCTCGCACTTCGGTTCTTCCAGGGGGCAGGTCTTGCTTGCATTACCCCGGTCCTCATCACGAGTATCGGCGACATGTACGAGGGTGGACAGGAGACCACCGGCCAGGGTCTTCGGTTTGGGGTCTCCGGTCTTACAGCAACGGTGTTCCCCGTCCTCGCAGGGGTGCTCGTGGTGATTGCGTGGCAGTATCCGTTTTTGATTTATAGCATCGCCATCCCGATCGCAGTCGTCGTATTCCTCTGGTTCGAGGAGCCATTAGCATCGAGTGACCGCCCGATTGCGGCGCGTACGAACAACTCTGACGATCAGTACTTGTGGAAGATTCTCAAACTCCTAACCCAAGTGAAGGTCGGGGCTTTCCTCCTCGCTCGCGTTATTCCTGTGTGCATCTACATCGGATTCCTCACGTACAACTCGGTTCTCACAGTCCAGCTCCGGAGTGGAACACCGCTTCAGGCAGGAATCCTGGTAGGCGTGACAAGCATGACGTACGCACTCGTAGCGACCCAAGCCGGACGAATCAGGGACGCGCTCGACGGGATGGAAATGTCGCTCATCGCTGGAAATGCCTGTCTCGGCTTCGGTCTTATTATAGTAACTCTAACGCAAGAGTTCAGGACCGGGGTACTTGGGGCTACTCTTCTTGGTACTGGATTTGGTATTACGCTCGCCCAGTATCGAAGCACAGCCACTAAAATGGCTCCTGAGGCGTACCGTGGTGGGCTGGTCAGTATCGCTGAGAGTATTGGCCGCATCGGGGCCACACTCACTCCTGTGGGGATTGGGGTAGTTGTCTCAGTGTTTAATCCCATACTTGGATTCCAGACTGCAGTTCAGTGGACCATGACGAGTCTCGGACTCGGCGGTGCAATACTCGGAATCACGAGTGTTCTCGTCATGTCCAACACAGTAGTTACAGAGGTTTGATTAATAAACAGATACACCACTGTCCAGTTAACCACCTTCGCTGTCATTTGGCAGTCAAGAGATTGACACGAGAATTGAACTTATAGTGATAAACAATCAATGCTCAAAACCCAGTCAGAGACCCGTGCTCTCGGTTACAGTCGGTTCTACGTGCCGAGTGATCTCGTAAGCGAAGGTGGCAGGCAGGATAGGTATCACTGCCGATGACGCCTGTAGGGAACGGCGGCTCACCCCGGTGAGAGCGTCGGCTGTATGACCGTTTCGAACGCGACGCTACGCGAACTCGGAAACGACTTCGTCGAGGAACAGCTCAAGCGATGTCTCGGCAGCATCGTCGGCAAGTCCGGGCCACTGAGTTCGCACAAGGAGGTGGTCGGTCCCGAACCGCTCGCGGTAGGTCTCGAGGTCGGCGATCACCTCGTCGGGGGTCCCGACGAGGAACCGGCCCTCGTGATAGGCTTCGAATCGCTCCTCGACGGAGTTGTCATCGTGTTGTCCGGATTCTTGATGCCAGCTCGAATAGCTATCGTACTTCCCAACGAGAGACTCCCTCGCACGCTCAACCGCGCGCTCATGGTCGCGGTCGATGAAGACTTCACGCCAGAGAGGACGCGTCGACGGTTCATCGTCGAATGCCTCTTCGTAGACCGCGTAACACTGTTCGAGATCATCGACCGTGTAGCTCGGAGCCGGCAACCAGGCGTCACCCAGTTGGGCAGCGCGTTTGAGAGATGCCCGACTCTTCCCGCCGAGCCAGATCGGGGGACCCCCGTCCTGGAGGGGTTTGGGGTTCACTGTAACTGACTCGAACGAAAACTCTTCGCCATCGTAGGCACTGTCGTCCTCGGACCAGCACTGCTCCAAGAGGTCGAGGGTTTCGAGTAACCTTGGGACGCGCCGTGACCTGTCGACTCCGAGCACGTCGAACTCCTGTTTGCGATAGCCGAGTCCGAGCCCTAGGATCGTTCGGCCGTCACTCTGCACGTCGAGATTCGCAACCCGTTCGGCGAGTCGAACCGGATTATAAAGGGGTGCGAGACAGACTGACGTTCCGAGAGTGACCCGCTCTGTGATGCTCGCGAGAAACGAGAGAGTCTGGAAGTTGTCGAAGTATAGATTATCGACGAAGTGGTGTTCGCCCACCCACAGCGAGTCCAGCCCCCCGGTGTCAGCGAGCTCCGCCTGTCGTTCGATTGTCTCCCAAGCAGCTGAGGCGTCGTGACTCGCGCCCCGCTCCGTCGGGAGGACGAGGCCGAATTGCATATCTCTACGTGTGGTTGAGGCGACGTATAGCTCTTCCCCTGGGTATACCTTATTGGCTAATTGAATTCTTCTTCCAGTATCTCTCTTCGAGCCAACTCTCCGGTCTTGTCTGAATTGATTCTGTCCCCAGAATGGACCGTTGTAGTCAGCGCGCGACGGAAAATAGCTCATCGTGTGAATTTTTAAATTAACTGAGCTTCGGTGCCCTACGGAGGGGCGTACGCCAATCGACAAACGTATCTAGTCGCTCATTTTGGAAAGTTGGTCCAGAACATGTACCGTGGTCTTGACCCCGTTCTCGAAACATCGTACTGAGAGGTTTTCGTCTGGACTGTGGTTATTCTCGTCGCTGTTAGCGTAGGGGACGATGAAACATGGGAGATCAAGCGCCCGAGCGAACACGTCATCAGGACCAGAGGCACCAAGAGAGGGCTTGAGAATCGGTTCTACGCCCCATCCCAACTGAACACCACGGAGGATAGGCTCGGTGAACTCCGAATCCACTGGAGTCTGGTGAGCGGCGGTAGAGCTGAGTCTCGAAACATCGACTGTAACGGCGTTCGAGCAATGCTCGTTGACGTGGTCAGTGAACTGCTGGAAGATCGTGTCGGGATCCTGATTCGGAACGAGTCGCATATCGATTTTTATCTGCGCCGTCGAAGGAATGATAGTCTTCTTTCCCTCCCCGCCATAGCCGCTCGTCAGTCCCGCAACGTTCAGCGTTGGATGGTACATCAGTTTTTCCCAGTAGGATTCGCCCGGACCAGCTGCAAATTTTCGAATACCGAGGTCTTGCTTTACTGCCTCGGAATCAAAGGGGATTTCGTTGAGGCGCCCACGATCAGCCATGGTCACGTCACGTACATCCGCGTAAAACCCGTCGATATTGACCCAACCATTAGTGTCTCTCATCGATGAGAGTAGGTGGACGGCTTCCCATGCGGGGTTCGGGACCGGCCCCCCGAAGTTACCGGAGTGGAGGTCACGATCCGGTCCACGGATATCGACTTGGAGGTAAACCATTCCTCGGGACCCGAGAAATACGTGCGGCCGATTGGACGGGTCGATTGGCCCATCAGCCATGTAAAATACGTCCGCAGCCAAGAGATCACTGGCTTGCTGGACGACCTGTTCGATGTTCGGGCTACCGCTTTCCTCTTCACCCTCGAGGAGAAGCGTGACATTGACAGGTGGTGTCCCGGTCTCAAGATACGCGAGAATGGCACAGAGATGGGTAAACCACTGTCCTTTGTTGTCCCCAGCTCCTCGAGCGTAGATTCGAGGCTTCCCATCCGGACCCTCTCTGAGCACTGGTTCGAACGGTGGCGTTGTCCATTCATCAGCCGACGCTGGCTGGACATCGTAGTGACCATACATTAGAATGGTAGGTCGAGACAGGCTACTCGTTTCGTCGGGGTGCCAGTGGGCGATGATAGACGGATGTCCGTCTGTCTCGATGATGTGTGAGGAGGTGCAACCATACTGGGAAAGAACGTCAGTGATGAGCCTGAGACACGCATCGATTCCAGTATCTGTCGTGCTAATCGATGGCTGGGACAGCAATTCGAATAGATCATCGAGGAAGCGGTCACGGTTCGCAGTGACGAATTCGAGAGCTCGTTCTAGTTGAGTGTCTTCCATACTGAGGCTGTATCAGCCCAGTGTCTTAGAAGTATTTCCTGACCGCCGGATCGTGTCCAGATTAACTGATTCCATGAGAAGGTGAATGGTTTAGCCACTGGTCAGTAGTTTCTGCACTGCAGGAACAAAATAGTTCTAGAAACCGTTAGTACTGTCTTCCTCTATAGAATATAATATTTATAGCTGGTTCGGTTCACGTGTTTCTCGTAGTGGAAATAGAGGTCGTGACGGTTACAGACGTCTTTCAGCGGCGTGGAGCCGTCGTATTTCTTGAGTAGTCCCGTGAAGAACGCGTAGGAGTGCATGTTTGTCCTGACCGACTCAAGTTTCGTATACAGTAATTCGTTGGTTTTTGGATCCGGTGATTGCTCGTCCTCGGGCGGTTCGTTCTGTCTTGTGAACCCAGTTGTGAACAGTGGGCTTGACGCGGCCAACACCAATTAGTACGAAAATAAAAAAGTATTTGAAAACGAGAGGAATTAAAATATGGACAAATAGAGGTCCTATAAACAGCTTTAGTGTTTTCTCCGCTTCACAAAACCGAACTCAATCTCATCTAAAGAGTCGTTGAGGCTGATATTTTTTGGTATTGTGACTTGAAATCCGCTCCGCCTCGCCCTTTAATCCTTATTTGAACACTGCCGCTGAGACAGTTCGGCATGTGACGGATTGCATTTCACTTCGGATTCACTCGGTATTATGCGACCGGTTGTGCAGTCCTATCGGGGTGTGGCTACTTCGCATAGGCCATGGTATCGAAGGCACCAGTGATATTGTTTGAACGTAAGTAAGTCAAGATGGACAGATAGGGGGTCTGTCCGGTTGAAGCAACCCAGACCCATTTCCAACCACAGTCGTCACCTTGGGTTGCTCCACCTTCTACTCGCGAACAGTTCCAATCTTACCGGTGGCCCTGAAGATCACGGCTTGCTTTCTCGATAGCGTCTCGTCGATACGCTTTGTCACCGTCAGTTCGGATTCGCATGGTCGTCTCGTACACACGACCCCCAGAATCCAAGTTTTTTTTCGAGTGACTGGAACCCCTATATCGGCGTGAATCGCCCGGTTCTTGTCGCCCAGTCGAACGGAGTGGCGGGTCGAGGCGACGATGGTCGGGGCTGTGTACACACGGCGATCTCCAGTTCGTGTGCATATTCGGGGAACCGGATTTGTCGAAGTGTGACTCTAGGAAGTCAGACTTAGAAGGGGGGTTGGGTTCCTTTGCAGTAAACCTAGGTAGTATCCTCATCAATTAACCGGACTGTGGTATGTCATCGCCCTAACTTTTAATATCAATGTAATCGGTTCAACAATATGGCTAGAGAACACGACACACCAACGTGTCATCGACGTCGTCTGCTCCTCGGTGCCGCGGGACTCTCTGCTCTTGCGGGATGTAGCAGAACAAATAATGAAAGCCCAGGTACCAAAACCACAGGACCAAATGAAACTTCTAACACGAACAATAATCGGGGTGGAAATGCCGAACGATCATCTTCAGACTCCGGGGCAGAGTTCGAGATCAATGATCCGAGCGTCAATGTGGACCGACCTGATATCGCCGAATCAATTCTAGTTGGAGAACCCGTTGAAATACAGTTCGAAATCACGAACAACGGCGATGAGGCTGGTTCTGAGTCTGTACAGTTGCTTGTAGACGAGCTAGTACAAGCGACAAGGGACGTCGAATTAGAACCCAGTGAAAGTGTGGAAATCTCTTTCACCTACGAATTCGACCAAGAAGGCGACAGAGAATTATCAATAAACCACGTGCCAGTTGGGCAGGTCACGGTTGTCGAATCGTTGGATCATGGTCGACTCGTTGGGGCACAGTACTATTCGTGGTACTACGGTGATGAAGGGTGGGCCGGACAAAACAATCCCGTCGAAAATGAAGGCTGGCTCTCGGATATAGCCCATTCGCCGTTGTTAGGTGCCTATGACTCTCGAGACGTCGAAATTATTAATCAACATATGAAATGGTCTTTGGAGCACGGCATCAACTGGTGGCGGCTCAACAATGGTGCACCTGATACTCGAATCGACCGAATTATAAGAAACGTTGTGTTTGACGCGGATTTGGCAGATCAGATGAACTTCACGATCCTTTTTGGATTCGCACCTAGCCAACAAAATGAAAATGGGAAATATGACTTTAATGATCCCGAAATTCGCAGCAATTTGGTTTCCCGTTTTCAGCACTGGGAAGATACCAAGGTTGGCCACGACAGCTATTTGCATATCGACAACCGTCCAACGATGTATTTCTGGGATGCGAATATTTATACTGGTGATATTTCTGGAGCGTTTGCCGAAGCAAAGGCGGCAGTCGATGTCGACCCATATATCATGTCCGGCGTGAGTTATACTAGGCAACCGGCGATACAGCGACATCAGATTGAGCCATTTGACGCAGTACTCGATTACAATTCTATATCCACGGATGAGGAGTACATGGAGCGGTTCCACGAACTTACAGTAGCAAACCAACGCCGGTGGGCGATGGCAGCAGATGCGCTTGATATAGATTTTATTCCGTCGATATCTCCTGGACGAGATGCTAGTGTTTCTCAAGGAAATAATTCTCGCGTTCCGCCAGTAGAGCGAGACTTAGGTTCGTTCGAAAACCAGTGTACCACACTGCGAAAATTCGGGGCTCGAGGTATGGCAATGGTAACCTCGTTTAATGAGTGGATGGAAAACACACAAATAGAACCGAGTGAAGAGGACGGCAAGGCGTACCTGAATTCCGTCACTGATAATTTAGCAGAACCCGACTGGGGAGAACCAGAGTTTTCCTATCAATCAATCTTAATAACATTTGATCGCGCAATCTCACTAGAAGACGGCCAACCAAGGTCCTTCCTCACCAGTGAGATACACCTCCAATCAGACACTGGGGAATTCATTGAAGATGTGGGTTCTCTTGACGAGGAGCTCGTTTATTTGAGTGGGTGCAACGGAAGAACTGAACGAGAAGGGGTCATGCTACGCTTCTTCGGGCCCCGCCGTGGAGAACAAGCTCAAACGACGCTACTCACTGAGTTTGACGAGGAGATTGAGGGAATGGTCCTTCGGGGGATTCCATTTGAAGATGGCATTGAGGTCTCTGTATCGATAGATGGCGATGAATTAGGATCAACAACTCTACATGGCGGCTTTGGACAGGGTATTCAAAACTACAGGATTTCTTAAATGTCGGATACAGTAGCGATAACTGTGTCCTCCGGTTTTATATCTCATTTTGAGTGGGTCAAAGTCCTACATACCAGTTATGCTAGTAATAGAGTTGTTGAACGACTTGAACTTCTATGAGATTGTATCGTGTTTGACCTCAATATTTATTCCCACTCACAATCGCTCCAACCCCACCGTTTCGAGTGTTTCATCTGGAACCGGCGGTGCGGAGGTGGGGCGGGGGCTGGGTAGTTTTTCTGCTTTGTGCCCTTGGGCACACTCTCAAAAGGCATCTCTTCCTCTAGTATTCGAGGCTGTGGCTGCGCGCGCAGCAGAGCGAGCACGGAGCGGAGGGTGGGGAGGGTGGGGAGGTGGCTGGTGGGTGGTGGCCTCAAGCAAATCGAGTGAGAGGATAGAATCCAACGGGAAATCCGGCCGTGTTAGTAGTGGACGTCGGCGGGCACGATCCACATCGGTTCGGAGGAATTCAGGACTCGGTCGAGATGTGACCGGTGTCGGATGCCGTCACCGTATTGGGCGTAGAGGTGCAGCGACGGGCCACGGAATGCGCCGAGATTATGGCAGGCGTGCCGGACGAGCTCGGCATCGTGCATCACGGCTTCGACGCTGAGCTCCTCGAGCCCTTTCCGGACCTTTTCGAGGTTGCGTTCGAACTCCGTGACGGTCGCATCCCACCCGCGCTTGAGCAAGCGTGCACCCTCGTGAGAGTCGACGCGAGCAGCGACCGGCTGCTCACCCCAGCGGGCTTTCCCGGCGACCGCTGCGCCCTCGTCGTCGAACGTGACGTAGTAATCGAACACGGGCCGTTCGTCGACCCGCGCGCCGACGAGTCGGTCGAACGTCACCGTCGCCTGTTCAAGAGCTTCTTCTTCGGACTCTGCATCGACGAGCGCGTAGATTATCTGGTGCATGGAATCACACTCGCCAGCGCGTCGACGGGAGCTCGGCATCGTGCTGCTCCATCTCGCACGCTGGCACCCCGTTGCCAGCGCAATAAACTGGCTTGACGCAGAGCGATCAGTCAGGGAGCGTGTGACGACCGATTGCCCGGTTCAAACGTCGCTTTTCCATCACGGTAGCAGGGCCAACACGGGACTCCATCGGGGAGTTTGGCACACTCACACTCTTGGTCACCCTCCGTTCCAGTCTTCTCTGACATGCTGACGACGCTCCCACCGTCAGTCGCGACCGTCGCATCCACAGCCGCATTGAGGACTGCGCCACGAATCGCGACGGCGACGCGGTGCTTGCAGGCGTCGTCGTAGTGCTCGTCAGCCGGGCACGTGCAGGAGGTTGGGACGCCGTCGACGACACGGATCAGGTATCGGTGCTCGCTCGGATCGCTGTGGCTGCAGTTGGTCACGAGGACGGCGTCGCCGGCGAGCTGGAACTCGAAGGCTTCGTACTCGGCGCGTTTACGGACTCGGTTCGTGAACGACAGTCGTGACAGGGGATGATTCTCGATGGGAATTCTGTCTCACCTCACCCGTTCAGGTGAGCACAAACGTTCAGTCGACGACCTCGTTGAGCGTCTGCCAGTGGTTGCGTACCGTGGCCGTCGAACAGCCCGCAACAGCAGCCACGTCTGCCTGTCCCAGCATCGTACCTTCGCCAGCTTTGTAGAGGCAGGCAGCTGCAAAGCCGGATGGCTGGACACCGACCGTCACTCCTGCTTCCTGTGCCTGACTGGCGAACGCCCGTGCCTCGTTACGAAGCCGGTCAGGGACACCGAGCTCTGAGGCGAACTGCGGAACGAACTCGCGAGGTGTAATCGGCTTCGCGGGCAATCCGAGCTCCGAATTGAGCGACTTGTAGCAGGCCTTCACCCGGGGCTGACACACCTGCGCGAGCGCTGCCACCTCATCGAGCGTTCGGGGAAGGCCGTTGCACCGGATGGCCGCGTAGACACAGGCCGCGGCGATGCCTTCGATGGATCTGCCTCGAAGCAGTGACTCGGACTGAGCCGTCCGGAACAGGGAACAGGCCTGGTCACGGAGCGAGTTGCCGAGGCTCAATGCCCCGACGATGCGCCGGATTTCGGTGAACCCGTGCATGAGGTTGCGGTCGGCTTTGGACTCGTACTGGCCACGGGAGTGTTCGCGACGCATCCGCGCGAGCTGTCGGCGCTTCCGTCTGGAGAGCTGATTGCCCCGAGAGTCGGTTCCGTGCCCGATCGTGGTCGAGAGGCCGCGGTCGTGTCTGGCGACCGTGCGTGGTCCGCCAGTACGCCTGCGCTCGTCCTCGTCGTAGCCGCCCCACTCGGGCCCACGGTCGAGTCGCCGTTCGTCGACGACTAGCCCGCAGTCCTCACAGACTGATTCGTCCCCGCTCGGCGTGACGCGGCCGTCGCACTCCGGGCAGTGGTTGGTGGTCTTCTCAGTCGGTACGTCCTCGTCGAACGTCGTCGGATAGATGTCACTAACAGGCATCTGAATACGCTCCGAGGCGCTCGCCTGCTCGACGAACCCCTCACCCGGCAGGGGTCAATAAACCTCCGGGGGTGGTCTCACCTTAACCAACTCGGAGAAATTAACCAACACACGGCTGCCGCTGTTCTGGCAGCACAACTCTTAGGTACTACACCACGTAGTACTAGACATGAGTACCGAGAATGAGACCGAGAGCGAAACAACGCGAATCACCCGGAAGGGGCAAGTAACCATCCCGAAGGACCTCCGTGCCGAGTTCGGACTCGAGGAGGGAGATGAGGTCAGGTGGGAGAAAGCGGAGGATGGCATCAGGGTACGGAAAGCAACCCAATCGTCGGGCCGGGGAATGCTCGTCGACAACGATGTCTCCGAAGAAAAACGGGAGGAGATGGCCGAGGAGATGGAAGCCGAGATTCGGAAGAAGCGACGTGAGGAGTGGCAACCGTGACCCGGTACACCGTCGACGGTGTCGCAATGGCGCGGTATCTCGTTGACCAACTTCCGTCAGCAGCGGACGAGGTTTTCGAGCGAGCTGAACAGGGTGTCGACGTTCTCGAAGCGCCGTCTGTCGCGGTGAGCGAGGCAATCTGGACGGCAGTCAACAAGGGAACGATCGCCAGCGTCGAAGTCGACACCACACCGAACGCGGTGCTCCGAGGGCTGGTGAACGACGGTCCAGTACAAATCTCCCCAAGTGATGAGCAGGACCTCGCAGTGTTCGGGAGCCTCGTTGATCACCACACCATGCACGATGCGCTTTTGATTGCGAACCACCGGGTGCGTGGCACCGAGGCGATCGTCACGAACGACGAGGAATTCGCAGGCGAAAACACCGTCTGGGACTGAATCACGAGAAACGTACGCTTCGTCGGGGAAACGAGATTCGTCACTGGCAGTCGACACGACGGTGTCTATCTCGAAACAAACGTATACAAACGACTCCCCAGATGAATCAAGGTGAGAAGGACTGTTGCCGTTGATTCGGGCTAACTAGACATTCGATTCGTCGGAGTCGACGATGGGTTCGACGAGCGGCAGATTGATGACGATTGCATCGTACCAGACCACGGGCCGTTTCGCACCGCCTTCCTCGACTAAATCGATCAGGTGGAGTTCCTCCAACTCGATCAGGTTCCGATGGACCTGGCTGACATCCCGGTCGACAAGCCGAGCAGTTTCACAGATACTCGTCGGTTCGTGCTGAACGATTGCTCGCAGTAGTTCCAGCGACTTCGGGCGGGTGACTTTGTGGACGTCAGTCGGGTTGTGGTAGACGACTTCGAACTGGGGTTACGGCGTCTCGCCACGGTCCCGGGCTGCAAGTGTCGCCTCGAGGTCGCCATCACGCCTTCTCTGAAGCGGACGTGAAGCGTGAGGTCCTGGTCGCCGTTGGAATTACTCAATCGGAAGCTGACGAGGGATTACACACTGACATCCTCCCACGGCTAAAGCCGTGGGGTTCCCCCACTGGGGGTTGAACCCACGGAAACGGAGAGGTTCGCAGGTTCGTCGTCACGGTGGACGATGACCTGCGTTTCGGGCCGTGCCAGTACAGCCCCCGCCTCGGACAGCGGTTTCGAAAACTTGCCCAAGGCTCGTTTACCGATATTCAACGCACCGTTCTTGTCCGCGTTGTCGTCCAGCCCACACTCAGGACATTCGAACCGTCCCTGCGTTGTTCGGACGCCCTCGCACGCACAGCGGTTGCACCTCTGCGACGTCTCGTATTCTCCGACCAACTGCACGTCAATGCCTGCGTCGTGGGCTTTGTACTCGATGTAGTTCAGCAGACGGGCGAACGGCATCTTGTGGGTCTTGTCGTTGACGTACCGTCCCTTGTCGTTGTCCTTGCGAATCCCACCGAGGTCGCCCACAACGATGACCGCGTTCCGTTCCTCAGCGTCCTCTACGATGGAGTGGGCAATCTTGTGGAGACGGTCGTCCACCTTCCGCGCTTCCGCATCACCGATGCGCTCGACCACCTGCTGTCCCTGGCGGGGTTTGGCCTTCCCGATAGACTTCCGTAGTTGCTTGTAGTGTTCGCGGACACGGCGGACTTCTTCGCCGTAGAACGTGGTCTTGCGGTCAGAGAGGAACGCGCAGGTAGCGACCCACCGTGCACCCATGTCGATCGCCAGTACGTTGTCGTACTCATCTTGAACGGTCACAGACCGCTTCACGACGAGATGGACGTACCAGTCACCGTCACGGCGCACCAGTTCGCTGTCCCGTCTGTCGCCCTCTCGGACGAGTTGTTCGTCCTTGCGCGGGACGTGGGCGGGACACCAGATGGAGTTTCCCCGTCCACGCTCAGGGTCGTAGACGGGGACTTTCACCCACCACGACGAGAGAACGGTGTCCTCGTCGTGGGCCACGTCGAACACGTCGTTGCGGAGAACGACAGGTTGTTCGGTGTCAGGGTTCGGGTCTTTCTGTCGTTGCACCTTGGACGCCTGCTGGGCGGTCGCGGAGTAGAGGTCGGCGTCCCCGCCGTGAACAGTCTTCTGGAACGCCTCGTACTCACGGGCGAGTAGGTCGGCTTTCCTGTTGGTTAGCGAATGGAGTTTGACCTGCACCGTGGTTGAGACGTTCCGGTGGATGACTACTCACCTGCTTGGGCGTCGATGTACTCCTCGATAACCTCGCTGGACACGTCGCCCGCACTTGAGACGAAGTACGAACGCGTCCACAGAGACGGCAGGCCGAAGTCGAACTCGTCGCGGAGATGGCGCGATGAGTAGCCTTTTACCTGTTGCATTATCTTGTTCGGAGCGAGCGTCGGGTCGCCCGTGATGAACAAGTGTACGTGGTCGGGCCGAATCGCCAACTCCAGTATCTCTAACCCGAGTTCGTCGGCTTTCTCCTCGATGAGTTCTTCGAGACGGTCGCGTACCTCGCCTTCAAGCACCGATTTACGGTATTTCGGACACCAGATGAAATGGTACTGGAGTTTGTGGACGGTGGTACGTTCCCTGTCGAACCCACGAGGCATTGTCAGTATATAGAAGCTATCCACCTAAAGATGTTATGCAACCATCCAACCCCGACCGTGGCTACGGTCGTAGAAAGATTCCCAGTTGTCGGCTTCATTCCACCCGTGAACGGGTGGGCTTTCGCCTCGCTACCGCTGTAAGTATTCGCCGATTGAGGGATCTCGTCGTCGAAAACCCGGAATTCCGCTCAGTCTGTAATCCTGAGCTCGTCTTCAACCCGGTAGAGATAGCCACGCATCTCGAGAATTTCGAGCGCTTCTTCAGCATCGGCCGTTGTGAACCCCTCTCCTTCGAGGGTCTGAAGTGCGGTACGCTTATCGAGACCTGCAGAGTCGTCTAAAGTCGCTTCAAGAACGGCAAGTGCGTCTTCCGCGAACGGGGGAATTGGTGTGGAGTCACCGGCCATGTGGCTGCTTGGGTCGATGTTCTACCTCGAATGTAGTAGGGATTTTGCTACTGGTACTCGCTACGGAGGGTTTGGACGGAGAGAACGGTCCAATTCAAGACGTCAGATGTCCTCTACGCTGCGAGTTCGTCTGCGTAGTGCTCTTGCCAGTCGTTCCGGTCTTCGATCTCACGTCGACCACGTCGGGTCAGGGTATAGAAGTTTGTCCGGCGGTCTAACGAACCCTTCTCCACGAGACCTTTGTCGACGAGGGTATCGAGGTTCGGATAAAGTCGGCCGTGGTGGATTTCTTTCTGGTAGTAGTCTTCGAGCTCGTCTTTGACGGCAAGGCCTTTGGGGTCGTCGAGGCCAGCGATGACATACAGCAGATCGCGCTGGAAGCCAGTCAGGTCATGCATAGTGCTACAAATTAGCATTCACTGACAAGTAAAGCTGTCGAGGTTGGACGACTGGTGTGCAAGTCAGGACCCAATCTGGCCAGCGACTTTCGAATCGGGCTATTCGTTCTGAAAAAGCCGTTTAGCGCGTCTGTAGATGGGTGCGCCGAGCCAGCTTCGTCGCCGTACGAGGTCTTCGAGTTTCTTTTCGGCTATGTCGTGGTTCAGTACACCTCGTTTAACGAATGCTTTGAGGAGAATGGGTGAGATGGCCACTCGTGCGTCGACGATGGTCTGCAGTTCTGGGAGAGCGCGGAGATCGTCGGTGATGAGGAAGTCCGCCTCGAGTTCGTTGGTGAGGGCAGCTGTGGTTCCCTCTCCAGAGTCGATACGGGAGGTTGTTAGCTCTGTTTCGACCGCATGGATTTCGATCTGGTCAATCTTGTTGAGTACGGTCTGGGCGGCAATCCCATGTACATCTTCGTACTGGGCAGTGGCCTCCAGTTCTTCGTGAACGGTTTCGGTGGTGTGGACGTCGTATTCGGTGAGCAGGGATTCGAGGAGGTCGACTGATGCGACTGAGATAAGAGCGCTTGTGTCTACGACGATCATATTCTCACGCTACAGTTCCGCGAGGTCCTCGGCGATGTCGTCGCCCTGGTCGAGGATGGTTTTCGATGCCCGGACGGATTCTGCGTCCTGCCTGCCAATGAACTCTTTCAGGACTTCGAAGCTGATCCGATCGTCGAGATAGAGCTCGACGACCGCTTCCTTGAACTGGTCGTCATCTTCGACCTCGTCAAGATACTCTTGGAGTGCTTCGATGATGATCTCAGTCCTGTTCTTGTGGGTAACCTCTGCCGCGACATCGGCTTTCTCTACAAGGTTCTCGGGGAGCCGGAAGTTGACTCGTGTGCTTCCCATGTTTAGGCACCTCTTGTATGTACATTGTACGTACGGGATTATAAATATTGAGTCGAATTATTCAATCAGACCGAGTGAACGCTCAGGACAGCTGAACTCCCGAAAGCCGGTCTGGTGTTACTGAAGGGTGTCATAGAAATCCTCTCACACCTAGTGGTCGTGTTTCCTGGATCGGTTCCGTCGGGTCGAACGCGTTGAATCATTCGAGAAATTCGACGAAGAGATGCTCAATCCTCTTGTAGCGTCGCTGAAAACATACCACCTCAACGTTCATCCTGCTCTTTGGTGTGCGGACTGTTATCTGGTACCCTCAGTTACTTTATATTCTGTATCGATATCGAAGTTGTGACGAGAGAGGTAATCAATCCCGACGGACTCATCGACTCGACAGGCATCGGTTACAACCAGGCCGTCGTCGCCGACGGTACCTTCTATATGTCCGGCCAGGTCGGCTGGGATGAGAAATTTCAACTGGCGGGTGACGACATCCAGTCTCAGACGAAGAAGGCGTTCGAGAACGTCGAGACGTTGCTGGCGGAGGTCGACCGATCACTCGACGACGTCGCCAAGGTCACCGCCCACATCGTCGACTCCCACAAGAACAGGGATGGGTTCTTTGAAGTTTGGAACGAGGTGTACGATGGAGAGTCCTACCCGTGTCTGACGGTTCTCGGTCCCGAACAACTTGCTCAGGAGGATTTTCTCGTCGAGATCGAGGTAGAGGTTCCACTGTAGGGAGAACCCAGGAACGCCCCACTCGACAAGACCGAGAGCCCGGCGAGAGCACGACCAGTCAGTGGCTACTGAATTCTAGAGAACTTTGCGATACGACCTAAGAATTTGTCTCTGCAATGAAGCACTCCCCTGCTGACACGCTATGACCTCTTACTTACTGTGTTAGTTCGACCGCGTTGAGGATTTCCTGTGCGGTGTCCACGATACGCTGCAAGCGGCCCCGGATAGTCTCGGCGGGGTCACCGTCCCAGGCGGCCACGTAGAACGCACTGTTCGAGGCATCGAGCCCGATGTACTGGGAGACAACGTAGGCCGTACTCTCGGCTTCGACTTCGCGCTTCTCGCGTTCATCCTTGTCGTCGACATCGAAGTGCAGCAGGGCGTGAGCGTACTCGTGGGCGAGCACACTGGCCACCTGCGCGTCGTTTTCGAGGTCCTTGACTTCGACGAGCAACGAGCAGTCGTACGTGCTGCGCTCGGTACAGACGCCAGCAGCTTCCCCGTGGGTCCACTCTTCGGGTGGGACGAGGTTCACACGGACTCCCAGCTCCGGTGCAGCCTCGAGCAGCGCGTTGAGGATGTCGTCCTCACTGCCTTCGCCCTTGGCGGTCGTATCGAGTTCCGGAAGTGGCTCACCCTCGGTCTGGGAGACATCGAACACCGGGACAGGTTTGAATCCGACCAGCCCCTCGTTCCATTCTTCAGGTGGAGTCTCATCGTACTCGCAATCGGTATTCTCGTGGTAGGAGGGAGAGTTCCCACACTCCGGGCACTTCGTGGTGATGATCGGCGCCCAGATCCAGATGGCCGACTCGCCTTCCTGGACGTGTCTGTCGAACTCGTTGCACCAGGTGTTGTAGCCAGCTACTTTCGTCGCCTCGGGGCACTGGTGCTTGATCAGGAGCGTGTTCCGGTAGGAGTAGTCGTGGAAGCGCGACTGGACGTCCAGCCACTCCTGGAGTTCTGCACTCGCGCTGGCTTCCTCCGAGAGCTCGGCAAACTGTTCGACCCACGCTTCGAGCGAGTTGTGCATCTCGTCACGACGGCTGTCGGAATCGTCGAACTCGACTCTTGATTGGAATTCGTTATTCTCGGTGCTATCGGTCTGAGGTGTCTCGCAGGACATCGAGAATCTCCGAGGGAGTATTTCCGTCTCCCTCACCCAACAGGGGAGTAATAAATGATGTCAATGGGAGGGGCTCGTGTCGTGCACACGTCCACCGGAATCCTATTTTTTCGAGGGGCTGGAACCCCTATTTCGGCGTCAATAAATGGGCTCTCGATGGCGGACTACTGGAACCAGTCGGCTACTGCTGATCTTCCAAGAATTCGAGGAGCACCTCGACGTCTTCCGACGAAGCCGCCGATTTGCCAAACACACTCTTGAACCGGTGGTCAAGACCGCCTTCTTCGATGAAGGTTTGAGCGTCATTCAGTTGGGCCTGCAGTGCTTCTGGGTCTCCTCGGTGCAGATGTGACTCGACTGTATCGAGATCGATGGAGGGAACCGCGGCAAGT
Source organism: Haloarchaeobius salinus (assembly GCF_024464185.1). Taxonomy (NCBI): domain Archaea; kingdom Methanobacteriati; phylum Methanobacteriota; class Halobacteria; order Halobacteriales; family Halorubellaceae; genus Haloarchaeobius; species Haloarchaeobius salinus. Next base: position 212,925 of record NZ_JANHAU010000007.1, read on the forward strand.
ACATCGGCGAGGTCTGTCTTCCGACCGCTGTGGAGTTTGGCGGCGACGAGGATTTCGCCATTCGCGGTCGGTGCCGTGGTCGAGCGAGTTCCACCCGTGATGGTCGTCTCCGTACTGTGGTCTCGCAGGTAGTCGAACGACCATTCCGCATCTGTCTGGCGACAGCCGAGGCCGTTGACGAGAATATCCACGCCGACTGGGTGCGGTAGTCCTTCGCTCCGTTCGTAGAGTTCGATTTCACGGTTGTAGATGGTGTCCTCTGGTGGGACCTCGAACTCAGCAGTTCGCTCAAAGTTCCGTTCTTCGAGGAACACGACGATAGACTCGTAGTCATCCGGAGCGATGACCAGGTCCAGATCGGTCGAAAACCGGGTTTCGAATTGGCTGATCGCGTACCCGCCGACGAGAACGAATCCGATGTCGGCTGCGGTCAGTTCGTCCAGTACCTCGATGAGGGCTTCGCTTCTGGCTTCTTGGCTCATGGTCAGGCTGGCTCCATCCGATAGTTCGCGTCAGTCTCGACGTCGTCGTACATCCGGTCGAGCATGTCGAGTGCAGATTCGAAGGTGGCGTAGTGTTCGGTGGCGAATTCGACCGTCTCTTCCAGTGGGATGACGGGCCGGCCATCGACCATGTCAGTCATGAAGTTGGCCCGTGGCTCGAGGACGATCTGTATCGCCCCGTCAACCTCCTCTGCCGGAAGGCGTTCCTGTGTTGCTGGGAGTCCGAACTGTGCGAAGAAGGTCGTCCACGCGTGGAGTTCGGATTCCGCAACCGCCATGAACAGTGGATAGTCGTCGGGAGTGCGGGCGACCTGGTAGCCACCACGAGTCCAGACGTAGACTGCGTCAATCGCCGTGAATGCATAGTCCATCCCGGCGAACTGGGGCAGCACGTACGCCTCTGAAATCGTTGGTGGAGATGTACCAGCTGCTATTGCGAGGAAGGTGAGTCCGGCCTCGCGAATCGAATCGTCGACGAGCTGAAGTCCGTTCTCGTATGCGACATACCCCGCATCTTCGAGACGGTTCACGACACGTCGAATCGTCTCCCGATTCTCGTCGATTTTCCGCGCGACCGCTGATATCGAATCGCCGGCATCGAGGCCGAGGAGAACTTTGAACTCCTTTTCCCCGCAAGCTTCGTACATCCTATATATACACAATATTGTGCAACAGACAAAAATATTACTGTTGTTGCGCCGTTCAATCGTCTAGCCCAGCGAACCAGCCGCGGTGGAAGTAGGCGAGGCAGATCACCGACCGGAACGTTCGCTCCGCCGGGCGGTGGAGGAACCGCTCGGTTTCGGGGAGTGGTTCGACGATACCGGCGTCGATAAACTGGCTCGGTAGCGACGGATCACGGGGGTACTGAGAGACGTCGTGGAAGGAGACACGTTATTCCTCAAGCTGCCGGACCTCCGGGCCGTAGTCCCACTCGTACCGGTACTCCCTAGGATAGACGATCTCTGGCGCGGATTCCCAGAGTGCTGCTCGCCGGTCGTCAAGAAACCGGAACGAGCACTCGATCAGGTCGTTCGGCTCAACTGAGAGGGTTGCATCGACGGGTGTGGTCTCGTCGATATCTGGCGGCGGATGGAAGTGCTCACGGTCGTTGTGGGAGTTGTCGTGTCGGTCCCACCGGCATTCCCAGACGGAACCATCCCATCGCTCCTGGTAGTACAGGTTGTAGTCACCCGACAGCAGGAGTCGTAGTTCGAGTCGAACCGCCGAGATGGGGTCGGGATAATGTGATGCGTAAAAGTGAGCGATCACACGGTCCGGCTTCTCTGGTGGGAAGGTGTCGACCCGTTGGACAAAGGATTGTTGCCCGAACTGTCGAGCGAGCAGTCGCATCCGCTCCTCGTTGAGGTCGTCTGACCGACCCATGCTCAGGCGGGTTGCCAGTGGTTGCCAGCGGTATCGTCCTGCTGAAGCTGGAGGAGCGCCCGTCGAATGTCGCGTGTGCGACGGCGAAGCGCCCGGATTTCACTGAGCTTCTCGTAGGTGTCTTCGAGTTCGTCGTACGGCACCTCCGAAAGCAACCCCGCATCAACGTCGGTTCCGTCGAGTTCGTCAGTCAGTTCCGCAAGGCGAGCTTCGTACTCGTCAAGCCGCGAGTCGAGCTCCGCCTCGCTGTACTCTTTCGTGAGTCGGTCGACACGAAGGAAGTCGAAGTACGCCTCGTTTCGCTCGTACAGCACGGGATCACTGCCCGTCTGATCGACGACACCCATCGAAGCCAACCACTCGAGGTTCGTCCTGGCTCCGCCAGGCGAGCAGTCCGCGCGGTCAGCGATTTCTGAAACGGGAGCCGGCTCGGTCAGTCCCGTGACGACCTCGTACACCCGCTCCTTCGTCGAGCGGTCTGCGAGGCTCTCCGTCCACGAGTCAGCGAATGACTCCGGGATGTCCGAGGATTCCTCCGAGGCGTCGTGTTCCGCCATCGTGTCCTCTATTTGGAGCTGTGCTCATAATATTCTTGTGGTAGTTAAATATATACTCTCAGTTGGTGCGTTCTCAGCACCTGCCGTACGATTCGCGGCCGTCCATTCCGTCGAGCCAGCCGCGGTGGAAATACGCGATACAACCCCCAACCGAAAGGTTCGGTCGGTCTGACAGTGGACGAACCGCTCTGTTTCGGAGGGTGTTTCGACGATGCGGACTTCCTGCTTCGCACGGAAGCCGTTCGCGTCCATCGGTAAGACAGCAAGAGTGACCCGAACGCTGGGAGCGACGATACAGAGCGTCGCAAAGCAGTACGCTCGGTTCGTCCCGACGTCAGGATAGGTGATGAGGACGTGGTCTGTGTCGGCTGACCCGTAGAACCGCCACTCCTAGAGTTCTGCGCTTGCTCTCGCTTCGTCCGAGAGCCCAGCAAACTGTTCGACCCACGCTTCGAGGGACTCGTGCATCTCGTCGCGCCGGCTGTCGGAATCGTCGAACTCGATTTTTGACTGGGATCTTAGCATCGGTACTATCGGTTTGAATTGTCTCGCAGGACATCGAGAATCTCCGAGGGAGATATTGCTCTCCCTTACCTGGTTAGGGAGCAATAAATTGGCTCTCGATGGACGCTCGGATGCGTTCCAGGAAGGTCGTCAGGTTGCGCCGTCCTGCGGTCGAACAACTGGAATCAACTGTGCGTTTGATGGCGGCGAACGAGGCTTTGATGACGAGGGTGTAGTAGCCTGCATCACGGAATCACCATTTGTGCGACCGAGGGCTTGCGCGATACCGAGTCGACGATCGACAAAGTAAGCGAGTTGCGACACGTCGAGTTGCGTTAGGGAGCCGCGACGGTCATTCCATCTGGATCACAATTACGCCGACGAGCACGAGCACACTGCCCACGATAGTTGCCATGGCTAGCGGTTCGTCGAGGAGGACTACGCCCAGCACGACCGTCGTCGCTGGTTCGAGGCTCGAGATAATACTCGCACGGCTCGCTCCGATGTAGGCCACACCGGCAAACAGCGCACCGATGGGGATAGCCGTCGCGAGCAGGGCGATTGCCGTTAGTATCGTTACCTCGGAAGCGGTCGTTGGGAGCGTCAGCGAACGGGTCGCTACTCCGTAGATGATAAAGCTCGCGCCTGCCGACGGTAGGACGTACGCCGTCAGCGTCTGGGCGTCGACGTCCTCCAGCGCGACCTGACTCGTGACGTAGTAACCCGAATAGACTAGGGCCGCCCCGAGAACCACAGCAATTCCACGAGGGTCGGCCCCTGCGGGGTTGACTCCAGAGACGACGGCTACTCCCCCCACGGCGAGGCCGAGCCCAACGACTGTGTAGCGAGTAATCGGTTCATCTAGAAACAAGTACGAGAGTACGACGACGAGAACGGGGTACGTATAGATGACTAAGCCGACCAACCCGGCAGTCATGTATTCAAGCCCAAGGAAGTATAGCCCGCTCTGGGCAGCGTAAAATCCGGCACCGAGGAGGACAGCGGTGGCGAGCGCTCTCCCGCGAAGGCGCTCTACTTGGCCGCTGTAAGCCAAGAATGCGAGAAAGAAAATTGACGCCCCAAGGAACCGGTAGGTCAGAACCGTCGGAATGGAAAGCCCGGCGGCGGCGGCGTACTTCCCAAGGACGCCCAACGTCCCAAATGACGTCCCGGAGAGTACCACCAGAAGGATGCCCTTGGTATCGTTATTCATGCCGATGACTGCGGCGGGTATCAATTAAAAAGTGGGTATGCCGGATGGGGTGTTCAGACCAAGCCTGAGTGACATCCTCCCCGTCGTGAACGACGGGGCTTCCCCTGCACGAGGAAACCCGACCTGTTGCCGAGCAGGTTTCAGGACCGTCTCTCCCGAGGTCTGTGGGACGGGGGTTTCGTCCCTCGCTCGGGAGCGTCCTGTGGCGCTGTCACGGGCACTCCCATCCGCAAGCGAGTCATCAACGCCCGGTTTCTCGGGGCGTCTCTCTCCCAAGCGGTCATGCCTCACGGCACGGTCGGTTCGGTCACACTTCCCCGGCCCGTAGGCCGGGTTCCCGTGCTGACGAACGACGCGAACCCCGCAGTCGGTTGCAGAACCGACCCGTGGGAACCACTGCCCCGAAATATTCGGGACGCTGGTTTCAGCGCGTCTCGTACTCCCGTGCAAGTGCCGAAAGCCGACGTAACCCTTGTTAACGAGTACGAGATGGCGTGTACTAAGCGTTCGGGTTTCGGTGGCCAACGTCGGCGGTTGCTCAGTCGCATGTCGGATTCACGCCCGCCGTGAACGGCGGGATTCTCTCCTTGAATCAAGATCAGGAGCGTGTTCCGGGACGAGTAGTCGTGGAAGCGCGACTGGACGTCCAGCCACTTCTGGAGTTCTGTGCTAGCTCTCGCTTCGTCGGAGAGCTCAGCAAACTGTTCGACCCACGCTTCGAGGGACTCGTGCATCTCGTCGCGACAAGTATCCGAGTCGTCGAACTCGATTCTTGATTTTGATTCGTCAGTCTCGGTGCTATCGGTCTGAGTTGTCTCGCAGAACATCGAGGATCTCCGAGGGATATCTTGCTCTCCCTCACCCAACAGGGGAGCCACAAACTGGCCCGCCAAAGAAGATTCAGGGAGTACGTCGCCACTAGTTCGGGCTAAATGTAGGATTGTCGAATGAGCAGGTCCTGGTGAGGAGTGTCCATGCAACTCACTGACCTGCTTGGAGAATCGTTAGATATAGAGAATCAGGATGTTTTGGATTTGCAGGACAAACGTTCGCAGACT
>NZ_JANHAU010000008.1 GCF_024464185.1 Haloarchaeobius salinus
CGAATTCGAGTGCGGGATATACCAGGGTGGAGGCCGCTCGACAGACCTGTGTTGCTTCGGCTGTCTCGACCATTCCTGAGACTACGAGCTACAGCCTCAGTTAGGTTCGGCAACTACTGTGAAGGGCGGGGAGGATGTCAACCGTAAGCGACAACGTCGGGGGTCTGTCAGATACCGAGAACGAGGCGGGGGTCAGGTGCCGGGACGGTTCGGGAGTGTGTGGACCCGATCAGTCGCCGGTCAGTGCGTCCTGGCTGGCGGCGCAGTTGTTCGGGCCGAGTTCGAGCTCGAAGGCCTCGTCGTCGTCGGCCGACTGCTGGCCGAGGTTCGTCGCGATGATGTCCTGGTAGTTGGCCGGGCGGGGCGGCATATCGGCGAGGACGGTCTCGACGAAGTCCGCCTCGTCCATCGTGAGCGCGTCCATCTCCTCGCGGAGCTGGCCGATGGGGGCGGTGTAGGTGCCGTCCTCGGCGGGCTCGGCCGCGTCGCTGAAGTGAGCGCCGCCGACGAGCACGTCGTCGTCCTGCGTCAGCACCTTCGTCTGGAGCGTCTCGTAGAGCAGGCGTGCGGCGTCGGGTGCGCCCTCGTCGCCTTCCTCGAGGTCCGGGCGTGCGACACTCTCGACGAACAGGCCGTCGCCGGTCGCGAGCAGGCTGTCGCCGAGCAGGTACGAGGTCATGCCGCTCGTGTGCCCGGGCGTGTGGATGGTCTCGACGGTCGCATCGCCGACGGCGAACTCGTCGCCGTCCTCGGCGGAGACGAGCTCGTCGATGTAGGTGACGTCGCGCTGACGGGCGGCCTCCGGGATGACACCGGTGACGCCCTCGTCGTCGAGTGCGCGGACGCCTGAGATGTGGTCGGCGTGGATGTGCGTGTCGAACGCGTAGGTCAGCTCGGCACCGAGCTCCGCGGCGTCGTCGAGGTAGCGGTCGGTGAACGCCCGGAGCGGGTCGACGACCGCCGCCTCGCCGTCGGAGACGAGCAGGTAGCCGAGACAGCCGCTCGAGGGACGCTGGTACTGGTAGAGCGTCCCGGGTCCGTCGTAGCGAGAGACCTCCACGCGCTCGTAGATGCGAGCCCAGCCGTTCATGCCGTCGACCAGGTGGACGACGTCACGGCCGTTCTCGGCGAGCTTGCTGGCGACGTACTCGCTCGCGCCGCCCTTCGCACAGAGGACGACCAGCGGCTCGCCCTCGGGGACCTGCTCGAGGATGTCCTCCTCGAGCTCGTCCTCGAGGAAGTGGAAGTACGGGACGTTGGCGATCTCGACGTTCTCACCGTCGATGTGCCACTCGTCGAAGTCCCCGTTCATGCGGGCGTCGAGGATGGTGACGTCCTCGCCGGCGTCGATCTGCTCTTTCAGTCCGCTCGGTTCGATCTCGTCGACCTCGACAGCGGGTGTCGGGAAGTCGTCTGCATCCATGTTACACTCCACGGTTGGGGACTGGAGACCTTATATCTTGTGAATACTGTGCAATACAGTGGATTGTATTCCGGTGTGAACTCGAGAATACGGGGTTTTCGGGCAGTTTAGAGGCCACTATTGGAGATGAGGGCAGGAATAGAATTTCAATATTTGAGCAATACAGACGGGTGGCGGTCAGTCGCCGGCTGGTGCGGCGGGGCTGGACGCTGCCTCTTCCTTGCGCAGCTCGTGGATGGCGCTGTAGGTCACCGCACCGCTGACCAGGAGCGCAGCACCGAGGATGATGACGAGGCTGACGGTGTCGAGGATGGGCATCTCGAGGACACCACCGATCTCGCGGACTGCGACCGCGATGGCACCGAGTAACAGCATGACACCGAAGTACACCTTGATGTCGTCCTCGTTCACGAGACTCGTCGCAGCCGCACCGAGGCGCGCACCGAGGGCACTACCGGCGAGCAGCGGGACGACGATGCTCAGGTCGACCGCGCCCGACTGCGCGTAGAGGAAGCTGCCGAGACCGCCCGAGAAGACGATCTCGAACAGGTCCGTCCCGACCGCGACGGGGACGGGGACCCCGATGAGATAGAACAGCGCGGGCATCCGGATGAAGCCCCCACCGACGCCGAGGAACCCGGAGAGCAGCCCGGTGGCGAACGCCACGACAAGGATGAGCCAGAGCGAGACCCTGACGCCGCCTCGCAGCTTCATCATCGGCGGCACGCGGTAGGACTGGATCTTCTTCGCGATGTCGGGGATGTCGTCCGCATCGATCTCGCCCTCCGCGTCGTGGTCGACGCCACCGCCACCACCGCCCTTCAGCGCCTCGCGCGTGACGAACACACCGATGCCGCCGAGCAGGAGGACGTAGGCGACGCTGACGACCGTGCCGGCGAGCCCGATGTGCTGCAGGTACTCGAGCCCGACCTTCCCGACCTCGATGCCGGCCGTGGTGCCGGCGATCATCAGGATGCCGAGCTTGTAGTCGACCTGGCCGAGGTCTCGGTGTTTCAGGGTCGCGATGACCGAGGTCCCGAACACGAACGCCAGGCCGGACCCGACCGCGACGTTGGGCTCGTACCCCATCACAAGCAGCGCGGGCGTGACGAGGAACGACCCACCCATGCCGAAGAAGCCGAACAGGATGCCGATGAGCAGGCCGAAGCCGGTGAACAGCAGGAGCAGGTCCACGCCCACTCCCATCAGCTCCATCATCGGTCAGCACCCCCGGTGGAGGCCGAGCAACGGCGTCGCAGCAGGTCCGCGACCTTGCACTCGCCAGCGAGGACCCGGCGGACTGCACCGCCGACCAGGGACTCGAGTGCCCCGTAGCCGACGTACAGCAGGAGCGCCTCGAAGAGGACGATGCCGACGAGTGCCGCCGCGAGCGCGTTACCGCTGAGAGACTCAATACCTAGCATCTCTACTCACCCATCCGAACGGTCTTGTGTGGATATTGGATTTCTGCACGGTAGCACGTAATCGAGGAGGGTAGATAACGGTTTTGGGATTACCGCACAATACTATATCGCCATAACCGACTCATACGTATGCATAAGTTATGGGTGGCTATATCTGTCGACGGGCGGTAATGTCGGGCTGGGAGCGCCTCGAGTCGGTCCCGCACCGACAGTCACCGACCGGAGCTACGCCTCGAGGACCGACGCCAGCGCGTCCATCACGTGGTCGACCTTCTCGATCTCCGCGTTGTAGCCCATGTGCCCGACCCGGAGGATGTCGTCCGCGAGGTCGCCGAGTCCGGTCGAGAGGACGACGTCGTGCTCGTCCGCGAGCTCCGCCTGAATCGCCTCGGCCCGCCCGGGAAGGTGCAGTGCGGTGACCGTCGGTGCGCTGCGTTCCTCGTCCGGGTACAGCTCGAGCTCGAGTTCGTTCGCGCGCTCGCGGCAGTGTGCGGCCACGCGCTCGTGACGCTCGTAGACGGACTCGAGACCCTCATCGAACAGCGACGTGAGCGATTCGTCGAGGGCTGCGACGTTCGCCACGAGGTGCGTGTAGGGGAACATCTCGCTCGTGTCACGCCAGGGGAGCAGGTTCGTGTACAGCGAGTCGGGGTCCCGTTCGGTCGCCACCTCCCACGCACGGTCGCTCACCGCGACCGTCGTCAGTCCCGGTGGCGAGCTGAACGCCTTCTGGGATGCCCCGAGGTTGATGTCGATGTGTTCGCTCGGTACCGGCGCTCCGCCGAGCGAGGAGACCGCGTCGACGACCGAGAGCACGCCGTGGTCGTCCAGCAGTTCGAGCACCGGTTCGATGTCGTTGAGGGTCCCGGTCGGGGTCTCGCAGTGGACCATCGTCGCGAGCTCGTACTCGCCGACTTCGAGCGCGGCCTCGACACCCGCCAGGTCGAGCGGGGCCGTGTACTCGGCACCGACGAGCGTCGGGTTCCCACCGTAGCTCTCGACGAAATCCGCGAAACCGTCGCCGTAGAGACCGTTCGAGATGCACAGCACGTCGTCACCGGGCGCGACGGTCGACGCGATAGCCGCCTCCAGCCCGAGGATCCCCTCGCCACCCATCACGATGACGTCGTCGTCGGTACCGTACACACGCCCGAGATTCTCGCAGACGCCGTCGTAGAGTTCGACGAACGCGTCCTCGACGTCCGGGTTCGGCATCGGGTCGCTCATCCGCTCACGCACCCGCGGCGGAACCGCCGTCGGGCCGGGTGTCATCTGCATGGACCGATGTTCCCTCCGGCGGGGCTTAGCAGTGCGGGTCATCGGCGAGCCTGGTCAGCCATCGCCGGGGACGGGAAGGCACAAGGGCGCACCCCACACAGGAACAGCCATGAGCAAACTCTCTCCAGACGCCCTTGAGCGATACATCTTCTCGCGCACTGGCGCGCCGAACGGGTCCCTCCTCGCCGGCCCCGGCTACGGGGAGGATGCAGCAGCCGTCGCGACCGACGGGTCGCCGATGGTCGTCAGCACCGACCCCATCTCCCTGGCCGCGGACCGCATCGGCACGCTCGGCGTCGCGATCGCCAGCAACGACGTCGCCGCCTGCGGGGGGATACCGGAGTGGCTGGTCGCCACCATCTTCCTGCCGACGGCGGACGAGGGCCTGCTCGACGACGTGACCGCACAGCTGGACGCAGAGGCCAGGCGGCTCGGGATCTCCATCGTCGGTGGCCACACGGAGACGCTGGCCGCGCTCGAGCGACCACTCCTGTCGCTCACCTGTATGGGCCCCACCGACCGCTACGTCCCGACCTCCGGGGCCGAGCCCGGCGACGCGGTCGTACTCACGAAGGGGGCCGGAATCGAGGCGACCGCCGTGCTCGCGACCGACTTCCGGAGCGAGCTCGAAGCCGCAGGAGTCGACGCGGCGACACTCGAAAGCGCCGCCGATTTCTTCGACGACATCAGCGTCCTCCCCGAGTCGGCGGTGCTGGCCGCGACCGCGACCGCCATGCACGACCCCACCGAGGGCGGTGTCCTCAACGGCCTCGTCGAGCTGGCCTGTGCCGCCGAGGTCCGGATAGAGCTAGACCGCGAGGCGGTGCCCATCAGACCCGAGACGGCGGCCTGCTGTGCCGCGATGGACGTCGACCCGCTCCGCGTCCTCGGGTCGGGGGCGATGCTCGCGACCGTGCCGGGCGACGATGCCGAGCAGGTCGTCTCGACGCTCCACACCGAGGGTATCGACGCGACGGTCGTGGCGACTGTCGACGACAGTCCCCAGACCGACGAGGCCGGCGTCGTCTTCGACGGAAGCCACTACACCGGGAGTGTGGACGACGAGATGTACGGACTCTGGGAGTGACCGGCCCCCTCCAGTCCGCCCCACGTCAGGCCAGTCCCCAGCGTCGTCGGTGAAAACGATTAGGGGGACGCCGAACGTAGCCACCCGTAACGAGCCATGTACGATACGATACTCCTCCCGTTCGACGGAAGCGACAGCGCATCCGAGGTGCTGCACCACGCCGGTGAGATCGCCCACTGGGCCGACGCCACCATCCAGTTGCTCTACGTCGCCGACACGACACGCGACAGCGTCACCGTCATCGAGGGGCAGACCGTCGACGTGCTCGAACGGGAGGGCGAGGATATCGTCGAGGAGGGCGCAGAGATACTGGAGACGTTGGGAGTATCGTACGAGACCGATATCGTCCAGGGGAACCCGGCTCCGACGATCGCCGACTACGCCGAGCGGTACGACCAGGACCTCATCGTGATGCCGACCCACGGACGCGAGGGGCTCTCACGCTTCCTCGCCGGAAGCGTCTCCGAGAAGGTCGTCCGGCTCTCCCCGGTTCCCGTCCTCTCCGTCCGCATGCAGCCCGACGAATTGCTCGAGTTCCCCTACGAGAGCCTCCTCGTCCCGACGGACGGGAGCTCCGCCGCGGCGTACGCCGCCGACCATCTCGTCGAACTCGCAGCGTCGCTCGATGCCACCCTCCACGTCCTCTCGGTCGTCGACGACTCCGCCCTCGGAGCCGACATCCGGTCGACAGTCTCCGGAAGGGAGAGCGAACAGGCCGCTGACGACGCCATCGAGACAGTCGTCTCGGCGGCCGAGGACCGAGGACTGACGGACATCGTCACCACAGTCGAACACGGGCAGCCCGACGAGGGTATCCTCGACTACATCGAATCCAACGAGGTCCACGCCGTCGGGATGGGAACGACCGGTCGACGGGGGACGGACCGCATCCTGCTCGGCAGCGTCGCCGAGAAGACCGTCCGCTCCGCACCGGTCCCCGTGATGACCGTCGCAGAACCGGAGTGAGAACGGTCCCCGACGACATCTGGGTGTCCGCTGGCGTCGTTTCCACGCGGCCGGACTGGCTCTCTGGAGCGGCGAGGAGCAGACGTATCGACACCGACCGAGTAGCCGCTGGTGCCGTCCGTCACGCTGCTTGCTGTGACTCTCGCTGGCGGGACCTGACACTGAACCGCTCGCCGAGTCCGCAACCCCTCCATTCTAGTTTAGATACTATTCAAGTGGATGACTAGCGGATTGCCCCCGACTGTTGAATATCACTGCACTTGTTGGGCATATTCAGGATAACTTCCCACCATACCGAAATCGTTAATTGAGAATCCGTTCAAGTCGACGTCGATGGCACAAGCTACAGGCCGACTGCGACGCTATCTCGACGACGAACTCGGGGAGTGTCGCAGCGAGGACGTCGAACGCCGGCTCGACGAACTCGGCACGCTCGAAGCCGCAATCGGGACCGCGCAGGTGGATGCCGAACTCGATGTGCTCTCGGCACTCTCCAACGAGACACGATATACGCTCGTCCGCGTCCTCGTCGCCGCACGGGAGGAGCTCTGCGTCTGTGAACTGAATGCGGTCGTCGACGTGACCGAGAGCGGGCTCAGCCACGCGCTGTCGAAGCTCGTGGATGCGGGACTGGTCGACGGTCGGAAAGACGGCCGGTGGAAGAAGTACCGTGCGACGAACCGGGCTGTTGCGCTCGTCACCGTCCTCGAGGGGAGCGTAGGCGATGAGTAGCGTCGACGCCCACGAACACGGGCCGAACTGCGACTGTGAGAGCTGTGGTGACCCACGGTCGATGGACTTCCTCGATAAGTACCTCACCGTCTGGATCCTCGGTGCGATGGCCGCCGGCGTCGGACTCGGGTTCGTCGCCCCGTCGGTGACCCAGCCGATCCGGGACTTCCACCTCGTCGAGATCGGCCTCGTCGCGATGATGTATCCGCCACTCGCGAAGGCGGATTACTCACAGCTCCGCGCGGTGTTCAGCAACTGGCGCGTCCTCGGGTTGAGTCTCGTCCAGAACTGGTTGATCGGGCCGACGCTCATGTTCGGGCTCGCCGTGTTCTTCTTCAGCGGACTCGTCCCGGGCCTGCCCGCGCGTCCCGAGTTCTTCCTGGGACTCGTGTTCATCGGGATGGCCCGGTGTATCGCGATGGTCCTCGTCTGGAACGAACTCGCGGAGGGCTCGACGGAGTACGTCACCGGCCTGGTCGCGTTCAACAGCCTCTTCCAGATCGTCACCTACGGGGTGTACGTCTGGTTCTTCGGACTGTTCCTTCCGCCGCTGCTCGGTATGGAGACGCTCGTCGCGGGCATCGAGACGTTCAACGTGACGCCGATGCAGGTGTTCCAGGCCATCGTCATCTTCCTCGGCATCCCCTTCGTCGGCGGGTTCCTCACGCGGTACGTCGGTACCCGAACCAGGGGCGAGGAGTGGTACGAGGAGAAACTGGTCCCGAAGGTCGACCCGGTCACCCTCGTCGCGTTGCTGTTCACGGTCGTCGTCATGTTCGCCACACAGGGCGAGAACATCGTCGCCTCACCCGGTGACGCGCTCCTGATCGCCGTCCCGCTGACGATCTACTTCGTCGTGATGTTCCTCGTCAGCTTCGGGATGGGCAAGGGTATCGGTGCGGACTACTCGACCACGACGGCCATCGGCTTCACCGCCGCCTCGAACAACTTCGAACTCGCAATCGCGGTCGCCGTCGCGGTGTTCGGCGTCGGCTCCGGCGTCGCGTTCACGACCGTCGTCGGCCCACTCATCGAGGTCCCTGTCCTGTTGGCGCTGGTCAACGTGGCCCTGTACTTCCAGCGCAGGTTCGACTGGCGTGGTGCCACGACCGGACAGCTCAGCACGTCCCCCTCCAGCCCACCCGCTGAAGACGACTGAGGAGCGGATACCCGGTGGCGAGAAGCGAACCGAAGGTGGTCTTGAGACGATTTCGTCCGCTGGTTCAGCCGGTTGCGTCTCGAACCGACCGTACACTTTGAGGATTCGGGTTAACGACACGGGTTTCCGCTGGGTCCGTGAAGTATCTAGTCCATGTTCGTGCGAGCCGATGTCCCGACTGGACATGGTGGGACCACCCATGAGCAACTCAGAACAGCGGATATCGACCGAGACTGCACTGGAGCTGCTGACCAAGAAGCAGCGACGGGAGATCCTCCGCCGGGTGGCTGACACACCCGACGGGACGACTCTCGACGAACTCACGCAGCATCTACGAGGGACGGATCAACTGCAAGCAGACGGCAACGGTACCGTGCAACATCGAGGTATCGAACTCCACCACGTTCACCTGCCGAAGCTACAGGAGGCGAACGTGATCGAGTACGACGCCGACCAGGGCACCGTGCATCGAGGCCGGGAGTTCCAAGACGTTCTCGCACTGCTTGCGGCCGTCGACGGTCACCCAGAGAATTAAACGTCGGCTGTCTCCTGATCGCTCGTTCGCTCGAAGGGCCGCAGAACCTATCTGTTGCCTTCCGCTCCGGGGTCTCCATCGACGTGGATCTCCATACTCCCGTTCCCGTTCACCGAGACGGTGGTGTCCGCGTATCGGAATGAGACTGTTACTGGTGACGGCTGTCCGTCGAGTAGTGTATCGAGTGCATCCGCATCGAGAGTTCCCTGTAGCGGTGGGAGTTCGGTCATCGGTCGGTTAGTGGCTGCAGCAACTGCCTCCACGACCATCACACTGGGCTGGTCCGACTGCTGCCAGTTGCGACGAACCGTCGTGTGGCCCGCAGCCGTACTTTCGGTCCGATCTGTCGTCTCCGAGTCACCAATCCTGTTCGTTTCGTCACACATGTACTATCACCAGTTGTCGCGGAATGACCGACTGCGGGAGTAACCACAACCGCTTCCAGTTCCGGATAATGGACTCGGGCCGCTATAGCGTTGTCGTGAGTATCCGAGTTACAGCTCGTTGGGCGAGTCACGGTTGTCGTCGAGTTGCCAGGTGAACAGCGCTCGCAGGACGACCACCAGGCTGTTCGTCGAGCCTGCTCCCCAGATAGCGGTTTCGTCGCGCGGCTCGGGTGGGTGCTCTCCGTCACCGTCGACGAAGCCGCGGTCACGAAGTTCGTCGACCGCGTCGTAGACGCGCGTTCGGGGCACATCGGCGAGTTCACTCACATCCTGGGCGGTTCCTTCACCGAGACTGACGAGTGCGACGAACGTCCGGGCGGCGTAGGTACTGAGTCCAAGTGCTGTAAGCTGTTCGACGGCCGGACTGTGCGTGGTCGGATACGTCGTCGGACATTAACTCGTCTTCAGTCCCGTGAAAACCACCAAGTACGGTGGTTTGGCGTGTAGCGACAGAGAGGTTGGGACCAAATCTGTGACTACACGCCACCCTACTGTCCGTGCTACCAGTACATAGATGTACTGTGATTAAGTGGGTGAATTGAAGAAACACACCGCCTCTGCTGGTCTCAGAACCTCCGGATATCCAGTGATAGTGTGATTATCTGAATTACACCGCTGACTCTCGGTACGACGTACTAAACACCCAGGGGTCGAACGGGACACTCGCAGTCGAGGTTGGGACCAATGGACGACATTTCAAACCAAGAACGAGCGATCGAACTGCTCCAGCAACTCGGGCTCAAAGAGTACGAGGCGAAGTCGTTCGTGGCACTCGCCCGCCGGCAGCGTGGGACAGCCAAGGACATCAGCGAGACCTCCGAGGTGCCCCGAACGCGCGTCTACGACGCGATACGGGTATTAGAAACGAAAGGGCTGGTGGAGACCCAGCATTCAAATCCACAGCTGTTTCGGGCGGTCTCCATCGACGAGGCCGTCAACACCCTCCAGTCGGAGTACGTCGAACGGACCGAGTCCCTCCGGAGCACCCTGAGCGGGCTCGAGCCAGTCGATGATGGAGAACAGACGGAGTCCACCCACGAGGTGTGGTCAATCTCTGGGGACCAAGGCATTACGAGCAGGACACGACAGCTAATCGAGGGGGCGACAGAGGAGGTGATCCTCGTGATCGGCCACGAGGGTGTCTTCACCGACCAGTTGGTCGAACAGCTGCAGTCGGCCCAGGAACGGGATGTGACCGTCGTCATCGGGACTGTCGACGAGGAGCTTCGGACCGCAGTCCAGGATGCCCTCCCGAACACCGAGGTGTTCGTGTCGGGACTGGACTGGTTGAGCCGGTCAACGCTTCCAGGTGACGATACCGAGATCAGTCGGCTGTTGCTGGCCGACCGTGAGGCGATTCTGGTGAGTTCGTTCACCGAAACGATGGCGGACGGCCGTGAGCACGAACAGGGTGTCTTCGGCCAGGGATTCGACAACGGACTGGTCGCGATCACTCGACGGCTGATGGCGACGGGGTTGCTGTCCGTGAACGACCCCGAAACTGAGAAGACTTGAGTCCCGCTCGTGGGCGGCGTAGAGAACGGCAGATTTGTCGCCGATGCTACCGACTGCCGTCTCTCGGGGCGATGTCTTCAGTTCGATAGTACGACAGGAACGGCCGCTTGCGGTCGATTTGCAGCGTTTCTGATCGCTGATTCAGTTGAAATCACACATCACAGGCTCGCCAACCAAGTGTGGTCTTACCTTCACAACCCCGGAGGATGGTTTTGATGCGTGGCTTCTGTTCTTCCTTATGTACCGTGCAACCACCCCACTCGTCTGGGTCGACATCACCCCCAGCTCGAACCACAATTCGGCTGGGGAGTTCGTGCAATTGGCGCAATCGCCAGTAAGGAGCCTAATTATTTCTATTCCGTCGTTTCGAACTCGAACCGCGCCCCACCTTCAATTCCGTCGGACACAGTCACTCCCCACCCATGGGCTTCCAGGATTCGTTTGACGATGGTCAGTCCGAAGCCGGTGCCACCACTGGCTGACGAATGCCCTGGTGCGAACACGTCGTCGCGCTCGTCCACTGGAATGCCGGGGCCGTCGTCTTCGACATAGATTCCCTGTTCAGCGTGGCGTCCGACACGGACGGTCACGTCTGGGCCACCGTGTTCGATTGCGTTCCGGAATAGGTTCTCGAAGACGTGCCGCAACCGTTCCGGGTCGCCCTGGAACGTCATCTCATCGACGATCTCGATGGTCGCGTCGCGTGTGTCTACCGTCGCCCAGCACTTCCCGACGAGGTCGGTCAAACTGACCGTCCGCTTCTCGTCTATCGTGTTGCCCTGGCGAGCGAGCGTCAGTGTATCCTCGACGATTGCTTCTATCCGGTCGAGCGATTCCAATAGGGGGTCCAGATGCTCGCTCTCTACTTGCTCGGCGAGGAGCGTTGCACGAGCCTCCGCGACGTTGAGCGGGTTCCGCAAGTCGTGCGATATGACGCTTGCAAACTCGTCGAGTCGCTCGTTCTGCTGTCGTAGCTGTCGCTCCCGTTCGACGCGTCCGGTCACGTTCCGCGTGACTCCAACGAGACGGGTGATCTCGTCGTCGGAGACCACGGGAGCGAGCTTCGTCTGCCAGAAGCGTGCTCCGTCGTCGACCCGAAGCTCCTCTTGGTACGAGATTGGTTCGCCAGCGTTCACGCAGCGGTGATAGTTCGCCGCTAACGCAGCGCCGTCCGCCTCGCCGAACACGTCTCGTGGCGTCTGCCCGCGGACCTCCTCTGTCGTGATGCCAGTCTGGCGCTCGTAGGAAGGACTGAGGCGCTCGAACTCGAATCGGACGCTCTCACCCTCCCCTTCGACATTGATGAGGAAAATGGCGTCCTCCACGTTGTTCAGGAGCGCTTCGTACTCTTCGGCCAGTTTCCGAGTTTCGGCCTCGAACGACTTCCGCTCCGTTATGTCCCGACTACTCAACAGGACGCCATCGACGACGTCGTCGTCGAGGCGATTCCGTATCGTGGCCTCGATCCACCGCCACGATCCCTCAGCGTCTCGGAACCTGACCTCGACGGTCTCAGCTTCCGAATCGTTGGAAAGCACGGCTTCCATCGCTTCGGCGTTCCGGCCCCGGTCGTCGGGATGCACGAACTCGTACCCCTGGTGGCCGATCAGTTCGTCGGGCTCGTAGCCCAGTATTCGCGTGACAGCAGGACTGACGTAGGTGATCGTTCCGTCGGGATCGGCGACCGTCGCGAGGTCGTTGACCTCCTCCACGATCGTCCGATACCACTCGGTGTCGTACTCAACTTGGTCCTCGCGATTCGCACCGTCTTTCATTGGTCGTTGAAAAGACGGTGTATACAAAAAAGGACATTGCCACCGGTATGGTCCGAACAGTCTGACCGCGATGAGACGCATGGCACGAGTTGCTCGGGAGTCACGACATCCGCCGAAGTGCGCTAATCTGATGTAGTTCTCGAGGCTTCCAGGTTGAGATGCGTGGCGACCGCGGTCCGGAGGAGCTTGAAAAGCACCGCAGCGAACGCGGTCTCGTCGCTCCAGATGGCAGTCTCGACGGGCGCGCAAAAGGGCTCGTTCGTTCCCGCGGACGCTCAGCGGGAGCGATAGTTTTCGACGAAGAGCGCACGACCGGACTGTTCCCGCGGCGGCTGGAGGCGCTCCAGGAACCGGACCGTCTGGACCGCGTCCCGGACCGCGCCGAAATCGCGGACGACCGTCTTCGCCCCGAAACTCCGAATCGGCTCAGAGGAAGCGGAGTCATTGTGCCGGCGCTACACCGCCGCTGATAGATCGAAAACGAGTAGAAGAGCATCAAGAACGATTTCTTTGCGAAGATCTCCTCGGATGACTACGTCTCAGGCTACTCTACTTCGTGTTCGCGGTCTTGCTCTACAATTCCGGGGGGCTGCTGATTTCCTGCTGAAAGCTGGCGCTGACGGGGAGATGGACTACGAACCCGTGTTGACACCAGGTGAATGCGTCCAGATCGTCGTCTCGGCAGTGACTCCGACCGACTGACCGACTACTCCCCTGCTGGGTAACACTGTTCTGCAACACCAGAACTCGCACAATTTCGTACTTCCCTTGCTAGCTAGTGGCGTAGGGGTTCGGAATCTATGGTTGATCGGTGAGTAGAACCACGGGCGGACGGCGATCCGGCCTAGAACTGGCTCATCCCCCGAAACTCTGGAACGCCCCATGTGATCTGGTAGTTGAGACTAATGGTTTCGAAGCATACGGCGACACAGTATCGGGGGTGGGACAGGCATAACCGTCCAGCGCCCCTCCTAGTAGAGAGTCACACATGGATATCTCAGAGATTCTCACCCGAACGTTCACGGAGTTCGACATCGGCACACCGCTCTCGAAGGTTGCCGGGGCGTTCGAGAATCAGGAACTCGATGCCGTCGTCGTAACGGACGGTGACGAGTACCGCGGCCTCGTGAGTCGCCGCCAGCTGGCGTCCTCGTCCAACCAGCCGTCTGCGAAGGTCGGCTCGCAGGTACAGCACGTCCCGACTGTCGAGCGCACCGAGGACGTCCGCGAGGTCGCACGGCTCATGATCGGGAGCGACGCCAAGACGCTCCCCGTGCTCGACGACGGCCGTGTTGTCGGTGTGGTGACCGGCGATGCCGTCCTCGAAGCTGTGCGGCAGTTTCTCGACGCGGTGACTGTCGACGACGCGTACTCGACGGAGCTGATCAGTGCGACGCCCGAGACAACGATCGGGAAAGCACTCAATTTGCTTCGAGAAGCCGGGGTTGCCCATCTCCCAGTCGTCGACGGGAACGAGCTCGCGGGAATGGTGAGCCTGTACGACGTCATCGAGTTCACGACGCGAGGCGGAAGCAAGAGCCAGGGTGGGTCGTCGAGCGGCTTCGGTGACCGCGGTGGCGGGGGGCAGAACCGTGGCGGGTTTGGTGCGCGCGAGGGCGATGCCGACCGGATGCTCGACCTGCCAGTCCGGGACCTGATGTCCGACGCGGTGGTGACGGTAGAGCGGAACGCACCGCTCGACGAGGTCGTCGAGACGATGTTCGACCAAGAGATCTCTTCGCTCGTCGTCACGGCCGACGACACCGGTGAGCCGGTCGGTATCATCACGAAAACGGACGTCATCGAGGCGCTCACCTGGGAGCGTGACGACCGGAACGCCGTGCAGGTGTCCGGGCTCGACCTGCTGGAGGGGATGACCTACGACGACGTCTCGGCGTTGATCGAGAGCATGACCTCGAAGTACGGCGAGATGAGCGTGATCAAGGCCAACATCGAACTCCAGGAGCACAAGGAACAGACTCGAGGCGTCTCGCTGGTGCTAGCACGGATCCGACTGGTCACCGACCGTGGCTACTTCACTGCGGACGGTGAGGGATACGGTGCCTCCCACGCGCTTCGTCTCGCGGCGAACGCGGTCGAACGGCAGCTGCTCAAGGGGAAGACCTACGGCCAGTCGAAGAAGCGGCCGGACGCGGAGGAGCAGGAACGGCTCTACGGCTGGTGGCTCGGTGGATGAATACGCCAGGTTCAGCACACCTCCCGTTGGCTGTCCAGAGTAGTCGGTGATTGTACAATCGGAGACACGGATCGATGGGCCCAGCAGCGCGACCGTGGCCACAGTTCGGATCATCCCCTGGCGTCGTGTATCATTTGATTCCTTCTGACACTACCTGCGTGTGAAGGTGTTGATGACACGGCCCGTGCGATTCGAATGGGTCGACCACGAGTGGTCGGGAAACCCGCACCCGCACGAAAGTCACAGAGGAGCGCGTGCGAATCCGAAAGTTGCCTCGGTCGGTAGCCGGACTCCCAACGGAGTACTCCTCGCGCTTTCGCGCGCTTGTGGACTCGAAGGTCCGGATACCGACGTACTCGATTCGGGATGGAACTACAGATTCGTCTCTTGTCCCCCGTACAGACGGTGGCTGTTGGGTTCCGAGAGGCTTGAATCCGTTTCCCGCGGGCAGTGCTCTCAGTCGTGTGGGACGCTACTGTCGACCAGTCGGCCCCCACAGCGGGGGCAGGTGGACGCGTCTCTGGGCTCTTCGATGCCGTCTCCACAGTCACGACACACGTAGAGTGTCGACTTGGAACCGGGGTAGGTAGTGGGTTTCATGGGCTTGGAACCGCAATCGGCTGTCTCTGGGGCTGTACACCGGACATCCGGATCTGGGACCGTTCGTGTACTCGGTCGATAGCCGATACCGGGGTGCTGGACGCGCCAGTCCGGTATCGAGCGTGATGCCGTCTGTTGTGTCACGTGTCGTCCCGTGACGCATTTCCCTCGACCAGTGCTGTGAGTGACAGACAGCTCTGGCAGCCGTAGATGTCGTCCTCGTTGTCCCCGAAGACACGGGCAAATCGTGACGTTGCGAACGCACCGCAATCGTTGCATACTGGCATTGTTCAATCACTTGGGAGGGCCTGGCAGGGACGAATCTGTGGTCGGTCGTTATCGGCCTCGCCCACGTTCTTCGCGGTCTCGATGTCGTTCGTTGGCCTGTGCCACGTCCTCGGAAGTGAGGTCGCTTCCACCGCTGCGGCGGGCACGGCGAGCCGCTGATTCGGCGACTTCCGCAGGTTCCTCGGTTGCCGCCTCCCGCAGTGCCTCTGCAGCCTCCGCATCTGGATCGACGTCGTCCTCAGCGGCTTCCGAACGGACCTTCGTCGCCTTCCCGGCGTCGACTGCTTCCCGTGCTCGACGCCGCGTTTCTCGACGGGATCGGAACGGATCTCGTACCATGTGTACTCTCTCCGCTGCTGAGCGGACACCGGAACTAACGCTCTCCGACTGCATCAAGTGCGAACATTTTAACGAACGAACAATTTCTGATTAACTGGGTGACGTCGGCCTCGGGAGCCTCCAACGACCGATGTACTGGTACGGTAGACACGTGCACTCGGTGGGTGTGACTCACATAATCAAAATCCCCTCACGTATTAAAATCGCCACAATTGATGGGTCTCGGTGGAGAGTAACCCAGTATGACGAACCACGATCTCGACAGGTGTCTCCAGCTCGTCTCCGACCAGCACCGACGTCGAATCATCCACCACCTGCGCCACGGGGCTACCGAAACCACGACGTTCGACGACCTCGTCGAGCAGATATCCAGTCAAACTCCCGACTCCAAAAACGGTCCACTACAGGACCGTGAAGAACTCGCCATTCAACTCCAACACACTCACCTGCCGAAGTTGGCAAACCACGGTGTTGTCGACTTCGATCACAGGAACGGGACAGTCCGGTACCGTCCTGACGAACAGGTCGAGACGGTACTCGACTCGCTCCCTGAGGAAGTGTCGCTGCCGAGTCCCTGACGCCAATACTCCCCGCGAGAGACACCGAGTCTTCCGGGTCGATGACTCGATATCGGATTCGGCCGGTGGTACTCTTGGCCAGCGAACTCGACCGAAACGGTAGCGACTCCATCAGACGAGTGGTGCCCGTCGGAATCGAAGAGCGCATCTAGTGCGTCCGTATCGACCGAGATGTACAGCGGTTCGAGTTTCGTTGGCTCACTGAACGACGCCCTTCGCGTCGGTAACCGGCCGTGACCTCCCCCTCTAGCGGCGGCAATCGTGAGTGAGACCGCCAAAACGTTGCTACGGGTACTCGGTCACGTCGGTTCTGATGGGACGGACTCGTGTGGATGGTTGGTCTGCTGGATCGGATACCGTCGAGTTCACTCCACAGAGTCGAGTCGCCAGGTGAAGATAGCCCTCAGCACCACGACCAGACTGTTCGTATCGCCCTCGCCCCAGATGGCGGTCTCCGACCGCGGATCGGACGGGCTCGCGTCCGTGCCGTTGACGAGCGCACTCACGAGGGTTTTTTGCCCGTCGACCAGCATGAGCCGTCCTGCCGACGTGTCCGACCAGACCCACAGCGACTCGAACATCGTTGCACCGGGGATCTCGTCCTGGATACGTTCCTGGACCTCCGTCGACACGCCACCGAGTTTGATCGAAACGCCCCGGTCGGCGGCCTCACCTAACCCCTCTATCAGGTCCTCGGTGAGCAGTTCTTCGACGGTCATGTAGACGATTTCCTCCTCCGCGCTGACGAAGAAGTCCAACACCCGCTCGGTGACCGGTGCCTGTCCGTCCACCGTCCAGACGCCTCGCTGTTCGGCCCGCCGTTCGACAGGTTCGAGTTCACCCAGTGCCGTCCGGAGGATTTCCGTACGGTGCTGGAGATCGTGTTCGAACGTCCGACTCGCGGTTTCGGCGGAGATCGCCCAGAACTGCTTGGGCGAAGATTGCTCGATATCGACGAGTCCCCGCTCATGTAACTCCTCGATCGCGTCGTAGACGCGAGTGCGGGGCACCGCCGACACCTGGCTGACGTCTCTAGCCGTCCCCGTGCCGAGGCTCGCAAGCGCGACGAACGTCCGTGCAGCGTAGGCACTCAACCCGAACCGTTCGAGTTGCTCGATCGCGGCGGTCTGGGGGTCTTCGATTGGATTACTGCTCATCTATCAGGTGAATGTGGGTCATTGTGAACCCAGCCACGGAGAGTGGCCGGGGTGGCACGCAACAGTCGGTGGTTGGGACACAGAACTGGACTGCGTGCCCGTTGATGGCTTGGCTCCCATCCCGTATATCTCTTTTGTGATTAAACGAGTTACTATTCGAGACATCCGATTTCCGTGCCTCTGTGTGTTGAACTCAAGTCTGCTTTATTGTCACTGGAAAGTTCACAACAGTTCCCCAAGCTCGTATAATATGCGGATTCAGTCGATGTCGTCCCCCGTGTCGCCTTCTATCCGTCCTTACCGTCATGACAGGAGTGACAATACCTATCCGTGCTGGGAGCAAACCATTCAGGGAATCACTGGGTACACCCAGTAGGTTGGGACACATGACCAAAGATGAAGGTTTGGAGGAAGCAGTCGAAGTCCTCCAGCAACTCGGCTTGAAAGAATACGAGGCGCGATGTTTCGTCGGCCTGTCCCGTCTCCACGCGGGCACAGCGAAGCAACTGAGTGAGATGACCGAGGTTCCCCGAACGCGCGTGTACGATGCGATTCGAGTGCTGGAAGCGCAAGGCCTGGTCGAGATCCAGCACTCGAGCCCGCAGCAGTTCCGGGCGGTTCCGCTCGACGAGGCGACCGAGACGCTGCGCGACCAGTACGAGGAGCGCGTCGAGCGCCTCCACGATACCCTTGATGCGGTTGAAGTCGTCGAACAGGACGACGAGACCCCAGTCCAGCAGATATGGGCGATGTCCGGACGGGACGCGATAGAAAATCGGACGGACCAACTCATCAAGGACGCATCCAACGAGATCGTTCTCGTCGTCGGCGACGAATCACTCTTGACGGATGATCTCGTCGCCACCCTCAACGACGTTGGGAACGGGATTGACCTTCTCATCGGCGCGCTGACGGAGTCGCTCCAGGATCAGATCCAGATAGCTGTGCCGGACGCTACGACGTTCATCTCCGGCCTGGAGTGGCTCCACGGCGAGGACGGCACTGCAGACGAGACGGCAATCGGCCGGCTCCTGCTGGTCGACCGCTCGACGATTCTCGTGAGTTCACTCGTTCCCGACACCAAGGACGAACGAGCGATATTCGGCGAAGGATTCGGGAACGGGCTGGTCATCATCGCCCGGCGGCTCATGGCACAGGGGTTGTTGACCGCCCGCGATCCAAAGCAGTGATCTCGTGACGAGCGGCTACTGGCTACTCCGTCAACGGATGCAACTGTCGGTGGATTCTTGAGCGCGTTCGTCGCAGGAACGGTCTTCGAGCAACTGGAGGGTAAGATACTCGCCGTTGTCGATGGTGATGCAACAGTCGTCGTACACGAACGAGAGGCGTCCACCCGTCCGAGGCGCTCCGTCGTACCGCGGCTCGAACAACGAATCCAACGCAGTCGGATCGACGACATCCGCCAGTGGTCGAAGCGAACATGGTTCTCGGCCTTCGACAGCGCTCACCACGCGTACGACGGCCGTGCTGACCGATTCATCCGGGCCGATTTCGTACTCCATAGTGTTGATTCGGGCTAGACAGACAAGAACTCTGGAGTTATTCACCCAATTTATCAAAACAGGACTCGGGTGGACGGGCTGGATGCGCATGTTGGCACCGCCAGGGTCCGTGGAGTACGGTTATCGGGGGAGATTCGGTTGGGGCAACGCTCCAGTGCAACTGCCTGCTCACCGCCAGTCCTATCGCCGATATCTACCTTCTCAGACCCACACTCTCGGGAGTTCTTCCGATACGACGCGGTAGCAACGGTCCATGTACCGGTTAGCTATTCTCGAGAGGGTTCGCCTCGATGACGCCGTCACAGGTGACCGTCAGCTCGAATCCGTGATACCTGAAGGAGATGTGGTCACAGGTACTGGGGCTGATAGGTGACCTCATCGCTAGTTCGTCGAGCGCAGCTGTCTCGATGACAGATTGGAGCGGTTTCAAGTTCTCCGGCTCTTTATCGAGGGCGGCTGCAACGACGGCAACGACCGCCAAGCTCGTGGAGTTACGGCTACTGTCGTAGGTAGCATGGAAAGATTCGCTCTCAGCATCGAATTCAAGCGGACTCAGTGACTCTGCGTACTCTGCACTTGTGGCCAGCGTTTTCGGATGCTCCATCGCTCAAACAGAATCCGTCTATGGGGTTGAGAGTGACTTTTGCTCTTGCCATACATTTATCACACATCTGATTCCGTGCTTACCCTTCAGGAGTGATTAGCGTGCTCGCTACGAGTCGTCGCATCCCGCGTTGTAACCGGGACGATACCGCCTGCCGGGTGATTCCAAGCTCCGCTGCGAGATCGGCTTGCGTGGCGTCGCGGGGCGAGTCGAAGTACCCATTCGAGTACGCCAGTACCAGTGCTTTCCGTTGCCCATCGGTTAGGTCGTACTCTCGATCGGACTTGAGTGATGAGATCGCGTGGAGTTCAGTCAGCTCGTTCGGGATGCCATGGTCCTGGCAGTACGTCTGGAAGTCGGAGAGGTCCTGTTGCTCGCTTGCTCGGACTTCGAACGTCCACTGCTTTTCTTTCCCGATACCGGAAAGGAGCGTGATCTCGGTGCTGACGATCGCTGTGAGAATGCTCTCGTGGGCCAGGTTCCAGTCGATACGGATGAACATCTGTTTCTCCAACCGGTCGATTACCTTGACCTGGTCGATCCCGGTATCAGCACTCAGATCTGTCGTGAGTTTGTCCGTGTCATCGGCGGAAATCCAGAAGTAGGGGATGACAGCTTCGCCCGTCGGCACAATGCGATCTAACTCGATTGTGACATCCGTTAACTGCTCAAACACAGCGCTCAACGGGAAATCTGCATGCTCCACGGTGAACGAGGCTTCGATGGCCATACCAACTGACTAGTGGGCCACACTCTTGGGTGAGTCGCTCCTGTGTCCGTGAAGGAACGCCCGACAGTCTATCCCCTGTACTGACCCTCCCAGATCGAGACTACGGAGGACCTCGTGGAGCGTACCGTCGTCACCCGCGACAGCCAGTCGATCACCCGTTCGCGACAGCGTCCTGCGCGAGCTGCACCGCGTGTTCGTCGTGTGTCGTTTCCTGGGTCGTAGAGTTCCGTTCGATTGCGGACCGACGAACGGCGTCGACGTGGACTGCCGTTCCACTCGTCGGATTGAGGATCGCACTGTTCGTCACCGTCCGAGTGGGTCGAGGTGGACCCGTTCTGGTCGTGAGGTGCTGGATTCATGTCGTCAGCCATCGTCGTTCTCGTCCACCTTCCACGTCCCCGGATCCCCTTCACGGAACTCTCCTTTTGCATGCCGTTCCCGGGGCCATAGCGCAATTACACTGGCGGCTATGTAGTAGAGAGCGATCGTAGTTACGACGAGAGTTCCAGGGACGACGGCGATGGTGGCTGTCGTCAGTGGACTCTCGTTCGGCGCGAACGCGGTTATTCGGAACAGCCACGCGACGAGCAGAACAGCCAGCAGTGGCAGGTAGATTCGCCGAAGACGGTTTGCTGTGGCTTCCAATGTGGATACTTTCAGCGTCGGTGTCCGATAATCTTGGCTGAGTTTGGTCCGCCAATCCTCGTGTTCAGCCCCCTCCGATGGGTCGAGTGCGGTTGCAAGCAAGTTCTGCTGGAAGAGACGCACTCGTGAGCGATAGACATCGTAGTCACGGTACCGCCGTGCTTCCATAAACAGGAAGAATGAGAGCGCTAGAACACCGATGAGGATGATGTAATGTGGGTTATCGGGACTGGAGAACGCCCACGTGAGAATCGCAGCCACGACCGTTACCCCCCACGTTGTCGTCTGGTCGAGACGTGACCGCCATGTGGTCTCCCGGTCCAGTTCGCCGCGATAGGCATCACCCAGTATCGAACTCATCTCCGTGCTCTGGTCGGCGATCTCGCTGCCAAGTTCGGCCTCCTCCGCTAGTTCTGAGTCGTCCGGCGTTTCATCGGCCATACGGAGCGGTACGGTACCAGCAGTGAAAGAGGTTCCACGGTCCGACTCTTCGTCGCTCTAGCGTACTCCGGTGTCGTTGAACCCCTCTCTACGCCTGGTGGTGTGCTGGGAAACCAGACTCTCACCGCCCCCCACGAAGATTCGTGTGAGACCGTGCTCGGCCGGGTGTCAACGCTAGAGGGATTCAACAGAGCCGAAGGGGCTTCGGCCTGACCGGCCGAGTGAACCACTGTCACGGACCGGTTCACCCGGTTACTCAAAAACAGGACGACAGTGAATACGTTGCGGGTTTAACTGCCACGGAGACGTAGATGAACTATGCTAACACCACTCGTGGCTCTAGACGGTGCTGTCGCGGTCCAGGCGGTACCGTTGCAGTTCGGAGGGAGTTTCATCGAGCTTGCGATCCTCTTCTTGATACTCGCGGTCGTCGCAGCGGTGCTCGGTGCCCGCGGTGTCGCCGGGCTCAGTATGGACATCGCAAAATGGCTCGTCATCATCTTCGTCGTCCTCGCTATCGTCACGTTCGTTCTGTAGACTCAGGATGATGCCTGTCCAGACCGTTCGAGGTGGCGACCGTTGATAGACGTCATGGCCGCCCTCGGGTTCGGGTTGTTGTTCGCGCTCCCAGCGTGGGTCGTCCGGGACGGCAGAGCCCGTGCAGCTGTTCCCGACCGGGTGCATCACCGGCTGGAACGACGAGTAGAGCGAGAAGGGGCTCAGGAAGGTTCGATTTCGCCTCGTTCATTGAAACGGATTGGTATGACGGTGTACGCACCAACCACCGGTACGCTGTGTCGGTTCGAGGCCACGGATGACACGGCACACAACCACCTCGAACACCAACGATAGCGATGGCGTATCAGACTACAATCGGCTGGTCGCTTCTGTCGTCGGGCATCGTAACCATCGTTCTCTGGCTCATTCCCGGAGACTCGGTCTGGTGGGGAGTCGGTCTCCTCATCCTTGGACTCATCGTGCTGTACATCCGCCGTAACGATATCGAGGAGGCGCTCTCCGCACTGACCGGGTGATGGTTCGACTCGGTACAGCGACTTCCAGTTGCGGTGTTCCGAAGTGTGCGCGACAGCCTCTGTCCGTACCCTCCGTCAGTCGTCGTAGAGTGGCGTGTACCGTTCACGACGTCCGCCGATTTGTCCGGTGCTCGGAACTGACTCGCGACGTTCCGACGGGAAGCGCTGCGAGCTCCACCTGCTCCATCCATCCCCCGTGGACTCAGGTGTTCCCGGAGCCGAACCGACGCCGGAAGAACCCCGAAAGCGAGTCGAAGTACCCGGAGCCACCGGCGGCCACGATCAGTCCGCCGACCGTGTTGAACAGCATGTCTGTGACGATGTCGTCGACCCCATAGACGACCAGCGGTGCCTCGATACCGAGTACCTGCGATAGCTGTCCGGTCGAGAACTCGAGGAGCTCCCAGACGACGGAGACAGCGAGGACGAACACGACGATGAACACGGGACGGACACTGGCCGGGACGTGAAGTTCCTCCGAGTGCTGCTCGAACCCACGGAAGACCGCGTATCCCAGCCCGGCGACCACTATCGCTGAGACCGTGTGTGTCACGCTGTCGAACCAGGAGAACCACGTGTACGGGCCGAGCGACCCGAGACTGTGCAGACTGACGGCGATGGTAATCCACAGGACCAGCGCGGGACTCATCGTGTACTCGTACTCCCGGCGGATCGCGGCCGGGATCAACGTGAGTGCCAGACCGAACGCGCCGTTGACAGCCATCCCCGGACGGAGCGTGACTACCCCGGCGAGGAAGATCCCCACCAGCACGGACTGCAGCAGTCGGGTCAGCAGGCGTTCACTCCGCTCGGAGAGGCCGATAGACTCGGAGAGCGTCATGATGCCTCCTCCGGGACGACTGGTCGGTGACGTGAACCGACGTGTTCGATACGGTCGAAGTACCACATGAAGAGCTGACCCATGACCAGACTGACGATCATCACGGTGACGAGGTCCCACTGGAGTTCGGCCTGTGAGTGGATAAACGAGGTGCCGAACCACTGGTCCGAATAGTAGCCGACGATCGTCCACCAGGACTGGAAGGCGATAGTCGTCATAACGGCGAACAGCACCGCAAAGCGTCGACTCATCTCCACGTCGGTGAACGAGTCGAGCTCGACGACAACCGCGAGCGCGACGGACGAGATGGCGACGTACCCGGTGACCTCCGGGGCGACGCCGAACGTCCGCGCGGTCACTCCGACAGCGACGACCAACCCGAGTGGCCACGGGAGCATCACACGCCAGTCCCGCCGTAGTACCGCCGGAATCACGAGGATTCCGGCAGCGAACAGTGCGAGCAAACCCCAGAGTAACGGCGTCATGAGGAGGCTAACGCCGGCGACCAGGATCACGACACCGACGAAGACCCATCCAAGCGTTGCGTTCGTTGTCACGTTTCGTGCGAGCGAGTGTGTGATAGGCATTGGTAGCGGGGGTTTTTCTCACGGCCGACTAGTCCAGCGAGAAGATTCCACCCGACGCGGTCAGCCGTGCGACGGTGGAGAGCCGGAACATGTAGGCGGTCAACACGAGGTAGGGCGCGATGGAGACCGTGAACGCCACCGCCACGAACGGCTGTAGCAGCGGGATGCCGAACATCAACCCACTCGGGATAACCTGTCCGTTGATCGCGATGATCATCGAGGCGTTGAACAGGATGGCAGGGAGCGCGACAGTCAGCAGCGTCTGGGACAGCTTCGAGACCTCCTTGGTGTAATACAGCGTTTTGAAGTACTCCTTCCCGATGGCGAACAGTTCGAACGCATCCATCAGGTCCTCGAAGCGTTCGGCCGAGGTATCGCTGGAGGAAATAATCGTCCGGGACCCCTCGATGTGTGAGCCGTAGTCGAACCCGAGTCCCTTCCAGAGGATGGCGAATTCAGCGCCGGACGTCTCATCGACTGCCCCGAGCTGTCTGGCGGCGTCCGAGACCACCCCCGAGTACTCGTCGATCTCCTCGATGAGCTCCTTATCGGCACCGTCCAACTCGTCGGCGAGCGCGTCCGCGCGGGTGCTGATGATCCTGGACATGACCGTGAGAAACGACCCGGGGTCGGTCGGGTCCTCTCCGGCGGTGGTCAATTCACTGAGGTCCCGGCGGAAGTTGATCGCGCCCTGGACGCGGTCCTCCTGGTTGGTGACGGAACTCATGTCGTGTGAGAGCACGATCGAGTTGATCGAGACGACGATGGAGACCAGGAGGATCATCCCGCTCAGGAACGTGTTGAGAATTGTCTGGATAGTAGAGGTGTCCGTCAGCAGCGTCTGCATCTCGAAGGTCCACACCGTGGAGATACCCATGAAGGTCGCGAATACGAACGTGAGCAACGCTCCCGTCACTGCCAGCCGGTCCCCCTCGAGCAGGATCCACCGCTTCAGTGCGAATCCGCTGCTCCGACTCGGGACGGGAAACCAGTCCCGCCAGCGGCTGAACCTCTCGGCGATACTCATGATACCGGCCTCTGAGCGCTACGGCTGGGGGGACTTGCCCGTAATCGAGAATGCATACGATACGGTACGGTCCACAGCCGCAAAATCTTGCGGGTGTGTACCAAGGATGGTTGCGTACGTGGTGGCGTCGCAGGTCACGCGCCGCACCTCCGTTCACCCGCCGGTGTCGAAGGTCTAGGGCCTGTCACGGAAGAGTGCGAGATGCCGGAGCGCCATCCGATTCTCGGCACCGCCGGCGAGCGAGCCCGACAGCACACCGAGCGTACTGATGAACGCCCCAACACGGACAAGGTCGACGAGTCCGACGGTGGGGTCCTCGAGGCTCGGCCAGTTCGTCATCAGGTTCGGTGGGAAGACGGCGAGTTCGATCAGGAACATGATCGACCCGACGATGAGGAAGAGCCCCATCATCGCCACGACGAGGATGAGAAACACGGTCACGTTCACCAGTGCCATGTGTTCGGTGAACACCTGGCTGTCTTCTCGCGGGAACGTCAGACGCTGAACGTACAGGAGATGGACTGCGGCAGCGATGATGCTCCCCATCGCGAAGAGCGCAGCGGTACGGTTGGTCAGGTTCAGCCCGACGTCCCACGCCTCGGCGCTGAACACGAGTATCAGAGCCGGCGTCACCGCGGCCGTCGAGAGGCGAGGTAGTGAGAACGGGAGCAGCGGTGCGCGACTCTGTATCATTGTCGTGGCGACGATACCCGGATTCCGCACGAGGCTCACCGCGTGAAACGCCAGCCGTCGAAGCCGGCCGCGCGAGACATCCGCCTGGGGGATGTGGCTCGCAATCCCGTCGAGATGCTCCGTGACGTCCGCATCGAACGGCGGGACGCTCCGTCGGGACGGGTCGAACGAGAACGGAGCCATCACCCCGCCATCATTGTGGTCCGCACGGAACACGTGCCCCAGGAGATGAACGAGGAGAGTCGCAGCGTTCCAGCGGACGGCCGGTGAATCGAGCTCCCGGACCGCCTCACGGTCGTGAGTCTGCAGGAGTCGTCGCGTCGAGACGACGACGACGCGGGCGAGCGGGGAAGCCAGTCCCTCGACGGTTCGCTCTTCGCGCGTGGTGAGTGGCACATCGGTCACGACGACGACCACGTCGTACGGGCGTTTCGTCATGTGAAGCGCGGCTTCGTCGAGGAACTCCGACGGCCGTCGGGAAGCACGGTCGGTGAGCGGGGCCGGATCCGCACAATGGACCCGCCACGCTGCGTCCGTGGCTGCCGCCAACTCGTCGACGCCGTCGCGGGCCATCCGCTCGGCGAACGACCGGAGCGGCTCGACAGCTCCACCAGGTGAGTGCGCGACGAGGACTCCCACGTCAATCCGTGACTCGGCCTCGTCGTCGCGCCAATCATACACAGCCGGCTGGTCGGGCTGGTCCGCTGCATCGCCCGCAGGTGCCCCACCGCCTGAGGAGTTCCGTTCGGCGTCGGAGATGTCGTGAGTCATCGTCTGAATGTCTACTAGTGCCGGGCAGACTCACAGATACGCATCGTCCCACTCGTCGGCCAGGTGAGAGTTGCCACAGTCCCCGCACTCGAGTCGGTCCTGCCCGTCGGCGGAGACGTTCGTGCTGCCACACTGTGAACAGAAGTAGCCGTACGCGTCCTCCTCGTCCTCCGCAGCGTACACCGGGAAGAACGGGGCCTCCCTGCCGGGAATGCTCTCGTCGCGGTCGAGGGGTCGGTCGACCCCGTCGACGGTGACGGACGCAGGGACGGCGACGGTGGGTTCGGACGATGTCTCCGTCCCTTGACCCTCGGCGAACATGGTGACACCGAACTCCTCCCCGCCGACCATGATCCGGTCGTGGCCGCTCTCTTTGAGGCCGAACCCCTTGAGGAACTCGCCGCCCTCGACAGCATCCTCGAGCACAGACGCCGCAATCGGCCTCTCGACGAACTCCTCGCGAACGCGATCGATCAGTGCCGTGGCGATGCCCCTGCCCCGCGACTCCGGGTCTACGTGGAGCCACCGGATAGTCGCTCGTGTTCCGACTTCGACGGTGATGAACCCGGCAACCGTCGTTGTGTCGTCGACCGTCTCGTCGACGACGAGCACCGTCGTATCAGGGTCGGTGAGCAGGTCTTCCAGAGACGTATCGTCGAACTCCTGTTCGAGTATCGTCTCGATCTGCTGAGGGCTGAGCGAGTACGACGATTGCAGGGAGTCGCGCGCTATCGCTCTGATACGTTCCCGGTCGTCGGACTCCGCTGGGCGAACCTCCATACGGTATGTTATCGTCGAACAGGGATAAGTCGTCGCCCGGTCCGTTCGTCGACGGTGGTCGGAGCGTGCCTCGTGGCGTCGAACGCCCGGGAACCCACCGTCCCGAACGACGCTGGCGACCGGCGCAGTTCGCGTGTGAACGTGGGAGTCGATCAGCTGAGCATGAGCGGTCCCATCGAGAGCGTCTGCTTGGCGAGCGTCGCGAGCCGCAGGATGTAGGCCGCGAACAGGAGGAATGGTAGCGTCGAGACGGCAAACGCAGCGCTAACGACCCAGAGAATGCTCTCGATGCCGAGGAACGTGCCGGTGAACGTCGTCGCGTCGACGAAGACGACCATCCCCCCAGCGACGGTGAACGCGATAACTGCGGCGTACAGGATGGCTCGTGAGAGTTTCACCAGTGCCCACTGGATGTAGAGGTCCTTGACGTACTCGCGGACCACCCCGTACATCGTAAGTGCCTCGAGCAGATCCCTGAACGCGGTCCGTTCCGCGTCGGTGAGGGAGTCCTCGTACGCCATCCCCAGCCGGCGAACGTCGTGCATCTTCCGGTCGTAGCTGTAGTCGAGTGCGGGAGAGACGACGTCGAAGGTACCGAAATCCGTGTCTTCGAGGTGGCCGCGTGCGTGGTCTGCGTTCTCCAACAGGTCGGTGACGTACTCGTCCACCTTCCTGTAGAGCTCCTGGTTTCCAGTTTCGGAGACGGTGTCTCGCAGTATCTTCGCTCGCTGTTCGCTCGTTTCGATGAGTGCGTCGAGGTAGTCCGCAGGGTCGGCGGGCGTCGTCGTCCCGAGGAGGCTGTCGGTGTTCTGGCGGAAGTCCATCGTCACGTCCATCCGACCGCGTTGTTCGCCGAGGGAGCCGATTTCCTGGGAGAGGACGAGCTGATTGATCGTGACGACGAGCGTCGTTCCGGTGATGATCGCGCCGACGAGACCGGCGAACACCGTCTCAATCATGTCGCTCGACTGCATGGTAGAGAGCAACGACACCGGCTTCAGCACGCCCCAGATCATGAACACGAGGAAGATCAGGAACGCGAGCGCGCCAGCGACGACCCACCGGTTAGCCCCGAGCAGCAACCAGAACCAGTACTTGTTGACGTCCGTCCGTTCACGTAGCGTGCTGTCCGTCGAGAAGTCACTCATGAGAGACTGGGCGTTTGAACAGCAGTAGTTTCGTGCCGCCACCGTCGTAGCTGATAGTCCCTGTGAGTTCCCAGCCCGCTGCACCGAGCCGGTTGAGTTCGTCCGTCGGATCGACCGTCTCCCGCTTGGTCAGGCCCTTCGGCGGTTCGAGCGTCTTGTACTCCCATTGCTGGTGCATTTCGGTTCCCATGATTCGTATTCGTCTCTCAGGGTGATGACTCTGCTGACGAGCCGCTTCTCGCCGTGTACTGATTGAGAACGGAGCGGTGTGCTCGTGCTTCGTGCATCTGGCAGTTCGAATTACTCACGAAACAGACTCTCCGATGGGACCACCGATTCCCACCCGAGTCGGCTCTGGTGTTCGAGACCCGGGTCGGGAACAATAGATTGGAATCCCAGACGGGAGCCAGGCGGAACTGTAACGCCTCAGCGCTGGGATCCGCGGAGGAGCAGCGGCTCGATGGCGAGTGTCCGTTTCGCGATGGTGAGGATGCGAAGGACGTACGAGACGAACAGCATGAATGGAACGAGCGTCACCGCAAACGCACCGCCCACGACGAGGATGATGTGATCGAAACCGAGTGTGCTTCCCGGGAACGTCCCCGCATCGACGATCGCAACCATGATACCCGCAACGGCCACTGCCGGGACTGCAGCATAGAGGATCATCTGAGACAGGCTGATGAGTGCCCACTGGAAGTACAGCGTCTTGATGTGTTCCCGCGCCGGGCCAAAAAGGGACAGCGCTGTTTTGAGGTCGTCTAGCAAGCCGTGTTCTTCCTCGGTGAGGCTCTCTTCGTATTCGTGGGCGAGCCGTTCAACTTGGAAGATTTTCCAGCTATAGTTGAAATTCAGTGCGGCGAATAACACATCGAACGTGCCGAACTGCGCTCCGTCGAGTTGGTCACGTACCGCGCCAGCGTTCCCAGTGACGCTCTCAGTGAATTCATCGACCTCATCTCGGAGGTCCTCATCAGCGTTCTCGCCAATAGACTCTCGAAGAGCCGTGGCTCGTTGTGCCGTGACCCCGATGATCTGCCTGAGGAATTCGGATGGATCGGCAGGACTCGGAGCCCCGATCAATTCTTCGGTGAAGTCCCGGAAATCCATCGAACTGGCCATGCGCTCGCGTTGGTCGCCGAGCGGGCCGTTCTCCTGAGTGAGGACGAGCTGACCGATCGTGACGACGAGCGTCGTCCCAGTCACGATGACCGTGATCATCGTCGAGAACATCGTGTCGATCATGTCGCCGGACTCGATCTGCAGTGAAAACGGTGGATGGAGGACAGTAACGGCGATAACGAACACGACGAACACGGCACAGGTCAGGACACTGGAGACGAGAAGGCGGTTCGCGCGAAGCAGCACCCAGAGTCTTATCCGACTCCCCCCAGTGCGCTCACGCATCGTGTTGGCCGTACTGATGTCGGTCTCGTCAGTCATACTGGCTCACCTGACCGGGCAGGTCGCTTGAATACGAGGTACTTCGTGCCGCCTCCCTCGTAGTCGATTGTCTCCACAAACTCCCAGCCCTCCGCACCGAATTGGTTCAGCTCCGCTTTCGGGTCCTCTGCTTCTTTTTGGGTCTCATCGCGTGGCGGGCGAAGCGTCTGGTACTCCCAGCGGGTCGTTTCTGATTCGGACATCACGACTAGTAGGGACTGCAGCCTTCTATACCCCGCTCGACTACCGGGGTGGAGCGGATATCTCGACCCTGTTGAAACCCTCAATCGGTGACAGGTTCCAGCGGTCGTGGTGAAGACAGCAGACGGTGGTCCTTCATATCAACGACGAAACAGTCGTTAGTGAGGTGTGCCTATCGAGCGTCGATGAGTTTCTTCCTCCCCGTAGAGCGGATGAGAGTCACCAGCGACGTCGATCCCTCCGAGCGCACCACGCTTGATCGTACGTGATGCGACGTGGCCGACCAGTTCCACCGATTCCGGATGGGCGCATCCATGTGCGCAATCGTCGCCGTCCCGGGCGGGACGGACGTCGTCGCGATGAATCGCGCCGGACGCGACAGCACGTCGCCATCCCAGTAGAGGCGCGACCGGACGTTCTCGATGGCATCACAGAAGCTGGTCGGGTTCCGGCCACCGTCAACGAAGAAGAACCGAATCTCCTCGTCAGTCTCGACACTCGGACGGCAGCGCGAGAAAGTGATATCCCGGCGGCCCGGCCACCGTCGCCGCGACTACGAGCTGGCCGGTGTCCCCGCGACGGCTGTCGTCTCAGGCCGGAGACATCGAATACCCCGGTTCCCTGTCGGCCAGCTTCTGGACGTCCGCTTTCAGTCGACCGGCCTGTTGCAACCGTCGCGTTCGCGCCTCCGAGTCGCTGAGCTTTTGCGGCCCGGAGAGGCTGGACGAGAGTGGCTCGTACGCCGCGGTATCGAAGCCCAGATCCCGGAGATACGAATCGACGTCCGGGGATTCGAGCCCGGATTCGATCGCTTCTCGGCTCAGTTCACGGAGAGCCTCGAACTCCGGGATCCGGATACGGTCCCTCTCGATCGTCGGCGTTCCGTACTCGACCGAAGCCGTCTGTGTGTGCGAGACGAGGTTCTCGACGTCGGTCGCGAGTCGGATAATCTGGCTGGGGAGCGTGGCGTCCGGGGCCCGCCACTCGACAGTCGGCTGGCACTCTCGAAGCCGGACTGGGTTCAACACCGTATCCTCGGGCGTGAACAGTTCCTCGACCGTCTCGGGGGACACACCTCTTTCGGCAGCCAGCTGCTTGAACCGGTCGTACTTCTCGTCGACGCGATCGCGCCACTCCGCGAGGCTGTCCGCGTAGTCCCACAGGTCGGTGTAACAGCGGAACTCGTCTCCACAGACCGTCCGGTATACGAGTGCGCGCGCCGAGTTTGGTCCGCGTATCCCGGTGTAGTAGGCCGAGGAACTCACCAGCGCGAGTGCCGGGTCAAGCGCAGTCAGGAGGTTGAGCTGGTCGAGGACGTTCTCCTGCTCGAAGTGGATGTGCGTTCCGGCGCAGTTTTTCGCGCTTTGGACGCCGCTGCCGTAGATGGTCTCGAAGGCGCGGCCACGCTCGCAGTTCGCCGGGGCGTCCGACGTGGTCAACGGCGTACCGAGCGGAACGAGGCGTTTACTGGCGCGCTCCGCGGCCAGGACCGCCGTCTGAAGCGTCGACTGAAGATCGCGTCGCAGGCCACGTTCGCTCGTGTGCGGTTCCGTCTTCACCTCGATGAGCGGGTCGATGAACTCGGGCTCTATCTGCCGGTGTGCTTCGGTTATGTCCGTCCCGTCACACAGTCGTCCCGCCTCGTCGACGACCCACAGTTCCAGTTCGACACCAATGCGTAGTGTGTACATGAATTACCTCCTCGCCGCCTGGGTCGCCTCGTTGGCACCCATGAGACGAAAGAATAGTCGCTGGCCTTATCTAGATGTGACATATTCACACAGACTGGGACTGTTGCTCACACACCGTGTTTTTGATTAAGCGAATAACGCGATCGGTACACGATAGTCGCCATTGAAACTCATTGCACACCGGCTCGCGAGAGGTCGGTCGGAACCGGGCGACTGCGCCCGGTTCTGACTGCCAGCATGCGAGTGGTGTGTAAAGTATTCCACGAACAGCGGTTCGAGACCGGGGTCGTCCGGCGGACCACGTCCATTCAGGCGGTCGAAGCGTCCGATCCGAGGAGGACCGGGAAGATATCTCGGTAAAAGTGGATGAAGACGACCAGTACGACGGGGGCGAGGAATATCCCGTACCAGCCGAATGCCACTGCACCGAGCACGTACGTCATGAGCATCAGTCCCATGTTGAGTTCGCCCTTCGAGACGTACGACCGGATGAACATGTCGGGGATGATGTCGACCATTACCAGCGTCACCAGGAAGAAAACCACCGGGAACCAGAGGGGGCCCCCGTCACCTGCCACACTTTGCCAGACGAGAAAGCCGGTGTAGGGGAAGTAGATGAGTTTCGTACCGATGGCCGGAATGAGGGTGGCCACACCGGTCAGGAGCCCCAGGAGGATCGGGAATCGGACGCCCATCTCGGGCGGAGCGGCGACAGCCAGGCCGTAGAAGACACCGACGGCGATGAGACCGGTCGCCACGATCGTGATGAGGTTCCCCGTATAGATCGTCGTCAGGTCGTCATCCACATCCTCCATGAAGGTCACGGCGGCGGGCTGGTTCTCGAAGCTCCGCCGGAACCAGCGGGCTATCTTGTAATCGTCACGCAAGAGGTAGAACGCGAGCGTGAAGATGACGAACAGACGCAGTAACCAGGCCACAGCCGCAGCACCGATCCCCTGCACCGTGGAGGCGTTGGTACGGAGGATATCGAGGACCCCTCGTCCGTCAGCCCCCGGAACGAGGTCGAGATAGGGCTCCAGCACCGTCCTGAACTGTTCGAGATCCGTGACCGCGAACAGCCGGTCGACCTCGTGAACCCCGACGAATACCGCATACGCCAGGATGATGAGAACCGGCAACCCGACGGTCAGGAGCGTGAGTATCGCACTGAGGTTCGAATGACCACTCCGTTGGTCCACCCAACGGTAGATCGGTCGCGTCGCATAGTAGAGGAAGAAACCGACGACGACCGCACCGACGAACGAGTACAGGACGTACGCTACCGCCACCGTTATCACCACACCGACGAGGATCCAGCCCACCGAATCGTGCCGGCCAGTCAGCGGAGACACCATCCGATTCAAACAACCTCCTGGACGGAACCCGCTAGTGGGGTCAGTGGTTGCTCCCACTCTCTGCCGTTGTCGAATACCACCCGATCGGATTGAGGGTGGGCCAATAGCCGGTGTAGACATCGGGCCTCACCGTTCACTCGGACCTCGCGATACCGGTTCTGACCAACCGGTGACGTAGCGAGCGACGGAGAGCCACCATCACCGGATCGAGTAGCGTCCCAGACGAGAACCCCCCGGCTGTAGCCGGAGGATGTCGGCTCTGTGCCGGCTGGCGTCGTCTCCTCGTTCAGGAGAACCAGGGGAGGAGGCCCTTCTCTATACATAGCTGGCTGTAGCCTTGACCACGTAGTAGTCGATCTGGAACTCCTGCTCGTCGAAGGTTGTAGCCCACTGCCACGTCTCGCCAGTATCGAGGCGCTCGTGGCTGCTCTGTTCGCTCGCCGAGTCCAACAGTTCGTCCTCGCTCTCGTTCCTATCGTGGAGGGTCACCTCGACCACTACGTTCTGGAGCGGGCGGTCGCCCGTGTTCCTCGCGTCGCCCGCCACTACGAGCCCTTTCTGGCCCGCCCGCTGGAACGTGAACCCGTCGATGATGAGTTCCTCGGACTCCTGTGGTGTGACTGTCCCGACCGGATCTTCGAAGGGGCCTGGATTCTCCGGCGCATTGCGCACGAGAGTTACCGAGACATCCGCCTCATCACCATCGGAGGCGGTACAGCCCGCGAGACTGACGGTTGCCGTTCCAACACCTACCGTCTGAATGAATTGTCTTCGCTTCATTGTATTTGATGCGCGGCCTGGTAGGCATCTGTATACTGCTGGATTTTTCGGTAAAGCAGGTAGCCGAAGCCCCCCACGTACAGTACCACAAAGACGAAGAAGGCGAGAAGTTGTGGGAGGCCGGTCACGGCCTGGATCAGCCCGCTGCCGATTCCCACTGTGGTGTTGTAGGTCGCGTGGATCACCGCGGCGATGATGAGCCCTTTCACGATTATCGGACCGCGGTTCCCAGGGTTGAACTTCGCCAACCCGAGGTAGTAGCCCGCGAACGACGAGTAGATGACGTGCCCGGGCCCGGCTAACGCGCGGGTCGCAGTGATATCACCGCCGATACCGATCAGGTCCAGACCCAGAGACAGCCCGCCGACCTCTCCGACGACCCGACTGATGTAGATGGCGTTCTCGATGGTAGCGAACCCCAGTCCGGCGACAGCGCCGTACACTGCGCCGTCGATAACGGCGGCGAACCGGGCGTCGTTGTACGCATAGAGCCGTACAGCGAGCAGTTTCACCGACTCCTCCACGGGACCCACGACGATGTAGAAAAACAGCACCATCCCGATACCACCGAGCGCCGCGAAACCCGGCTGAAGCAAGCTATTGAGAACGGCAGCGAACCCCGCGGTGAGTACGCCAAGGATGAAGGTAGCTGCGAGCAGCGATAGCGGTTCGCTGGTCGTTACATCACTGTACCAGACGTACCCCGCCAATGCCAGCGCGGGCAGGGCGGAGAGGAGCGTTAGTACGCCGAGTGAGGGATCGCTCAGAATACTGAGTCCACCGACGGCGAGGAATATCACTAGGGCGAGCAGGACCAGGAGAACCTGACCGGTCCGAACCGCCACCCAGTAGACCGCGACCGAGGCACTATCGAGGAGTGACCGCCGTTCCCACGATGCGATCCCGTAGAGGTCCTGCTCGTCGTCCGCGGCCTCGACAGGGTCCGTATCTTTTTCTGAGTCTTGCATGTGGTTTCTGTCAGAAAGTGGTTCGCTTTTTCAGCGAAGTAAAGAATGAACCTAGCAATCGATGCCTCACAGACCCTTAGTTAGGTATGAACTCTGGACGAGCGTCAAACCACAGTTTGTCTCAGTTAATCAACTGTGAGGCCTGGAGTGACAGAACGACGTTCTCATACTAACTACACGCTCTGTACGCACCTTTGGAAACGCTGCTGGCAGAACAAACCTCCGCTGGCGACAGAATGATTACTCGTAGACGGTAGGATGAGCTAGATATGTGCTCGAGGCCTTCTTCAAACGTCCGAAATCACGTGCGTAAGGTGGTGAACGATAGGCACATGTTTCTGACGGTGGCTTGTAGGACGAAGGTACCAAGCGCCCTACCGTCGAATTAGAGGGAGAACTGTTCCTTCGCCCGCTTCTTTCGGTGCCCTCAGAGGGTGTATTCGGTACGGGGATGGTCATTCCACCATCACTCAGGTGGCAGGTCACTTCTCTTCATCAAGCCACGCCTCCTTTGCGTCCTCGGCCGACTCACCGACCTTCCGACCACGGAAGCCGAATATCTCACCGTATCCCGACTGCGACATCAGGACCGGAACGAACGATTCGTCGGCGAGGAGAAACCCCTCCTCCGATTTTGCGTATGCTTCTCCCTCCTCAACTCGCTCGAAGTTCCGTGCGAGCAGTTCGTACGTTTCGTCCCCGGGCGGCTTCTCGATTTTGTCGAAAATCTCGAAGTAGTTCGTCACAGGAGCATGCATCGGAGGCTCCTCCGAGACCGCACCCTCGTTGTTGAGGAACGCCTGGATCAGCATCTCGGCTTTCGCGACCGAGTTCGGTTGCTGGACCTTCCCAGTCTCGATAGAGACGACCGGTCCAGTCGAACTGAACGCTCCGTCGACGACTGGCGTCTCATTGATAACATAGGCAATCGGGAGCTGTGAGACGATCTCAAGCGCGCGGGGCTTCCCCTCTGAGACGAATGCGACCGGCTCGGGGGTCGCATGGGTCGTATGGAAAGAGATGGTATCGCAGTCGGCCGTCTCCGCCACGAGTTGGGCGGCGAGGCGCCGCTCACGGTCGTTGGCTTTCGGGTCACCCGGGAACACCCTGTTCATGTCCACGTCGAGAAAGCGGCGATGCAAGATAGACGCCGGCGGATTCGCGACGATGAACTTTACGGCCCGCTCAAATTCGGGCGACGGCTTGAGGATACGCTGGATCGCGCGGGCGCCTGTCGGTTCGTCTCCGTGCATGTTGCAGACCACAGCGAGATCCGCGTCGCCCGGGCCGAATTCCACAACGTCAGGGGCAATATCCTGGTCGAACATGTAGTCGATAATAGACTCTACATGCGTAAAGTCCCCCCGCCAGTTGGATCGTTCAAAGCGGTGCCAACGATGAATACGCGCCCTGTATCTTGTACGCCAGTTTTATAATAAACTGGAGGTTTCAATAAATGCAACATTTACTGATTGGGATGTGGGATGCTTGGACGCCCAGCAGTACAACGCGCAAGCACTCTGACACCCAAGAAGACATTTGATGACTGATACTCCCTCACGCCGCCAGGTCGTTGCGACGATAGCCCAGGTTGGGCTGGTTGTTGGGAGCGGCTGTCTGACGCTCAGCCCCACAGTCACGATGGAGACGACCGAGTCGGCAATGGTCGAGCAACTCTCGGTGACCGAGCTCTGAGTCAGCAGGAGTGTCGCGACGACGGTGACGTTGACGCCGGCAGCAACCACGACGACTGGCGTCATGAAACTCGTCGTGTTCGCCGAACGTCGCAGTACGTTCGACTCGACGACGGTAGAGAGTGGGCAGAGGAGTGTGACGATGTATCTCCCCACAAAGCAGAACGCAACGCTCACCGCAGTGAGTGCAGTCAATGGGATTGTCGTGGAAAGACGTACGCTCGCTATCGGTGGGAACGAACTCTTCTAAACTCGAAGCTGCGGGTGCACTCTGTCGAGATGATAACGGTTGGACCAGTCAGTGCGCCACGGTTATAGACCCACAGGATTACACGTGCGTAGCCCGTAATACGAGTGATGGCCAACAGAAGTCCGGTGAAACGACTGAAACAGAATCGATGGATGACAGTGAATATCGCATCCATACTCGTGCAGGCCGGCTTCGCACTCTGGCGGGGGAACAAGAACCGCGCTGCACTCCTCCTCGGAACAGCAATGATCGCTTCTCGTTATCGGAGACTCTCGTACATTATACAGGGGGCGATCACAGCAAATGATATTCGCAAGAAGTTCACCGCCAGTCAGTAGTATTGACTGTCTTTCCCCGTTTCACATTGGAGAGGGACTCGAAGCAATTAGAAAGGGTACACGAAGGTATCCATAGCTGGTCCGGCCGGACTCTCACTGGTGTCTCGGTCTCCGCTTGGAAGCTGTTCTGGACTGTGTCGACGGGTGTGAGATTTACGAGAGCGCTTACTGGGGCTTGCAGACGAATCTGGGGTTCCGTGAGAACCTCGCTGCCAACGAGTGCGCTCGTGGATTCAATACGAGTCGGCACGTGAGCGGACGCCGTTAGGGCACGCCCATCGCGACCAGATTCGCGATTCCTAAGTGTCAGAGAATCGTGTGATGTACCGACAGGCAGTCAACAGCCTCCTGAACGAGATCGCGGAAACAGAGCAGTACAACAAGATCGCCTGTCTGGCGGCCGATCCGAAGCAGTTTCTGTTCACTGGTTCGTCCGAGAAGACGCATTACAGGTTCCTATACCCGCTGTAGTCCCACCTCCCACAGCCACCCGATTTAATATAGTAATATGTGATTTATAGATTCTCCATCTGCCAGAAATCGGTCGGGAGACCCTCTAGAAGGGCGGAGATCGGCGTTCCAGAATCGAGAGTAGATTGGGTATGATTAGTATAGTAATCACGACCACTTTACAGTACCCCGTCGCCGTCGAGGAAGCGCGAATGCTGCAAGCGCCTCACAACGGCGCTTCCCCGGGGGGTAGAGGCACCGAGACCGGGGCCGAAGAACGGTGGACAGCCGGTGGATGCCCGACCGACCGCTTTCGACGCCACTCGACGACAGCTTCGAGCGCTACCCCCAGGACAAGGGGAAAGGCCGCAGTGGCGATGGCGGGAACTACCGACGAAACGCTGCACACGAGCTCGAGCGGTTCGTC
Organism: Haloarchaeobius salinus; assembly: GCF_024464185.1. Classification (NCBI taxonomy): domain Archaea; kingdom Methanobacteriati; phylum Methanobacteriota; class Halobacteria; order Halobacteriales; family Halorubellaceae; genus Haloarchaeobius; species Haloarchaeobius salinus. Next base: position 37,921 of record NZ_JANHAU010000008.1, read on the forward strand.
AAGTGGGCCGCCGGCGACCGCGGCGCCGACGACTGGACCGCGATCTTCCCCGACGACGTCGACAGCGAGCCGACCTTCGACGACCTCGATGAACACGTGTTCCGGGAGTACACCCGGCATCTCGGTGGATATCAAGGACTCAAGCAGAACACGGTACAAACCTATTTCTGCTATATCTCTGCGTGGTGCGGGTGGTGTGTCAACGAGGGCTATCTCGAGGCACATTACTTCGGATTCCCTGTCCGAACCACGCTTCCTTGAATATGTTCGGAGGACCACCCATGCGACTCGAGGCCATACGATGATCTATGCCCGGGTTCCCATCTCCGTTCGGAGGCGAGGACGGCGGTCTCTTTGATTCCGACGATGAGTTCGTCCCCGATAACGTCCCGACGCCAGGGCCGTTTCTCGACGGGCAAGACGTCCTCGCCGGGTCGGACCACGTCATGTTCCACAGATTGACGCATGAACTCTTCGAGGAGCGGAAGGTGTACGATATGACGTTCAACTACAACCTCGCACGGTTGAACCTCGATACACGCCATCCCGGCGCAGGCTATCGGTATGCGGTGGAGTCGTCCGATGCCGACGACGCCATCGACGCCGACGACATCGAGACCGTACTGCGAGCCGAATTCACCCCCACGACACCGTTCTGTCCGCAGACGCACACCCTGACAATCGGATCGTTCAGGGCCTGGAACGGCCTGTCGGATCGTCACGAGTACGACCTCGTTCGCGTCAGGGCAGCGCCAATGCACCACCAGAGTGAAACGATCAACGAACAGCTCGTGGAACTCGAAACGACGTTCCTCGAGGAGGGCGACCCCGAAGCAGCACCGACCGAAGCCCGCGAGGTCGGCTCGAACCCGATGGAGCGCGCGATGAAGGAAGAGGGGACCAGTCGCGGTCCCCAGGCACCGTTCTGAGACGGAGGCGAGTGTAGCGGTCCCCACATCGAGTCCAGTTGCACGACGCCGGGAACCACCTGGACATCCTCACGAGAAGTGCGATGGTACCGACGGCTAGGTGTGACCTCCTCCTCACCGTATACGGCGAGGCTTCCCGTCCCGCAGTTGGGATCGATCAGTGCCGTCAGATGGGGCAGGACTCCGATGGCTGTCGCTTCGCGTGGCGAATTCAGCAGAACATAGCAGGGACGTGTATTGGACGACAGGTCGCGAAGCTGGTTTCATGAGTGCCGACCTATACGAAGACGCGGGAGTTCGATGCGAGGCCGGTGCCAGCGCGACGGACTAGCCGCTCAGTCATCGCCTTCCTCCCCACCGTCCAGGATGGCGGGGATCCGTTGCTCCGCGAACCACTGCCACTCCCGGCCGACCGAGTCCTCCGCTTCGATGTTCCATGGATCGCCAGTCGTTACACGGGGTCCCTCGAGCCACGAGACGACGAGATTCCAGACGAAGATGATCTGGCCGACCGCGAGGACGAACGCGCCCACCGTCGCGAGCATGTGGAGATCGGTGAAGTACGAGAGCGGTCCTACCGTCACGTCGTAGGCGGCGTAGCGGCGGGGCATTCCACCGTAGCCGAGCATCACCATCGGGAAGAACGTGAGGTTCGTCCCAACCATACTGAGCCAGAAGTGGATGGCCGCGAGCCGACGCTGGTACCATCGCCCCGTGAACAGGGGGAACCAGTAGTAGACGGCTGCGAAGACGGCGAAGGCGATGCCGCCCATGATGACGTAGTGGAAGTGCGCGACGACGTGGTAGGTGTCGTGGAGGACGAGGTCGACGGGGATGGACGCCTCGAACACGCCGGTCACCCCGCCGATGATGAAGTTCGCGATGAACCCGATACAGAACAGCATCGGTGCCCGAAGCCGGATCTTCCCGTTCCACATCGTCGCGATCCAGTTGAACGTCTTCACCGCCGAGGGCACCGCAATAGCGATCGAGACGGCCATGAACGACGCCCGCAGTCGCGGGTCGATGCCGCTCGCGAACATGTGGTGGGCCCAGACGCCGAAGCTGAGCACGCCGAGCGCGAGCGTAGAGTAGACGACGAATTTGAACCCGAACAGCTTCCGGCCCGTGAACTTCGGCAGGATGTAGCTGACGAGCCCCATCGGTGGGAGGACGAGGATGTACACCTCCGGGTGTCCGAAGAACCAGAACAGGTGCTGCCAGAGGATCGGTGAACCACCCTCGACGGTGAAGAAGGTCGTCCCGACGTTCCGGTCGAGCAGGAGCATGACCAGCGCGCTCCCGAGCAGTGGGAACGCGAAGAGGATCTGTGCGGACTGGACGAGCACCGTCCACGAGAACATGTCGAGCGTCGCCCAGCCCGTCTCCTCGTCCCGCTCCGTGAAGATGGTCGCGATGAAGTTGATCGCCCCCATCGTCGCGCTCACACCGGTCAGGTGGAGTCCAAGCGCCATCAGGTCGACACCAGGGTTCGACTGCTCGATGGACAGGGGGGCATACATCGTCCAGGCAGTCTGGGCACCCTCGATTCCCTCGATGAACGGGCCCATCAGTAGACCGCCCCAGATGAGCAGGGCACCGGGCGGCAGCAACCAGAACGCGATGGCGTTGATCCGCGGGAAAGCCATGTCGTCTGCCCCGATGAGCAGCGGCAGGAGGTAGTTCGAGAACGCAGCGAGGATCGGGGTCCCGAACAGGAACAGCATCGTCACGCCATGGCTGGTCAGGAGTGCGTTGTAGAGACCGTAGCTGAGGACGTCGACCGGTGGGGTGAGGAGTTCGACCCGCATCAGCAGCACTGCAATCCCGCCCCAGGCGAACGACAGCACAGCGAACAGTCCGTACAGGAGCCCGATATCCTTGTGGTCCACCGTCGTCAGCCAGCGGACGAGCCCATCCGGTTTCTCCACGTGTGTGGGCTCCTCACCGTCGGTCCCGTATACACCGCCGGCCAGCGCGTACGACTGCCAGTTTGCGCGCCGCGAGATGACGCCGAGGGCCCCAAACAGTATGACGGCTGTGACAACCGTGAGAAGGAGTTCACTTCCGTATGCCATTGGAGGCCCGTTTCCGACAGATACCCAAGGCCGTTGTCGGGAATATGTTCGCGACGAGCCCCCACCGGATGGGTTCAACAGTACCAGTCAGAAACCGAGGACCCGATCACGTCAGTTCCCGGAACGGTCAGAGCGGTTCCCAGTCTCGCGGTGAGTCGTTCAGCCGCTCGTGACTGGTTTCGGTGACGACGACGAGATCCTCGATACGGACACCGAACTCTCCCTCCAGATAGACGCCGGGCTCGACCGAGAACACCATTCCGGGTTCGAGCTCTCTATCGTTTCCCGCAACGATGTACGGTGGTTCGTGCACCTCCAGCCCGACGCCGTGGCCGGTGCGGTGGACGAACTGCTCGCCGTAGCCAGCCTCCTCGATGACCTCGCGGGCGGCCGCGTCTATGGCCGCGGCGGTGACGCCGGGTTCGACGGCGTCGACGGCGGCGTTGTGGGCTTCGCGAACGACGTCGTGGACTTCGTCGAACCCGTCGGGTGGGTCGCCCGCCAAGACGACGGTCCGGGTCTGGTCGCTCGGGTAGCCGTCGACGCGGGTGCCGAAGTCCAGCACGACGGGGTCGCCGGCCTGTATCTCGCGGTCGCCGTGGCGGTGGTGTGGCTGCGCGCCGTTCGGACCGCTCCCGACGATCACCTCGAAGGAGACGCCGTCCCCGCCGAACTCGGCGAGCTGGGCTTCGATCTCCTGGGCGAGCTCGGTCTCGGTGAAGCCGACGGCCTCGTCGCCCAGCCGACGGACTGCCATCACGGCCCGGTCGGCTACCTCGCCGGCCGCCCGGAGCGCGTCGAGTTCGTTCTCGTCCTTCCGGATGCGCAACGGTGCGAGCACGTCGCTCGCGAGGCCGAACGAGGCGTCGGGCAGGACCGCCCGGAGGTCCTGGCTGAAGCGGGCCCACATGCGGTCGTCGACGAGGAGACTGCCGCCGTGGAGGTCGCGCTCGTCGGCGACCTCCCGGACGAGTGCGAGCGGGTCGTCGCCGTCGTCCCAGACGCGAACGTCGTCGACGACCGACCCGCCGAGGATCTGGGACTCGTACATCGCCGGCGCGACGAAGACGGGCTCCTCGTCGGGTGTGACGAACAGGAGCAGGTGTCGCTCCATCGGCTCGTCGGTGAACCCCGAGAGGTAGCCCATGTCGACGCTCGGGAACAGGACGGCCGCGTCGGCTCCCTCGCTGGCGAGGGCTTCCTGGCAGGCGGCGATTCGCTCGCGGTGGCTCACGGCTCCGACTCCTCCGTCCAGACGTCGGCGTTCTCGTAGTCGTCCGCGATGCCCCATCGCGCGATCTCGTCGACGGGCGGCGACTCGTAACCGCCGCGCTTGCTGTGGGTCCAGCCGAGGTCGGCGAGTTCGGCGAGCAGCTCGGCGAACTTGAACGGGGCCGTCACCGCGTCGAGCACGGGGACGCCGAGGTCGTCCTGCAGCTCCTCGTAGAAGCCGTACTCGGCGGTGCAGCCGAGGATGACGACCTCCGCGTGGTCCTCCTCGACGGCGGCCGTCGCGGCCTCGCGGAGCCGTCGCTCGGTCCGGTCGGGGTCGTCCTGGAAGTCGAGCACGCCGAGGTCGACCGGCCGGAACGAGGCGAGGTGGTCGCCGAAGCCGTACTGCCGGACGCGGTCGCGCATCTGTGGCACCCACTTCTGTCTGCCGACGACGACGGAGAACGAGTCGCCGAGCGTCGTCGCGAGGTGGGTGGTCGCCTCGGCGGGGCCGACGACCGGCATCGACTCGCTCACCTCGCGGGCCTCCTCCAGCGCGAGGTCGTAGAAGCAGCCGATGACGGTCGCATCGTACCCCTCGTTCTCGGCGCGCTTGACCCGGTGGAGCACGTCGGGCGTGACGAGCGACTCGTAGTAGTGGTACTCGACGTGGTGTGGGCCGCGGTCGAGTGCAGTCACGTCGACGGTCGTCTCCGGCCGGGCCGCCTCGGCGAGGATGTCGCCGATGTCGCCCGAGAAGTCGGCGTGTCCGACGGGGTCGATCCAGAGGATGTCCGTCATCTACCTGCCCCGCAGTTCGGCGGTCTCGTCGTGGTCGACCTCGCCGGCTTCGGTGATGGCGACACCGTACTGCTCGCGGGCTGCCTCGCGGGAGACGTAGCCGTCGGCGACGTCCTCGCGGACCGCCTCGGGGTCGCGGTCGAACGGTTCGCCGTAGCCGCCACCGCCGGCGGTCCGGTTCGAGATGACCTCGTCCGGCATGAAGTTCCCGCGGAACATGCCGGCGTGTTTGACGCTGTCGTCGTCGTAGAGGTCGTCGTTGTCGACGAGCACCTCGATGCGTTCGTCGAAGTCCTCGCGGTCGGAGTCGAGCACGACGACGTTCTTCTCGCCCGGGCTGCCGCCGTCGAGCCCCCAGTTCTCGGTGCGGGTCTTCTGGATGATGGAGAGCGCGCCGACGGGTTCGAGCACGCGGAAGTCCCGGCGGATGCCGAGCCCGCCGCGGTGCTTCCCGGGGCCGCCCGAGTCCTCCCGCAGCGAGAGCTGGTCGAACCGGATGGGCGCTTTGTTCTCGAACACCTCGACGGGGATGTTCCGGACCATCGTCTCGCTGATGTGCATCAGCGCGTTCTCGCCGTCGTGGCCGACGCCGGCACCCCAGCCGACGCCCTCGTTGTTCGCCTCGACGAACGGCCGGCCCGTCTCGGGGTTCTCGCCGTACAGCATGATGTCGGCCAGGTCGCCGCCCGTGCTCGCGGGGACGCGGTCGGGCATCCCCTCCGCGAGCGCCTGGTACACCACGTCGATGGCGACGATGCCGGTCCAGACGGTGAACGTGGGTGCGGGATAGCTCGCGTTGAAGATGTTGTCCTCGGGGACGTGCATCGTCAGGGGCTCGTACTGCCCGCCGTTGGAGTCCTCCTCGGGCGTCGTCAGCGTCTTGAAGCAGAGCTTGCAGATGGTCTCGGACATCCCCGGCGGGATGTTCAGCGGCTCGTCGACCTCGGGCGAGGAGCCCGAGAAGTCGACGCTGAACTCCTCGCCGTCGATGGTGACCTCGGCCGTGAGCTTGATGAGGTCGCCCGGCTCGCGGTTGACGCCGTCGGCGTAGCCGGTCGCCGACCACGTGCCGTCGGGCAGTTCGGCGACGGCCTCACGGGCGGTGCGCTCGCCGTGGTTGAGGATACGCTCGATGCTGGTCTCGACGGTCTCCGAGCCGTACTTCTCGTACAGCTCCTGCAGGCGCTTCTCGCCGGTGCGGACCGCGGCGACCTGCGCGTTGAGGTCGCCGACGACCTTCTCGGGCATCCGGGAGTTGAACCGGATGATGTCCATGATCTCGGGGTCCGGCTCGCCGTTCTTGTACACCTTCGTCCCGGGGAACAGCACGCCCTCCTGGTGGACGTCGGTGGAGTCGAGCACGTAGCCCGAGTCCTTCGCACCGAGGTCGAGCCAGTGGGCGCGACAGGTCGTGTAGCCGATGAGCTCCTCGTCGTAGAACACGGGCGCGAACAGGAGCACGTCGAGCGTGTGGGTGCCGCTCCAGTACGGGTAGTTCATGATGAACACGTCGCCTGGCTCCATGTTCTCCTCGCCGACGTGGTCGACCGCCTTCTCGATGCCGTAGTCGTTCGCGCCGAGGAACAGCGCGAGCCCCGGCGAGTCCGCGACGAGGTTGAGGTCGCGGTCGAACACCGAGATGCCGAAGTCGAGGATCTCGTAGATGATGGTGTTGTAGGCGGTCCTGATCAGCGTGCGCTGCATCTCGGTGGCGGCCGACGTGAGGTAGTTGCGGACGACCTCGACCGTGGCCGCGTCGATATCCTGTTGGGTGCTCATTGTTCGCCTCCGGTGGTGATGACGATATGACCGTACTCGTCGACGGTCGCGTGCTGGTCCGAGTGGAAGACCAGCGAGGTGGTCGGTTCGGTGACGACCGCGGGGCCGGCGAGCTCGTCGCCCGGCGCGAGCGTCGCGCGCTCGTAGACGTCGAACTCGGTGAACTCGCCCGCGGCGAAGCAGTACGCCTCGCGGGTGTCGGTCGGCTCGAGCGCGTCGCCCGTGCGCGGCTCCTGTTCGTCGAGCGTCGGCTTGTCGTTCTCGCCGACCGCCCGGACGCGCAGGTGGACGACCTGGACCGGGTCGTCCATCGTGTGACCGTAGCGCGTCTCGTGCTGTGCCTGGAACCGCTCGGCGAGCTCGTCGAGGTCATCGACGCCGTCGGCGTCCACCTCGACGGTGTGCTCCTGCCCGAAGTAACGCATCTCGACGGCGCGTTCGAGGCGCTGGTCGGCCTCGGCGACGCCCTCCTCGGTGAGCGTCTCGCGGCCTTCGGCCTCGAGCTCCTCGAAGGCGGCGTCGAGCGTCTCGAGTTCGACGTCGTCGAGGACGGCGATCATCGTCTGCGAGAAATCGTAGACGACGTCGGCCATCAGCATCCCCCACGCGGAGAAGACGGAGGGTGCCTGCGGGACGAGTACCTCCTTCACGCCAAGTTCGCGCGCGAGCAGCGGGACGAACATCGGGCCCGCGCCGCCGTAGGCGACCATCGAGAAGTCACGCGGGTCGAGGCCCTTCTCGACGGTTATCTCGCGGATGGCTCCGACGGTGTTCGCGAGCGCCACGTCGAAGACGCCGCGACTGGCGTCCGGGACGGACGTGTCGAGTGGGTCCGCGAGCACGCCCTCGATGCCGGCGATGGCGTCGTCAACGGCGGTGTCCATCTCGCCGCCGAGGAAGTCGCCGGGGTCGAGGAAGCCGAGGGCGAGCGCCGCGTCGGTGACGGTCGGCTGGGTACCGCCGTTGTCGTAGCAGATGGGACCGGGGTCCGCGCCCGCGCTCTCGGGGCCGACCTTCAGCAGGTCGCCGTCGAGCCAGGCGATGGAGCCCCCGCCCGCGCCGATGGTCCGGATGTCGTACACCGGGATGAGCATCGGCTGGTGTTCGAGCGTCGAGTCGTACTTCACGACGGGCGAGCCGTCCTCGACGACGGCAGCATCGAGACTCGTCCCGCCCATGTCCACGGTGATGAGGTTCTCGCGGTCGGTGGCGTCGCCGACGCGGGCCGCGCCGATGAGCCCGCCGGCCGGCCCAGAGAGGATGGTGTGGACGGGCGCGGTCTTCGCGCTCTCGGCGGTGAGCGTGCCGCCGCCGGACCGCGTGACGAAGAACGAGCCGTCGAAGCCCGCGCCGGTGAGCGACTCGTCGAGGGTGTCGACGTAGTTCTCGAAGATGGGCTTGATGTAGCTGTCGAGGACGGCCGTGCTCGTGCGCTCGTACTCCCGGTACTCGCCGGTGATGTCGCTGGAGACCGAGACGCTGACCTCGGGGTGAGCGTCGCGGACGACATCGGCGGCGGCCTGCTCGTGCTGGCCGTTCTGGTAGGAGTGCAGGAAGCAGATGGCGATGGCCTCCACGTCGTGCTCCGCGACGAGTTCGTCCGCGGCCTCGCGGACGGCGTCCTCGTCGAGCTCCTCCACGACGGCCCCGTCCGCGTTCAGGCGGCCGGGCACGCCGAGCCGTCGTCGACGGGGTACCATGGACTCCGGCTTCTGGTAGTTGATGTCGTACATCGAGTCGCGTTCGAGGTTCGTGCGGCCGATCTCGTGGACGTCGGTGAACCCCTCGTTGGTGATGATGCCGATACGTGCGCCGTCGCGTTCGAGCACGGCGTTCAGCCCGAGTGTCGTCCCGTGGACGAACGCCTCGGTCGCCTCCAGTTCGGCGTCGACCTTCTCGACGGCGTCGAGCACGCCACCCGATGGCTGGTCGGGTGTCGTGGCCGCCTTCTCGAGCGTGAGGTCTCCCGTCTCGCGGTCGAACGTGATGGCGTCGACGAACGTGCCGCCGATGTCCACGGCGACGCGCTGGTTGGTGTTATCTTGTCTCACGAAGTATTCGTTTCGTGTATTCGTATATATTGCTTTCCCCACCTATCGCCGAATCGTATTTCTCTACGCTCAAAACGGTCCATATATCCTTAGTTTACGTACAGATAGTAAATATCAGGTTCGGATTTGTTGATACTATCCAGTAGTATTAAGCCACCGGGGTGGTAGATAGCTACCATGAGTAACAATAACAACCGCAGCTTCGACCGCCGTGACTTCCTGAAATACGGGAGTGCGGCGACGGTCTCGACCATCTTCGCCGGCTGTACCGGGAACCAGTCGGCTGACAGCACGACGAACGATTCGGGTGATGGCTCGCCCGATACGGACACCTCGGACGACAACTCGTCCGGCAATGGGAGTGGCGGTGGTGCGTCCTTCGAGTACGTCACCACGGTCGCACCGAGCTCACTCGACCCGATGAAGGGCTCGGACAACCTCGAGACCATCCTCCTGCACAACGTCTACGACCCGCTGGTGTACTACACGGACGAGACGCCCCCGGACATCGAGCCCTGGCTGGCCGAGGACTGGGAGGTTGCAGACGACGGTCGCACGTACACGTTCAACCTGCGCAGCGACGCGACGTTCCACAACGGCGACCCCGTCACCGCGTCCGACGTGCAGTACTCCGTCCAGCGGATGATGGAGATGCAGAACGGCTTCTCGTGGATGTGGTCGGGCATCCTCTCGCCCGAGAACGTCACCGCCGTCGACGAGACCACCGTCGAGATGGTCACCACCGAGGTGTTCGCGCCGTTCCTCTACACGCTCCCGTTCCTCTACGTCGTCAACCAGGAACAGGTCGAGGCGAACGCGGCAAGCGACGGGAACTTCGGCGAGCACGGCGACTACGGCACCGGCTGGCTCGAGGACAACGACGCCGGCAGCGGCCCCTACGTCCTCAGCGAGCGCGAACGCAGTCGCCAGATCGTCATCGAGCAGAACGACGACTGGTGGGGCTCCTTCCCCGACGGCCGCTACAGCAGTGTGACCACCGAGATCGTCCAGGAGTCCGCGACCGCCGCGGGCCGGATGCGCGAGGGGGCGGAGATGTCCGACCAGTGGCTCCCGCTCCAGACGTACAACGACCTCGAGGGGGCCGACGGCGTCCGCGTGCACGCGAAGGCGACGTTCAACCCGTTCTACATCTACATGCACACCCAGCGGGCACCGCTCGACGACGTGCACGTCCGGCGGGCCATCTCGTACGCCTTCGACTACGAGGCCGCGCTCAACGACGTTATGGCGGGTGACTCCGACCACCTCCAGGGGCCGCTCCCGGGGGCGATGTGGAGCCACACCGCGGACCTGCCGACGTACGAGCAGGACCTCGACGCCGCACGGGCCGAACTCGACCAGTCCGACTACTCCGCAAGCGACCTCGATCTGAACTACACGTACGTCTCCGGGCTGACCATCGAGGAGAGCATGGGGCTCTTGCTCCAGTCGAACCTGCAGGAGCTCGGTGGGTCGCTCACCGTCGAGCGCGCGCCGTGGTCGAACATCACCGAGATGGCGGCGAACCCGGACACCACTCCGGACATGCTCGCCATCTACCTCTCCTTCAGCTACGCCGACCCCGACACGTTCCTCTACCCGGCCTGGCACAGTGACTCCCACGGCTCGTGGACCAGCGCCGCGTGGTACCAGAACGACGAGGTCGACCGGCTGCTCACCGAGGGTCGCCGGACCGTCGCACAGGAGGACCGCATCCCGATCTACGAGGAGGCACAGCGCCTCATCGCCGAGGATGCTCCCGCGCTATTCGTCATGAACCAGGCGACCCGGAACGCGCTGTCCGAGAGTGTCCAGGGCTTCCAGGACAACGGCATCACGGGCTACCGCCAGACGTTCCACCGGTACCACCAGGGCTGATTCGCCAGTATGGGCCACAGAAGCTACCTGATAAAGCGCGGTCTGTCGACCATCCCGATGTTCGTGGGCCTCTCGGTGCTCATCTTCACCCTGGCCCGCGTCATCCCCGGCAGACCCGCACGACTGGCGCTCGGTCCGCGCGCGAGTGACGAGGCCGTCCAGAACCTGCGCGACCAGATGGGGCTGGACAAACCGCTCTGGGAGCAGTACTTCGACTACGTCGGCGGCGTCGTCCAGGGCGACCTCGGACAGTCGCTCATCTCGAACCGCAACGTGGCGACCGACCTGCTGGAGTACTTTCCGGCGACGTTCGAGCTGACGACGCTCGCGATGATACTCGCCATCTTCGTGGGTGTCCCACTCGGCGTCATCGCGGGCCAGCACAAGGACCGGTGGCCGGACAACGCCAGCCGCCTGTTCTCCTTCTTCAACGTCTCGCTGCCCCCGTTCTGGGCGGGTATCCTGCTCCAGCTCGCCGTCGCGTTCCAGCTGGGCTGGCTCCCCGCGACTGGTCGGGTCGGCGACGTGAGCCCGATGCCGGTCGAGACGACGGGGCTGCTCCTCGTCGACAGTCTGCTGGCGTTCAACGTGCCCGCGTTGATCAGCTCCAGCCAGCACCTCATCCTGCCGGCCATCACGCTGTCGCTCGCACCCATCGCCGACATCGCCCGGATGACCCGGTCGAGCTTCATCGAGGAGTACGACAAGGACTACGTCGAGGGGCTCCGCACCCACGGCATCCCCGAGCGCCTCATCGCGTACAAGTACGTACTCAGGCGGTCGTTCGCGTCCACGCTGACCATCATCGGGCTGGACTACGGCTTCCTGCTCGGCTCGGCGTTCGTCGTCGAGATCGTGTTCTCGTGGCCGGGGATGGCCTCCTACGGCGTCGAGGCCATCCTCCAGAAGGACATCAACGCGATGGTCGGCGTCACGCTCGTCGTCGGCGCGTCGTTCCTGCTCGTGAACTTCGTAGTCGACGTGCTGTACGGGGTCTTCGACCCGCGCGTCTGGCACGAGGGTGATTCCCAATGAGTGACGGCGAGACCGTCACCGCGGACGGCCCGGGACTGTTCGAGCGCCGGCGGGAAGACCTCGACCGCGTCGTCTACCGGTTCAAGCAGAACCCGATGTCGATACTCGGCCTGTTCATCATCTTCGGCTTCGTGTTCGTCGCGGTGTTCGCGCCGTACATCGCGCCGTACCCCGCCGACGCGGGCTACCAGGGCCAGCCGGCGGTCCACTTCGACAACAAGTTCGCGGAGCCGAGCGCCGCGCACCTGTTCGGCACCGACCAGGCCGGACGCGACATCTTCAGTCGGGTGCTGTTCGGGACGCGCCTGTCGCTGCGCATCGGCGTCGTCGTCCTGGCGGCCGCCGTCTCCATCGGCGTGCCCGTCGGCCTCGTCGCCGGCTACCTCGGCGGCGGCGTCGGGATGGCCCTGATGCGGATCACGGACGTGTTCCTGTCCGTACCACCACTGGTGCTCGCACTGGCGGTGAGCGTCGCGCTCGAACCCAATCTAACCAACGTGATGCTCGCCATCGCGGCGGTCTGGTGGCCGTGGTACGCCCGCCTCACGTACGGGGAGGTGCTCTCCGTGAAGGAGGAGACGTACGTCGAGGCGAGCCGCGGCATCGGCGCGACCTCGGCGCGCACCATCTTCCGGGAGATCCTCCCGAACGTGCTCGCACCCATCACGGTGAAGATGAGCCTCGACATGGGCTACGCCATCCTCGTCGCCGCCTCGCTCGGCTTCCTCGGCCTGGGCGCACAGCCGCCGACGCCCGAGTGGGGGACGATGGTCAGCCAGGGACGCGACTACATGCCCGCGCAGTGGTGGTACTCGACGTTCCCCGGCCTCGCCATCTTCCTCATCGTGCTGGGGTTCAACTTCCTCGGCGACGGCCTGAGAGACATGTTCGACGTGGAGGTGCAGTGAGATGGCGGACCCCATCCTCTCCGTCGACGACCTCTCCGTCGAGTTCGAGACGTACGAGGGGCGTCACCACGTCCTGAACGGCGTCGACCTCACCGTCGAGGAGGGCGAGACGGTCGCCCTCGTCGGCGAGACCGGCTGCGGGAAGTCCGTCACCGCGAAGTCCATCATGGGCACGCTACCCCGCCCACCCGGCGAGATAACCTCGGGCAGCATCACCTACGACGGCACCGACCTGCTCGCCGACGCCGACGCCCACGAGCGCATCCAGGGCGAGGAGATGAGCATGATCTTCCAGGACCCGATGACGTACCTCTCGCCGGTGTACCCCGTCGGCTCGATGATGGCCGACGTGGCGACCTACAGCGGCGGGAAGGACGTCTCCTGGCTCGGCATGCTGCAGAACCTGCTCGGCCGGCGGGCGAACCGCGCCGAGATCCGCGAGCGTAGCATCGAGCTGCTCGACCGGATGCGCATCCCCGACCCGGAGGGCACGCTGGACCGCTACCCGGTCGAGCTCTCGGGCGGGATGCGCCAGCGCGTCATCGTCGCGATGGCGCTCATCAACGACCCGACGTTCCTCATCGCCGACGAGCCGACGACCGCGCTCGACGTGACGGTGCAGGACCAGATCCTCGGCCTCCTCAGGGAGCGCGTCGAGGAGCGGAACCTCTCGATGCTGTACATCACCCACAACCTCGGCGTCGCCCGCGAGATCGCGGACCGCATCTGCATCATGTACGCCGGCGAGATCGTCGAGGTCGGGACGACGGAGGAGATCTTCGACGCGCCGCTGCACCCCTACACCCGGGGGCTCCTCGACAGCATCCCGAAGCTCACCGGCTTCGAGGGCGACGGCATCGACGGGCAGATCCCGGACTACACCGACCCGCCTGCTGGCTGTCGGTTCCACCCGCGCTGTCCCGCCGCGATGGCGGGCACCTGCGACGTGGAGCCGGTCGAGTCCCACACCGTCGGCGACGACCGGGCCGTCGCCTGTCACCTCTACGAGGATGGCATGTCCTTCGGCGAGGCGGCGACCGTCGCAGCCGAGGAGGCCGATGGCGTCGCCGAGGACGCGCCGACGGCTGAGGCCGGGGGTGAGCCATGAGCGGCGACCCCCTCGTCTCGGTGCGGGACCTGGAGAAGTACTACCCGGTCGAGACGGGGCTGTTCAGCCGGACCGAGTCCTACGTGAAGGCCGTCGACGGCGTGAGCTTCGACGTCATGCCCGGGGAGACGTTCGCCGTGGTCGGCGAGTCCGGCTGCGGGAAGACGACGCTCGGCAAGACCGTCGCCCGTCTCTACGAGGCGACCGGCGGGACCATCGAGTTCGACGGCCGTGACGTCACCGACCTCGACGGGAAGGCGCTCCGGCAGCTCCGTCGGGATATCCAGGTCGTCTACCAGGACCCGTCGTCGTCGCTGAACCCGCGCCGACGCATCGGTGCTATCGTCAAGGAGCCGCTGGTCGTCCACGGCGTCGGCACGAAGGCCGAACGCGACGAGCGCGTCGCCGACCTGCTCCGGCGGGTCGACCTGCCGGTCGAGTTCCGCCATCGCTACCCGAACGCACTCTCTGGCGGGCAGAAGCAGCGCGTCGCCATCGCCCGCGCGCTGGCGGTCGAGCCGAAGTTCGTCGTGCTCGACGAGCCGACGAGCGCCCTCGACGTCTCGGTGCAGGCGAAGGTCATCTCGCTGCTCGACGACCTGCAGGACGAGCTCGACCTCACCTACCTGCTCATCAGCCACGACCTCAGCCTCGTGAAGAACGTCGCCGACCGCATCGGCGTGATGTACCTCGGTAACTTCATGGAGGTCGCCGACAGCCGGACGCTGTTCGAGAACCCGGTGAACCCGTACACCGAGCAGCTGCTGTCTGCCATCCCGGTCGTCGAGAGCGGCGAGCAGTCGCTGAAGCCGCCGTCCGTGGAGGTCCGAGGCGAGACCCCGGACCCGAAGGACCCGCCGCCGGGCTGTCCGTTCCACCCGCGCTGTCACCGCGCGTTCGACGCCTGCGACGCCGTCGACCCCGAACTGGTCGAGGTCGAGGACGGCCACCAGACCCGGTGTCTCCACGACCCCGGACCGAAGGCCCAGGCGGTGGCCGAACACCGCTCCGATGACGTGACGCGGGAGGAAGTCACCGAGGAGTAGCGGACGCACGGGTACGGCGGGCGGGGGCACCCACCACCACCATCACCCATTGTCTGTCAGCCGCCTCGCCCGCCCACCGGTCGCAGGAATGACCGATGTCATTCTCAATTCGGTCGTCGATATACGCCTCTTAGAACTATTCAGAACTATTTGGGCACATTTTGAGCACAGTTCAGAATAATATCGCACGATAAGTTTATAGTAAGTGCCGTTCTGTTATACGCCATGCCACAAGATACCACCCGTGTCGCCGTCGATATCGGGGGGACGTTCACCGACCTCGTGGCGGTGCGAGACGGTGGACTCACCCTCGCGAAGGCGTCGACGACACCGTCGAACTTCGCCGGCGGCGTCCTCGACGCCGTCGAGAAGGGCGGCCTGCCGCTCGCGTCGGTCGACCAGTTCGTCCACGGAACGACCGTCGTCATCAACGCCATCACCGAGCGGACCGGCGAGGAGACGGCGCTGCTGACGACGGCCGGCTTCCGCGACGTGCTCGACGTGACACGCGCGAACCGCCCAGACATGTTCAACTACCAGTACGAGAAGCCCGAGCCGTTCGTCCCCCGGCGGCACCGCTGGGAGGTGCCCGAGCGCGTCGACCAGGCAGGCGAACCGGTCCAGCCGCTCGACGAGGACGCCGTCCGCGAGGCCGCCCGCGAGATCCGCGACGCCGGCTTCGACACCATCGCGGTCAGCTACCTCCACAGCTACGAGAACCCCGACCACGAGCGCCGCACACGCGAGCTCGTCGAGGAGGTCCACCCCGACGCCTACGTCACGCTCTCGCACGAGCTGACGAAGGAGTACCGGGAGTACGAGCGCACCAACACGGCCGTCCTCAACTCCTACGTCCGCCCCATCGCCGACGAGTACCTCGACACGCTCTCCGGACGCCTCGGGAACCAGGGGTTCGACGGCACCACGTACGCGATGAAGTCGAACGCGGGCACCGCGAGCTTCGACGAGGCCCGTCGTCGCCCCGTCGAGATGGTCGAGAGCGGCCCAGTCGGGGGCGTCTACGGCGCGGCCCACGTCGGCCGCCAGCTCGACGAGCCGGACGTCGTCAGCTTCGACATGGGCGGCACCACGGCGAAGACCTCGGTCGTCCGCGACGGCGAGGTCACCATCGACACCGACTACTGGCTCGAGTCGTCGCCCCGCGACGAGGGCTACCCGCTCAAGATCCCGGTCGTCGACATCGTCGAGATCGGTGCGGGCGGCGGCTCCATCGCCTGGACCGACGCGGGCGGCTCCATCAACGTCGGCCCCGAGAGCTCCGGTGCGGACCCCGGGCCGGCCTGTTACGGCCGCGGCGGCACCGAGCCGACCGTCACCGACGCCAACCTGCTCACCGGCCGGCTCAATCCGGACTACTTCCTCGGTGGCGACATGCGCCTCGACGTCGACGCCGCCGAAACCGCCCTCGAACCGCTCGCCGACGAGTTCGACACGAGCGTCCGCGAGGCCGCCCACGGCGTGCTCCGCGTCGTCAACTCCAACATGGCGAACGCGCTCAAGCAGGTGAGCATCCGCCGCGGCCACGACCCCCGCGACTTCGTGCTGGTCGCGAGCGGCGGCGCGGGCCCGCTGCACGCCGCGACCCTCGCGCGCGAACTCGGCGTGAAGGAGACGGTCGTCCCCCGGGCACCCGGGCAGTTCTCCGCGTGGGGGATGCTCGTCACCGACCTCCGGAAGGACTTCGCCCGGACCCGGGTCATGCCGTTCGACGGCGGCCACGCCGACGAGGTGGCTGCGACCGTCGCCGCGCTGGAGGCCGAGGCGCGCGACGCCTACGCCGCCGAGGACGTCGACGAGGACGAGCTCGTCCTCGAACGCTCGGTCGACCTGCGCTACGCCGGGCAGGAACACACCGTGAACACCCCGCTGGGCGACGGCCCGGTCGACGCGAGCGAGATCGCAGCGACCATCGAACGGTTCCACGCGCGCCACGAGCGGACGTTCGACTTCCGCCTCGACGACCCCTGCGAGGTCGTCAACGTCCGCCTGACCGCGTCCGCACCGATGCCGAAACCAGCCGTCGAATCGCTCGACGTGGCCGGCGAGCCCGCCGACGCGGTGAAGCACACCCGCGAGGTCGACTTCGCCACCGAGGGCATCCACGACGCCCGCGTCTACGAGCGCGACGCCCTCCCGACGGAGACGTCCATCGACGGCCCCGCGGTCGTCGAGGAACCCGCCTGCACGACGCTCGTCCACCCCGAACAGACGTTCGAGGTCGACACGTTCGG
Organism: Haloarchaeobius salinus; assembly: GCF_024464185.1. NCBI lineage: Archaea > Methanobacteriati > Methanobacteriota > Halobacteria > Halobacteriales > Halorubellaceae > Haloarchaeobius > Haloarchaeobius salinus. The sequence continues at coordinate 54,998 of NZ_JANHAU010000008.1, forward strand.
AAACCTACACATCAGCTAACCATGTCACAGCAATCCACCACATCCGACAGCGACGTCGACCCGTTCACACGCGAGGTCGTGACGAACGCCCTGCAGAGCGCCGCCGAGGAGATGTTCCTCAACCTCGGGCGCACCGCGAAGTCGAGCGTCATCTACGAGACGCTGGACTACGCCTGCGGGGTCACCGACGCCGACGCGAACGTCGTCGCACAGGCCAACGGCGTCCCGGGCTTCCTCGGGACGCTGAAGTTCTGCGTCGCCGACGCCGTCGAGAAGTTCGGACGGGACGGCTTCGACCCCGGCGACGTGGTGCTCCTGAACGACTACCACGGCGGCACCCACCTCAACGACGTGGCGATGGTCGCACCCATCTTCGTCGACGACGAGCTCGTCGGCTTCACCGCATCGAAGGCCCACTGGACCGACGTCGGCGGGAAGGACCCCGGCTCGTGGACGACCGACGCGACCAGCGTCTTCCAGGAGGGTGTCCAGTACCCGATGGTGAAGCTGTACGAGGGCGGCGAGCGCAACGACGCTGTCTACGACATCGTCGTCGCCAACACCCGGATGCCCGAGGTCACGCTCGGCGACATGGAGGCCCAGCAGTCCTCGATGGGCGTCGGGGCCGAGCGCGTCGTCGAGGTGTACGAGCGCTACGGTGTCGAAACCGTCCAGCACGCCATCGAGGACAGCTTCGACGCCGGCGAACGCCTCGTCCGCGACGAGATACGGAAGCTGCCCAACGGCACGTACACCGCCGAGGACAAGCTCGACGGCGACAGCGTCTCCGGCGACCCGGTCCACGTCGAGGTCGAGGTGACCATCGAGGACGAGACGGTCGCGCTCGACTACACCGGCACCGACCCGGAGGCGGACGGCCCCATCAACGCACCCTACGCCGCCTCCGTCTCCGACGTCCGGTCGTTCTTCCAGGCCATCACGCTCCCGGACGCCGACACCAACGAGGGGTTCTTCCGGCCGCTCGACGTGACGATCCCGGAGGGGACGGTGCTCAACGCCACGAAACCAGCCCCCATCGGCACCGACTGGGAGGGCTCCGCGATGGCCGCGGACCTGCCGTGGAAGGCGCTCGCGCCCCACCTCCCGGACCGGCTCTCGGCCGGGCACTTCCTCAGCGTCTGCGCGACCATCGTCGGCGGCCACGACGACCGCCGGGGCGAGGAGTTCCTCGTCGTCGAACCACAGCCCGGCGGCTGGGGGGCGAGCCCCGGCAAGGACGGCGCGGACGTGCTCGTCTGCTCGGGCGACGGCGACACGCTGGAGATGCCCGTCGAGGTGATGGAAACGCGCTTCCCGCTGCTGTTCGACCAGGCCGCCCTCGACACACCCCAGACCGCCGGCCACGGCGAGTTCCGTGGCGGCACCGGCTTCGTGCAGGACTACCGGGTCTACAACGAGTCCGGCGGCTTCATCACCGCCGGATTCGGCCGCTCCGAGTTCCCGCCGTGGGGCGTCGACGGCGGACAGGACGGCGACGGCAACCACATCGAGATCGTCCGAACTGACGGCGAGGTCGAACGGCACAGCAACCTCACCAACCACCAGCTTGCCGACGGCGACGTTGCCCGACTGGTGACGAGTTCGGGCGGCGGGTGGGGCGACCCACGCGAGCGCGACCCGGAACGCGTCCGCGAGGACTTCCGCGACGACTACATCACCCGCGAGACGGCCCGCGAGGTGTACGCCGTCGTGCTCGACGAAGACGGCGGCATCGACGAGGCAGAGACGGCGGCGCTCAGGGACGGAAGTGCGGACGAACCGACCGCCGGGACAGGAGGTGAGGACCGATGAGCGGCGTCGAACTCACCGAACTCGCCGACGTCTGGGACGACAGCACGGGCAGCCCGCTCACGCTGTTCGAGAGCGACGACCCCGAGTCACAGACGGGGTCGTACGTCATCCAGCCGGGCGAGCGCGTGCCGGAGGAGGGCTGGACCGCCCACGCTGGCGACGAGATCTCCGTCATCCTCGACGGCTCGGTCGAACTCGTCACGCCGGACGGCGAGTACAGCGTCGAGGCGGGGACGCTGTCGGTCATCCCCGCAGGCGTCGAACACTACAGCGTCAACCGTGGAGACGAGCCCTGTCGGCTGGTGTACACCGCGGTCGGCGGGCTCTGAAAAGCGGCTACTCTCCGTCGGTGACTTTCTTGTGCCAGGCCTTGTGGGTCTTCGTGACCGGGATGGCCTCGTAGCTCTCGACGACCGGGTTGTTCTGGAGTTCCTCCCTGAGGTACTCCTTGATGTCCGAGAGCGAGGCGTGCCAGACCCGCAGTAACAGGTCGTACTTACCCATGTACTCCTCGATCTCGTAGATGAGCTCCTCGCTCTGGACGTGGTCGACGAACTCGTCCAGTTCGTCGCTGTCCACGCCGGATTCGAGCGTGACGAACACGTCCGCGTAGGCGAACTTCGCCTCCTGCAGGACGAGGACGCCGATAACGTCGACCAGCCCGTTCTCCTGGAGGTTCTTCCGTCGCCGTCGCGCCGCCGTTCGAGAGAGACCGACACGTTCGCCGATTTCAGTGTCGGACATCCGGCCGTCCTCGTTCAGTGCCTTGTAGATACGATAGTCTGTTTCGTCGAGGTGCTCCTTCAGAATCCGTTTTATCTTGTCGTTTTCGAGCCATTCGTCCGCAGAGATAGACTGTGAACTCATCGCTTCGGAGATAGTCGTCCGAGGGTACTGTAAGTACCGGTCATATTGTCGAGGGTGCCGACCGATTCGTCCACTCACACGCGTACTGACCACGAACGGTGGCCTGAACGAGTCGTTATTTCCGGTTTCTCGTGCTCTCGTTCGACAGTCAACGGAAGAACTCTCGTTACCGATACACTCCACAGCGGTCGGAAGACAGAGCTCGTCGACGCAGTACTCGGGATTCCTTCCATCGGGTCGGGCAAGCGTTCCTCCGAATTTTGCCTGCCCCGTCCCTGACGGTTCCAGGGGCCGAACATTCAGGAAGCCAGCGGAACCACTTCAAAAGAGAACACGCTCATGGACGACCACCACGATACAACGGAGACGCAACCTGCCGCAGCGGGTGAGGCGGGGGTCACCGAGCAACACGAGCACGCCGAGCACGACGGCAACGGGTACGGTTCCCACGAGGGACACGGTGAGGGCCATGGCGGGATGCACGAGGGCCACGAGCAACTGTTCCGCCGACGCTTCTTCGTCTCGACACTCCTGTCAATTCCTGTCCTCCTCTACAGCGAAATCCTGCAGGAGTGGCTCGGGTTCTCCGTCCCCGCGTTCCCGGGGAGCGAGTGGATCAACCCCGTCTTCGCGGTCATCGTCTTCGCGTACGGGGGTGTACCGTTCCTCCGGATGGCGGTGCCGGAGCTGAGAGACCGGTCGCCGGGGATGATGACGCTCATCTCGATGGCGATCACCGTCGCGTTCGTCTACAGCCTTTCGACCGTGGTCTTCCCGACGCAGTCGGCGTTCTTCTGGGAGCTCGTGACGCTGATCGACATCATGCTGCTCGGGCACTGGATCGAGATGCGGTCGGTGCGCCGTGCCTCGAGCGCGGTCGACGAGCTGGCGAAGCTGCTGCCCGATACCGCCGAGCGCATCACCGAGTCCGGGAACACCGAGGAGATTCCCCTCAGTGAACTCTCTGAGGGCGACCTCGTACTCGTCCGACCGGGCGCGAGTGTCCCTGCTGACGGAATCGTCGAGGAGGGCGACTCGGACGTCGAGGAGTCGATGATCACCGGCGAGTCGAAACCGGTCTCGAAGGAACCCGGTGACGAGGTCATCGGCGGGACGATCAACGGCGACGGCAGTCTCCGCGTCCGCGTCGGTGCGACGGGCGAGGAGACGACGCTCGCGGGCATCATGCGCCTCGTCGATGAGGCGCGGCAGAGCAAATCCGAGACACAGGTGCTGGCCGATCGGGCGGCCGGCTGGCTGTTCTACGTCGCGCTCGGGGCGGCGGTCGTGACCGCAATCGCGTGGACGTTCGCTGTCTCGTTCGACGCGACCGTCATCGAGCGCGTCGTCACGGTGCTCGTCATCGCCTGCCCACACGCCCTCGGACTCGCCATCCCGCTGGTCGTCGCGATCAACACGTCGCTCGCCGCCCGGAACGGGATGCTCGTTCGCGACCGCATCGCGATGGAGGACGCACGGAACCTGGACGCGATCATCTTCGACAAGACAGGGACGCTCACCGAAGGCGAGCACGGCGTCGTGGATATGGCAACCGTCGACGGCGTCGACGAGGATGACGCACTCCGGCTGGCGGCAGCCGTCGAGGGCGACTCCGAACACATGATCGCTCGAGCCATCCGGGAGGCAGCTGACGAGCGTGATCTTGGTGCACCTGAGACGACCGACTTCGAGGCGATCAAAGGTCGTGGCGTCCGCGCGACCGTCGACGGAACCGAGGTGTACGTCGGCGGGCCGAACCTGTTGACCCAACTCGAGAGTGAGATACCGGCCCATCTCCAGCGCTTCGCTGACGAGGCAGGCGAGAACACCCAGACAGTGGTGTATCTCGTTCGCGAAGGCGAGCTGATTGCCGCGTTCGCGATGGCCGACGTGATCCGGGACGAGAGTTTCCGCGTCGTCGACGCCCTCCACGATCTGGGCATCGAGGTGGCGATGCTGACTGGCGACTCCAAGGACGTCGCGGACGCTGTCGCGGACGAACTGGGCATCGACACGGTGTTCGCGGAGGTCCTCCCCGAAGACAAGGACGAGAAAGTGCAGGAACTCCAGGACCAGGGGAAGCTCGTGGGGATGGTCGGCGACGGCGTCAACGACGCACCGGCGCTGACGCGGGCCGACGTCGGCATCGCTATCGGGAGCGGAACCGACGTTGCGGTCCAGTCGGCGGACGTCATCCTCGTCCAGAACAACCCGATGGACGTCGTTCGGCTAGTCAAGCTGAGCGGGGCGAGCTACCGGAAGATGCAGGAGAACATCGTGTGGGCAGCCGGCTACAACGTCGTCGCGATTCCGCTTGCAGCAGGCGTGTTGGCACCGATCGGCTTTCTGCTGTCCCCCGCCGTGGGCGCACTGCTGATGTCGCTGAGTACGGTCATCGTCGCCATCAACGCCCAGCTGCTTCGGCGCGTGGATCTGTCCATCCCCGAGCTTCCAGCCGGGACACCGTCCACGGAGGCACAACCCGCTGACTGAGGCCCTTTCTGACCACTTCACGCGGAATTCCGTCGGGGTATCGCTTCTTTGCTCTCCGATACTGGTCTTCCAACTCACGCCGGCCTCTATTTCACGCTCGACGAGCGACAGCAACCCATCCCTCTCGACCACAGCTGGTAGCCTGGGCGTCGGGCCGAGTTCCCCCGGAAGCTGTGAGTGCGTCCAGTAGTTGGTGTTTCTCGCTCCCCGTCCCTGTCCCATCCGTTTTTCAACAATCCTACTCATTGAATGGGACTCTGTTTCCCGTTTTAGATCGCGGCCATCCTCCCAGTACGGCGATTGGCTCGAGGCAATTGTTCTCCATATTGAATAAGATATCGCATATTACCATTTGGAAACCATTATAATCCTTAATTAAGTTTATGGCCGTAGAGTGAGAGGTATGGTGTGGGATACCAAGACCCATGAACCCACAATGAAACGAGTACAACCCGACGACGGATACGTAACCGATACTCCCGACCGCTACACCTACGAAGAGGCTGAGGAACTAGACGAAGAGATTTTCGAACGCGGCGGAATCGACCGTCGGACATTCCTGAGCGTGGCCGCCGCGACCGGTGCCGCACTCGCCCTCCCGAGTACGGTATCCGCCGAAGTCACAGACGACAGAGTCACTGACCTCGCACAGTTTGCCATCAGCGCCACACCGGACGACTACGAAGTGACTGTTGTTATCGAGTTCGCAGACGTTACTGCCGTACAGGAGTTCTATGGAGAGTTCGGCGAACCAGACTGGGATATCGACGAAAACCTACGAGCTCCGAAAGCGGTCTATCGCGAAGAACCGACACCGGCCGCCCACGCCTGGCTTACCGAGGCTGAAGTTCAGTACGCCCTTGATGAGATGACCGGAATCGAACACGTGGATTTCTCACCGGGAGCCCATCCCTTCTGGAATCTCGAGGACTCCTATGGTGACTACGATGTCTATCCGGAATACATCGAAGAATTCGACGTCTTCCCGCCTGTCGAGGGGGCACGCGACTGGACATCACATCAGGAAACCGGCCAGGCACTTGACCACCTCGAGACCACGTATCCCGACATGGTCAATGTCGAACGTATCGGCCAGGGGCCGGGATGGGAAAACGTCTTCACTGGGGAAGACCCCGACCCACGTGACATCTACGTCGCCGAGTTGACCAACGATGTTCAGGACCGGGAAGCCTTCGCTGCGAAGGAAAAGTGCGTCTTCATCGTGGGAATCCACGGCAACGAGCGTGCCGGCGTCGAAGCCGGCAGCCGCATCATTGAACAGGCCGCCAAGGGCGAAGCGGAGGAGTTCAACACGCTCCTGGACGATATCGCCATCATCTACGTCTACATCAATCCGGACGGGTGGAGCCTGCGCGAACCACAGTACTACGGCCCGAACATCCTGTTCCACTACCGGGGGAACGCCTCTCTGGTGGATACGAACCGTCAGTACCCCACGATCGGGTGGGCGAATCCCGGATTCTGGCCCGCCGATGCGGGACGCGCACCGGACCCACGACCCGGCTACGACGTTGGCTACCAGGACGTCGTCCCGGACGCGCTGGCCACCGTCGGACACCTCAGAGGGTACGACAACGTCGAATATCTCTGTGACTACCACATGATGGGCTGGGCGAGCCAGATGGTGCTGAACCTCGAGTCCAACGCCGCCTACAACCACGACGGCACCCACAACCTGGACGAGGTCAACCGACGTATCACTTCCTCGATGGACGACTACTGGGGGGGTCCGGCAGCCATCGCGGACGACACCATCCGGGCAGGTGCAGACACAGCAGGCCTTTCGAATTACGTCCCTGACACGCTGATCGATTATGGCTCGATATACGACTCGCTTGGCTACAACATCACGGGCGGCCTGCTCGGCTGGGCGGGTCAGCCCGAAGCGTTCGGTGGCCTCGGTGCCATCACCGTCGCCCCCGAACTTGCAATGCGCGACTCGACGGACTGGCGGCCGTATATCGAGCGCCACCTCGAGACTGCCTACTACCTCTCCCAGCTAGAATTCGCCAGACTGTGTGCCGCCGATACGGATGCGACGGTAGCGACGGGCGACCAGGACACCGCGTACGTGACCACGGACGCACTGACGCGACGGTCGGCTGACCTCTCACACACCGACGAGAGCCCCGGAAAAGGCCGGGGACGGGGCCAGGAGCGTGCGACGGAAGTTCAACGACGGCATGAAACTGTCCACCCTGGCCCTGAAGGCAGTGCAAGGAAGACCACAGGTGGCGGTTCGCACTCGATAGCGGTGCAGTTCGATGCCGGGAGCGCCGAAGAGGGAGTCGTCAGTCTCCGCAACCCTGGCGGGCAGGTTGTCCGGGCGATCGACCTCGCCGAGAGCGACCAGACCAGTTTCTACGTCCCGAATCCTGGCAATGGAGACTGGTCGGTCGAGTTCGACGGTGAGGCCGATATCGAGGTCGAGTTCGTGACTATCGAGAGCGACGAGGAACATCCCAACCCCGAAGAGGCCTTCGGCTACCCACAGACCGAGTACGTCGTCAATCCGATGCAGTTCTTCCTCGACCTCGAGCCACAACTCGAATCCGGGAAGATGGACGGACTTCGCGTTCACGACGTCCGTGTTGGCCGGCTGATGCGTGGAAACTCCGGTCGCCGCCGCTACGACAAAGTCGTCATCTCCCATGACGAAGGGCGTGACGACGAACAGTACATTGCAGAGATCGAAGCCTTCGTCGATGCTGGCGGCGATCTCGTATTGACTGACACCGGGTTGTATCTCCTCGATTCCCTATCGGTCGGCGAAACAGAGGCGATTTCGGTGGATGATATCCAGACCGTGGAAGTCGGTATCGCGAACCTCGTGGACCGTGACTTCGACCACTACCTGTTGTCGGATATCAGGCCCCTGCAGCGGGAGATGTGGAAGAGTCCACAGGTGGGGTACGTTCCCAACACGAACGACCAACCGGCGACGATTCTCGACGATGACGCGTTCGCGGCTGCCGGCGGCGCTGCTGCTGGCCGGATGCAAGTAATCGAAGGGCCGTGGCGGGACGAGGAGATCGTCGCCGAGGGAGTTGCTGCCGGCTCACTCTCAGCTGGTGACGCAGAGATCAACCTCCTCGGTTCGGTCCTCCCACCGGCGAACCAGCGCGAACTCCATCCGTTCGGGATGGCTGACTACGCTGTCTCGTTCATGGGTCATACGATGCTCTGTAATGCACTCGGCTTCCAGCAACGTCGCTTCGTCGAGGGTGAACTCGTCGGAACGTGGGGAGAAGTCCGCTGAATCGGCTACTCGACCACTTCACAGTTTTTCTTCCTCTCCTTTCGAACCTCACTTTGGTCGATTTACGTACTCGTGAAAAAGTTCTGGTATACGGAGATCCTCTGGAATCTCATCTACCGTGTCTACGGTGGAGATACCGCCCCGGAACCGTTGGCACTCCATCGGTCACCGTGTATGAGGGTATTGCGCTCTCCAGAGAGATGAAATCCGCCAGCTCCGTCACCAACGTGTCAGAATGAGTACTATGGACACAACCCTGGTGAGAAATCAACCGGCTCAGTTACCCTGGACAGAGAGATTTTCGGCTTCGAGGGACTCAACGTACGGCTAGCCGCCGATTCAGATTACTGTCCAGGGTAAACATCGCCTGGGGGTTTCCGCTGGAACTGGTGTCCAGGGTAAAACCGCAAGCATGCGATACTGTCCAGGGTAACCGACTCTCAATTAACGACTAGTATAGAAGGGGGAGAACTCGTTTTCCCGCCAAGATCGAGAAAGTCGACAGGTTCGCAAACCATACGAAATATGAGTAGTATCCAGACACCGTTTCTGGCTGCTCGCGAGGAGGGTGGTCGAGCACGAATGGGAGCTGCGAAACACTGGTCGATGCGGCAGCGATTCCGGAGGCATTGCGGTCGCGAAAGCAGTCTACCAGCGTGAACTCCTCGCAAGTATCAGGACAGGTCGGTTGCTACTACTGGGTTTCTGGCAGGACGTACTCTGGATATATATCTTCCCGTCGTTGCGGTCCTCACTGTCGCTTTCTTCACCACCCCGGAACGAGACTACCCGAACTGGTCGGTCTAGGTAACCTACCGACCGCGAGCATAGAGGACTTGTGAAACGATGAATACAAACGCGGCAGAAAAGAAGATGCCCAGTATCTCGATCGCTAACTCGCCGACAGTCCAGTACTGATACGAGAGAACGAGAAAGCCAGCAACCAGTGCCGCTGTGAATCCGTTTCTGTAGCTCCTCGCCTTGTCGAGATCCAGGTCCGAATCCAAGACGGTTTCTGCGATTCCCATAGGTGAGAAGTATCACAGCCAAGAATAAATGTTGTTCCCAAAACACAACGTGGAATGCTCAGTTCGCGGGTTGTATACAGCAGCGACTTCGGTAACTACTCGATATGTATCAAGAACGGCGTGACCGATACAGACGAGGGATGGAACAACCACCGAGGAGGCCGCCATTCGTTTGTCAGCCGGCTCGAACCGTCACAGATACATGACGAGAGTCAGACCGACAGCAATCGCGTTGATGAGCCCGTGGATCAGGGCGACCACGATCAAGTTCTTCGTCCGTTCGTAGATCCCCCCGAGGATGATCCCCCCAGCAGCGATGCCGAGCAGCGCGAAGAAGACGCCGGAGGTGAGAAGGTCGGAGCCACCGATCCAGTAACTGGGAACGTGGCTGAGGGCGAATCCTAGCGAGGTGATCCCGATGGCGAGAGCGGGACCGAAGCTCTCGCGCAACCGTCCCTGGATAACGCCGCGGAACAGGAGTTCTTCGGCCGGGCCGATCAGAAGGAGATTGCCGACCAGTAGCAGGCCGTAGACCAATATCGGGTTCTCGACGGCCGCTGCCGTGGCAAAGTTTGTCGCCCCTTCGGCACCCAGAAGCGCGCCGATGACCTCGACGACAATCGCGGTGCCGAACGCGAGGACGATCCCGCCGACGATCCAGCCGACTTCTCGAAGGGTGGATCGGCGAAGTGGTGCATGGATCACTACCGGCCGATACCGGAGATACACGACGGCGATGACGATGTAGGAAACCGTGGCAAGTGCTCCCCCTACGAGGTATGTGAGTGTGAGATTTCCACCGTATCCAAACGCTGTCTGGAGGAGTTTGAATCCCTCAATGATGCCCTGTGTACTGAGTGCAGCCGCGCCGAGCAATCCGATTGCCACGAGGACCGTACGAACCTGGATCCTGGTAGCTGCGGACGGTGACGGCCGACTGGCGATGGTCGTCTTCACAATACTCTACATTACAATATGTTCGGAATGTTTATTAACTAGCGTGACACCCAGTCGCTCGCCGAGTGAGATCGTGGGGGCTGGCGGCACCCACTGGTCCTGTCACCGCCCGAATAAATGTCGGTTCCCCGGGAATGTGGCGACCTGTCGTTCGGCCCTCATATTGGCCACTTGCTCCTCTTCGTGGTAGTCTGAGTGTGATGACATACCCCGTTTTTAAACTGGAGTATTCGACCACGAAGTGGTGATGATGTATTTTGACGGCCGCTCAGTCACACAAAACAGCCGAATTGCTCCAGAGACGGTCTCGAAAGGGGATGACCGTCAGTTTTAATACCGGATGTAAAACATACTTTACTACCAGACGAGGGTCACGCTATGACGGCCGCCAACACAAACTCGAGACTTACACGCCAGCGGTATCGAGGGTTCGTATACGGGATTGGTGGGCTAGCGATACTCGGCCTACTCGCCGGATTTGTAGTTGATCAACACTTCGCTGGGGCACTTGTCTATCTGCTTGGAGCGTGGATTGCCGGTGGGATCGCTGTTCTCGCACCAATGTGGAGCGAGGCTACACTGCAGGATGAGCGAGACTGGGAGTTACACAACCGGGCCAGTGGTATCTTGATCGGCATCTCGATGGTCCTCGGCCTAAGTATCCTACCAGTCCTATACGTCCTCGAAGCGGGGAATCATCTAGAAATCACTGGTGTCGTCTCGGGTGTGGTCCTCACGTTCTCAGCACTCTTCCTGTTGTACGGTGTGTGTTTCGGAGTGGCCAAACGGCGTATCTAATCTATGCAGAACGATCTCACCAGGCGGCGTGAAGACGACGGTCTCAGCCAAGGCGAACTCGCCGACGCGCTCGATGTTACCCGCCAGACGATTAATGCGATCGAACGCGATCGATACAACCCATCACTGGAACTCGCATTCAAACTGGCTGCCCACTTCGACTGCAGTATCGAAGATATATTCGAACCGGAGCAGGACGAGTAACGCGCCGTGGTACTGTCGATCACAGACTGACTTTCAAAACCCGGACACGACGGAGGTACCTCTCAAAGAAGATCTGACGGGTGAATTCTCGGTCGGTGTTGTTTCTGTGGTTCCTGCACAGACGCATCAATCAACCCGCTCGCTCGCCGTGGATTCCATCAAACAGGGCTTCACTACATTTGATAGTCCCCGATGCGGTGAATCGCAACCCGATACGCGGCGGCGATACCGACAACACCACCGACAAGTACAGTCGTACTGATGATGGCCAGCGTTTCGACACCGATTTCGAGTCCGAAAGGAAGCCACCGTGAGAGGAGTACCGCACCAACCGCGCGCGCAGTCTCATCAGCGACGAACGCACCAGCGATGACGATCAGACTCAACGTCGCCGAGAAGAGACTGTACGCGCGTTTGCTTGGCGGCACCGCTCGTCGGGACCCATCGAAACTGACCGCGTCAAAGCGTGGGAACATGGAACCGATGCCGGCCGCCACAACCGCACTTCCAGTGACTGCAACGGCACTCGCAACTCCGAGCGCCCCCAACACAGGTAGAGAACTGCCAGCGAGAGAGCCTGCAGCGAGCGCCACCACTGCTGTCAGGGGGACACCGACGAGTGCTGCCGCGGTGACGTGCCCGTGAACGACATGTCGGCCGCGTGCCGGGGCCGTCAGCAGCGTCGGAAGGGTCGAACCCTGATTCCCCAGCGGGTTCAGCGGCAACACGGCCCCGGCAGCCCACGCACCGTACCAGACGACGAACCACGGCACGTACCAGGGAACCGAGCCGGTGGTCACAGCCCCCTCGATGAAGACGATCGCGGCCACCAGCGGCGGCGCGACGAACACGAACTGGAACGGCGAGCGGACTGCCCGACGAAGCGTCGTACTAGCCATGCCCCGCGTCGCAGGTGCTCGACAGACAACGGCAAGTACCGCATCGACACGCGAATCCGGGGCGGACGGCAGTTCCCGTCCCTCATCAGCACTCGTCCGGGCGGTATCAGCCAGCCACGCGTATCGGGCCGCTGGAACCGCAAGCACCGTTCCGCCAATAACGAGGATTGGTATGAGTCCGAGCAGGACGAGCGGGCCGGTCAGATCGACGCCAGCGTTCGGGGTCGTCGCGAGTGCGAGGTGTCCGAACCACGCGACCGGCGGGGACTGTAAGACTGGCTCCAGTCGCTCGACGACAGTCAGCAACTCGCCGGTGACGGAGAGTGAGACGTACGCAAGGCCGATTACGACGCCGAGAACTGTCGTGAGATGGCCGAGATTTTCCGAGCGACGAACGAATCCCTTGAGTGCGAACCCGATCGGGTATCCGACCGCTGCGGCCGTGGCTGGGATGCCAACCGCTGCGACGGTGATGCCGAGGAGCGGGAGGGGCGAGCCGGTCCCAGCGACCAGTCCTGCGCCAGCAGCAAGCCCGAGACCAATCGTGTACACCGAGAATTTGGCGGCAGCTGCGAGCAACAGCCCCCCGGCGACGTCGGCTACCGGGCGAATCGTGAGATACTGCCCGTCGTTATCGAGGTCGCCGTTGCTTCCGAACCCATCACCAACGAGCAGGACCGCCAGGAACACCCAGAGGACACTCGTCGCAGTCACGAGCCACGCTGGAAGTGCCTCGCCAGCGGCGAGCGCCGACCCGACAGATCGGGCAGCGTCGAACGTTTGTAAGAGGAAGAATACACTCATAATACCAACGAGGGCGGTGAAGACAAGCCAGAAGTCCTGATGTCTCACCCACCGGTAGCCACGAAGTAACTCGATTCGGGCGATCTCCCAGCTCTGACTCGGAGACGGGACAACACCCGTGAACGAACTGTGTTGGCGTGACCCGTGACTGCCGGTTCTAGCTGGCGTCGATGACGACGGTTCTGAAAGGCCAGTGGATTCCTCAGACATGTGGTTACCACTCCGAGCCGATGGCACCGCTGTCGGTCAGCTGTGACTGTCCAGAATCCGTGATGTCACGTTCGGCAGTGACCTCCAGGAAGGCGGTTTCGAGATCTGGTGACTCGTCCGCCTGGGATTTGAGCTCCGAGGGCGGGGCTTCTGCGACGAGCGTCCCGTCGTTGATGACGCCGATGGTGTCAGCGAGCTCATCGACGATCGGGAGGATGTGAGTCGACAGGAAAACCGTCATCTCGCGGGTGACGAGGTCAGCGATCGTGTCCCGAACAGTGCGTGCGGCACGGGGATCGAGGCCACTCGTCGGCTCGTCGAGGAACACCACGTCCGGGTCGTGGAACAGCGCCGCGATGATCCCGACTTTCTTGGTCATCCCAGTAGAGTACGATTCGATGCGTTTGTCGGCGTCAGCGAGCAGACCGAAGCGGTCGAGCAGCGTTTCGATCCGGCTGTCAGCCTCGTCGTCGGGGATCCCGTGGAGACGGGCGACGTGGCGGAGTTGTTCCCAGGCGGTTAATTCATCCAAGACAGGTGGCTCCGCTGGGAGATACCCGATTCGCTGCGTGAGGCGGGGGCGGTCTGTGATCGTAACGCCAGCGATTTGTGCAGTACCGGCTGTCGGTTCGGTAAGTGCGACAAGCATTCGCATCGTCGTCGTTTTCCCGGCCCCGTTCGGACCGAGGAAACCGTAGACGGTTCCCGGTGGAATCGAGAGGGAAAGGTCGTCAACGGCGTGTTCGGCACCGTACCGTTTCGTCAGTCCGTCCGCGATGATCGCGTGGTCGGTCATGACTCGATCACTCCCGGTATCGGTGTGTTGTGGTCGCTGGTGGAGGGCGACAGACTGGTCTGGGGGCTCGGTTCGGGGTGCGGCAGCATTCGTGGTCGGTCAAACATCGTGGTGTAAATACTCCTTTACAGTAAAGAGTATTTTACACCTCCAATTAAAACTACCGATGAACTTACCTATTTACTGGTCTCGCCCATCCGAACCATTCGAGGGAATGACACTGTACAGGTAGCACTTCCCCGACTTGCGTCGTCCGTCGAGCGATTGATTCGGTGGTTCTACCGCCCGAAAAACGGGAAATTAGTGAATACCCGACTAAAATAGCCGTGGGGTAGGCAGTCAGATCTATCGAGAGGGGTCGGATAATTGTTGGATAGAAAATTGGTCGGGGCGATCTGCGCTGACGCCATGCATCAATGGTTCGAACTCACCGGCCTCGGTCGGATCGACTAAAACCTCTCCCATCATCGCGTCTTCGACCTCGTGGAGTGGATGCGTCGATGCTTCACGCGCCTCAATGAGTTGCTCCATCGAGTCAGCCTCGAGATACCACACAAAGTAATTCGCGTCCGCAGCGTGCTCTATGAACAGCGAAATCGTGTGCAGTGATTCCTCCCCCCAAATCTCTTTGACGCCTTGTTCGTCGGCCACTGCCTCACCGTACAGGTCGTCAATCCACTCTCGAAGTTCGTCAGTTTTCCCGTCTTCGATCTCTTGTTTGCGAATGAATATCTCCGACATCGGCAACGAGATACAACCGCCCTCCCTAAAACACTCCTGTGAACTCAGTTTCGCAAAAGCACTAATTACGGAATAGCCGTACCCGACGTTTTTGATGGGCCGGCTGTCGAAACTCCCGGGGCTCCCGAAGAAGGGACGAACCGTGTGGTCGTTGCTTCGGCGTGCATTCCTGTGGGTCGCCAATCTCAATTTCTGGGTAATTGTCGGCGGGTTCATGCTCCTCGGTGTGGTGGCGATGGAAACGGAACCCTTAGATTCGTTTGCAGTCGTGTTCTTCCGTCTCGCTGGAGTCCTGCCGGTGATCTGTCAAACTATGTCGATTGCGACGACATCACCTGACGATTCGACCGCCACCCGAATACACACTCTCCCGAGACCCATTACCACCCCCCGACCGACGCCGCCACGACGGCCGCCGAGCCGTCCTGTATCGACGTGACCGGGGTGGCACCTGTCACTCGTGCCGCCCATGCGATGTGGCGAGCAGCGTACGAGAACGACGACGTCGACGTGGCTGAGCAGGATGAGACAGTACGAGCGCGGGCGGCTCCCGTCTTCGACTAGCAGCGTGTGACAGCAGAGCCCCGCCGGCAAGACTTCGGCTACGTCCTCAAAGTCGTAGTGGCCGTCGTCTGTGCCGACGAGACCTCGGTTGGGAAGTACCGTTCTGGAGGTGCGACGGCGATTTGGCACGCCGAGGCTGGGGATACGACTCGAGGATCCGTTGTTCGACTGATTTCGAACGGTTGGTCAGGCGACGTCTCTCTCGTCGATCCGGGACCAGTTTTCCAAGCCGACGCGGAGAGCGGCTTTGAGTGCGCCGAGGATGACGGGGCCGAAGAACAGTCCCATAATCCCGAACGCGTACGCCCCACCGAGGATACCCAGGAGAATAACGGCGGGATTGAGCTTCGCGTATCTGTCGACGGCGAATGGACGGAGGTAGTCGTCGGTGAGTCCAACGACGATGACGCTGTAGACGAATAATCCGAGAGCGAGCAGTGGTTCGTTCGTGAGATACAGGTAGACCACCGCCCCTCCCCAGACGGGGATCGCACCGACGAGCGGAACCATCGCGAGAACGATCATGACGGCCGTCCAGAACACCGCATTGGGAACGCCAGTGGCGACGAGTCCGACTCCGGCGACGACCCCCTGGACGATAGCGACGAAGACGTGTCCGAAGAGAACGCCCCACATCACGTCGTTGATCTCACCGTAGAGGTCTCGCTGGATGTCCATTGGGAGGGGGACCGTTCCGTGAAGCCAGTTGACCAGATCATCGCGGTCCTTGAGAAGGTAGTAGACGAGAAAGAGTGCCAACGCGATCCCGATGAGATGGAAGGTGATCGTCCCGAACGCTTGGGTCGACCGTTCGAATACGATCGTCCCGATTTCTCGCCCCGAGCCGACGAGTTCGCCTGCGATGTCAACCTCTTGTCCGGTGAGTTCCTCGATCCGGGATTCGACCACCGCTATCTGCACTGAGTCGGTGTCGAAGTCCTGGAGGATCTCGTCGGCACTATCCACGACCGTCGCAAGGATCGCCACGAACGGCGCGACGAATCCGGCAACTGCCAGAATCACGAGCGAGAGTGCGGCGACCATCGGCGACACGTACGCTTCGAGGCGGGTCTGCAGCGGATAGAGCACATAGGCGAGGAGGACGGCACCGAGGACGTACTGGAGAAACGGCTGGATCAGCATGGCCGATAGCACGAGGAGGGTAGCGACGAGGGCGAGAACAAACCCCTTGCTGAGGTTCATGACTGCGAATTTGTCGAGCGATGTGATAAAGGCCCCATATCAATTCATCTTCAGAACGCTCCGGCTGCCATTGCTATCAGGTTTATACGACGACGTGGCCCTGGGTCGTGAGTTCCTGCATGCCCTCATACAGCTGGTGCTCTCGAACTCGTCCTGAGCAGCCCGGACATGATCCTCCGTCACAGACTCAGATCCGTTTGCCTGGGCAAGTTCTCCAGCCTCCAGAAGAAGACGAATCGCCTGGCGTCAGATTCCGTATCCTGAGCAGTAAACGCGGCGCAAAGTGGAACGACGTCCTCCTCGAGGATGCCATCGTGGATTGCTTTCTCCGCCCGGGGCTTCAAAATTGATCGAGGCCGATCCCCCGCATCACTCCACGTTAGTCGAGGTGTTTGACAGACTCAAAACAGCACTCTGCCGAGTGCTGCTCCGACTCTCGTCGGAGCTACACGATCCGTCCGGTCACGCCGCTATCGACACCACGTTCCTCGACCGGGAACGTCTCGTCAACGCCGTGAACGCCAGGGTTTTCTCCCCACAGAAGGGTAGCAAGTTCTTCAGCGCTCACCTGCTTCAGTCGCCCAGTGTTTCGAGGTCATCGAGGGTCGGGAGGGCCGGGACGACGTCGAACTCTGTCGTCGTCACTGCCCCCGCGCGACAGCCGTACCGAACCGCTTCGACTGTCGATGCCCCGTCGGCCAGCGCGACGGCGAACCCGGCGTTGAACGCGTCCCCCGCCCCTGTCGTGTCGACGACGTCGACCGTGGGCGTCGGAACGTGCGTTTGGCCGTCCGCGTCCCGGACAATGGCACCATCTCCTCCTTGAGTCGTGACGACGGTGCGGACACCCAGTTCCAGCAGGTCCGCGCCCACATCGACGTCCTCGTCCGGCGACCGCCCGGCGAGCACACGCGCCTCGCTCTCGTTTGGCGTCAAGTAGTCGACGTTCCGAAGCACATCCATCGGGAGTTCACGGGCCGGTGCAGGGTTCAACACGACATCGAGCCCACATTCGGCGGCGGTCTCGACGGCGGCCCGAACCGCGTCGTCGTCGACCTCGAGTTGGACGAGCAGAACGTCGCAGTCGTCGATTCGGTCCGCCGCGTCGGCTACCTGCTCGCGGCCGAGGTGGTAGTTCGCACCGGGGACCACTGCGATCTCGTTCTCGCCGTCGTCGTCGACCAGGACAGTCCCGACGCCAGTATGCGTCTCGACCTGTGAGACTGCGCTGGCGTCGACGCCCTCGCGGTCCCAGAGGTCGAACGCGTCCGCGGCGTATGCGTCACGGCCGACACAGCCAATGAAGACCGTATCAGCACCGAGTCTGGCCGCGCCGATTGCCTGGTTCGACCCCTTCCCGCCGGGTACTTCCCTGTAGGTCGACCCGGTGACGGTCTCACCGGGGACCGGGAACCGGGGGACCTCCGTGACGAGACCGACGTTGTAGCTGCCGACGACGGCGATCGCGGGCTCAGTACTCCCCATCTCCCCGTCCCCCCTCGACGATCGCGACGCCACTAGAGGAACCGAGGAGTTCCGCACCAGCATCCAGTAGTTCGTTTGCATCATCGAGCGTCCGGATGCCGCCGCTCGCCTTCACGCCGACGTGCTCGGGTGCGCGCTCGGCGAGGAACTCGACGCGCTCGACGGTCGCTTTGCCGCCTTCGCCCCACCCGCTCGAGGTCTTGATGTAGTCGAAGCCCGCCTCGATCGCGAGTTCGGTGATGCGCTCGGACTCGGCCTCGTCGAGCGCGCCGAGTTCCAGCATCGCCTTGCAGACGGCGTTACCGGACGCCTCGACGACCAGTTCCATCTCCTCGCGGAGCTGCTCGTCCATACCGGACTTGAGATAACCGATGTTCGGCATCACGTCCACCTCCTCGGCACCCGCCGCGACGGCGTCACGAACGGCAGCCGCCTTCGCGATCCGATTGTCCCCACCCATGGGGAACCCGGCGGCCGAGCAGACGGTCACGTCGGTCCCCTCGAGCCGTTCCCGCGCAAGCGAGACCCAGCAGGGCAACACCATCGCACCGTCGAACCCGTACTCGACGCACTCGTCGCAGAGTTCGACGATCCTGTCACGATCGGCAGTCGGCCCTACTTCCGTGTGTTGAATCGTCGAGGCAATCTCGTCCGCGGTTCTGTCCATGTAGCCACGTGACCGCACGTGATGATAAAACGAGTGGGGACTGCACTTCGTCTGCGAAGTCGAGATCGTGGGTGCTGAAGCACCCGGTGAGAAGGCCGTCGGTGTTGACATCGAGATCACCAACTTCGCCGCGTTCGCCTACGATGACGGACACAGCGAGCTGTATCCGCTGAATTGTCTGAAGCCGGACGACGACGACATCACCAAACGCATCGCTCGCTGTGACGACTCGGACTCCGAGCTAGTCACGCGGTTGAATCGGAAGCAGTCACACTCCGGTAAGACGGCGCAGCCGTCGCGTAATACCGAGTGAATCCGGAGTGTACGGCGGGTTTTCCCCTCACGGAGGGATAGAGCAACAACCGGGGTGCGCGCAAGGGGAGAGATCCTCTAGTCGTCGTCGGCCGGCCCCTTCGTCATACCCCCTGATCGGCTCCCGGTGATACTGTCGACCGTCGTGGACACGCTCTTGTCGCTGTCGACAAGTTCTGCACTCACCTCAAGCAGGCCATCGTCGTCGATCTCAAACGTCACAGCGATGGTCGGACGGCCACTCTCCGTCTCCGGGATGTCCTCGACGTACCAGTCCTTCAGCTTCTCGTTCGAGTAGAGGTTCTCCACGTCCTCGCCCTGGTAGACGTGGACCGGGATCTGTTCGGGGTCGTCGGCGGTCGGCACGTACCGTTCCGTGGCGGTGGCCGGCAGTTCGGACCCCTCCTCGATGAGGATGTCCATGCGTGCACCGACCAGGTCAGTGCCGAGCGACCGCGAAAGGATCTTCTTCTTGCCGAATCCTGTGGGATGCTTCCCGCCTTCTTCACCACCGCTACCGAGTTCTCCGGGGTGTTCGAGGCCGATGTGGTCCTCCCGGTCGTCCTTCGTATCCAAGACCTCATCACAGTACGGGCACGCGATGCCGTCGTCCGGGTCGTGCGTCGAGAGGTGGTCGTTGAGGTCGTCGAAGTAGTCGAACCCTTGCGGGCACTCCGGGCAGACGTACTTCTCGTCGATGCCGTCCTCGAGGTCGGCGACGATGGCGGCACCCTTCGCGACCACCTTGGCGAGGTCGTTGGTCTTCGTCGGCTCGAACCCGAAGAAGTCAGTGAGCTGTTCCTGCACCGCTGGGATCTTCGACGACCCACCGACGAGGAGGACCGTGTCGACGTCCTCGGCCTTCAGGTCGGCCTTCTCGAGGGCGTCCTCGACGGGGTCGATGGCGCGGTCGAGCAGCCCGGACGTGGCGGACTCGAATTCGGAGCGACGCAGGACGCGTTCGGTGATACCGACGACCTCGTCGTCGATCTGACCGAGGAGGGGTGCGCTGATCTCGGTCTTCTCGCGCCCGGAGAGGTCGATCTTGGCCTGTTCCGCTTCGGCGCGGAGGCTCTCTCTGGCTTCGGGGTCCGAGCGCAGGTCGATGCCGTTGTTCTGTTCGAACTCGTCGGCCAACAGGTCCATGATTGCCTCGGTGAAGTCGATGCCACCGAGGGTGGTGTCGCCGCTGGTCGCGAGGATGTCGAAGCTGTTGCCCTCGACGTCCATCACCGAGATGTCGAGGGTTCCACCACCGAAGTCGTAGACGAACACCGTCTCGTCCATCTCCTGGTCGAACCCGTGACCGATGGCGGCGGCAGTCGGTTCGTGGAGGAGGTCGATCTCGTCGAACCCGGCGAGTTCGGCGGCCTCCCTGACGGCTCCCTTCTGGTCGACGGTGAAGTATGCTGGCACCGTGATGTGGGCACCCGAGATGTCGTCCTCGAACTCCTCGACATCGTCCTTCAGCTGCTTGAGGATCTCTGCCGAAACTTCAGCCGGCGTGTACTCCTCTCCGTCGATTGCGTACACGTGGTCGTCGCCCATCCGGCGCTTGGCGTCGGTGACGATGCGGTCGCTCTGTTCTTTCTGCTTGTTCTTGGCCGGCTTCCCCACGAGAACATCGTCGTCTCGATAGTACACCACTGACGGGGTCAGTCGGTCACCGGCGTTGTTCTGTAACAGCGTCGGGTCGTCGGCTTCGACAACCGCGACACCACTGCGAGTCGTCCCGAGGTCGATTCCTAAGTAGCTCATCGACAGTCGAACAATGGGACAGGGCCATCAACGGTCTGACTCCGACTGACATCCGAGTGAATCGAGGAGGAGAAACCGCGAGTGGAGAACTAGTCGTCTGGGTCGTACTTCGCTTTCGAGACGGCGATGTTCCCGCCCGTGGCTTCGGCGTCCGCCAGCCGCTTCCGGAGGACGGCCGCGAGTTGTTTCCAGCCGCGGTCGTGTTCGATGCTGTCGATGCGGGCCTCGATGGTTGCTTTCTCGACCGCTGGGTCGATGATGTCCGTCGTGACGTCGCCACTCAGGCGCTCTTTCTCGATGTCCAGACGCTTCGTCGGGTCGTCCTCGTATCGGACCTCGACTGCCGTCGAGGCCAACACGGCGTCGTCCTCCACGAAGAGCTCGGCCATCGGGTAGACCATGCCGGTGGACTTGTGACCGCCGAGCACCTCGACAGTGAGCCGAATGCGTTCCCCGGCGGTGAGCTTCGGGAGGTCGACGACAGCGGTGCTTTCGTCAGTCGAGACCGGTTCCGAAGTCGCCTGCGGTTCGGTGAGGTACGCCGGCTCGCCGGGGGCGATTCTGAAGCCGTCGGCGAACTCGAAGCGGAGCTGGGGGTTGGGTGCCACGGTGTCTCGGGCATCCTGGGCTTTGTCGTGGAGGAACGACTCGATGTCACGTGGCGCTTCCAGATGCTCGGCCGACCCACCAGTTCGATTCGTGAGCGCCAGGAGGACGTCTTCGTTGTAGGACCGACCGATTCCTCCTGCACTGATGGTGATCCCTTTCGAATCCAGCGTGTCGGCCTGCTGTCTGAACTCGTCAAGGTCGCGGCGGTCCATCCCGTCGGACAGGAGGACGATATCCGTGCTCACGACGCCGTCGCCGCCCTCCGTGAACTGCTGGGCTGCGGTCTGGATTGCGCGCTTGATGTTCGTCCCGCCGCCGGCGTCCAATGCACCGTCGTACCCCGGGCCCGGCGTGCCGGTGACCGTGCTCTCGATCTGGTCCTGGTCTGCGTTCCCCCACTCGGTCATCGGCACCAAGACGTCGGGCCGGGAGTCGAACGCGATGATGCTGAGCTTGTCGTCCTCGTGCATCTCGCCCAGGAGCTTCGCGACGCCCTGACGGGCCAGCTCGATCTTCGCAGACGTGTCGTCGACGAACGCGACGTCCTTCGACATCGACCCGCTCACGTCGACTACGACGGCGATGTGACGTTTCGTCGGCTGTTGTTTGTCGGTCGGGGTGATCGTTGCCGCGAGCGTCGTCCGGCCGCTGCCGGCTGGGAGCGCTTGGCTCAGTTCGGCGTCTATTTCTACGCTCATGCACGCTGGTGTTCGGACTGGTCGTGCAAGGTGACTGCTCACATCTCACCCAGAGTCGAGTTTAAATACCGTTTACCACGTCGGCATCGAATCCAGCGCCCCAGTCACCCAGCGATCGGCCCAAAAATAGCGGTGGTCGGTTCAGCGAGCCCCGTACCGAGGGCGATCACAACCCTTCGGCCCAGGGCACCGTTCCGTGGTTACTCGCGCTTTGCGGCGATGACTTTCGCTTCCTGTAACGGGTAGCCGTCGATCTCGAAGCCGGGGGATTCGACACGGATGATACAGCCTGGGGGAACGGCAGTCGTCTCCTCGCGCGGTCCCGCCAGTGCATGGCGGAGGTCGTCGACCTCGTCCCCAGGGTCCGGATCGATCTTGTCGATGGCACCGGCGGTGAACTGTTGGTCGAACTTCGTGACGACTGCTTCGAGCATCGCGGCCTGATCGTCGTCGAACTCGTTGTACTCGATGGCACGGGTCAACGTGTCGCGGACCCGGAGCATGCGCTCGCCGAGTTGTTCGACAGCCTCCTTCCGGAGGAGCTCGTGTTCGCGCGTGTTCTTTTGTCGATACTCGTCGACTGTCGTCTCGAGGGTCTCGAGCTGAGTCTGGAGCACCGAGACCTCCTCAGCGAGAGCGCCGGTTCCACTGGTCGCGTCGTTCCGCCGGTCGTTGGACGCTACCGACTCCTCCCCACGGTCGTCACGGGGTGACGGGTGTGCATCCGACGTGGGATCTGATTCGGCGCGGTCATCTGCCCCGGTATCGGACCCTTCGAGTGACTCGAGTTTCGGTTCCGAGTCGGGGTCCGGGCCGGAATCGGTGTCCTGCTCGTCCTCGATATCCGTTTCCTGCGAGTTCTCGGTTGGAGTGGACGGCGTGCTCGGGGTTCGATCGGTGGGATCCGGCGTGGGACTGGGTGGTGAGGCATCGGGCTCGGGAGTCTGGGTGACGCCCTGGCCCGTGGGAGAGCCCGCTCCGGTTGGTTCCTGCTCCGAGTCCGTAGCACGTTCCCGGTCGTTGCCCTCTTCGGGTGACTGGTCGGGGTGCTGTGCCTCCTCAGATTGGGCCTGTGAGGTGGTGTTACTGTCCGGGTTGAGGTCGCTCGACGGGGTGGCACCGGGCGTCCCCTCAGTACTCGTCTCGTGTTTCGACTTCCCGGGGACGGCGTCCGCGTCCCTCGACGACTCGGGCGAGTCCGAGCCGGCAGCTCCCGTCGAGTCCGTCGGTCCCTCCTCGTTCTCGTCATCGGCGTCGCTGGGATGATGCTCGGTGGGGTGGTCCTGCGACCCGGTGGCCTTGACGGGTGATTCGCCGTCCGTGCTGGAGCCTCCATCGGGGGCGTCAGTAGGAACGCCAGCGTCGTGCATCCGCGTCTGGAGGTCCTCGATCTTGTCGGTGAGCGCTTTCTGCTGTTCGTCGGATGTGGCCATGGCCCTGTCGACTTTCAGTTGGGCGAGTCGCTGTCGCCATTTGTCGCCGTCGATGCTCCGCTCCCCCCCGTCACCGGGCGGTGCCTGCTGGTCGACACGCTCTGTGGATTCCGGTGCCTGGGTGTCGGCTTGTTCAGTCTCGTCGTCGGTCGTCGATTCGGTGCGGTCCGGCTCGGTTGAGTTACGTCGGTGTTCGGACATTGTGTCTCTCGTTTCGGATCGGGATTCTGGGTGGTCGGTCAGTCAGTGCCACTCGCTCTTGCTTTCGTCGTGGAGCGCGCCAGCAACGATGAGGCGGCATCGTCCACGGAGTTTCAGGTCTGGTGGCGGCACGATATCGCGGATGTACTGTGTGGACTCGCCGGCCGCGAGCGTTCGAGGACCGTCACCCAGCCAGGAACGCTCAACGATTGTGCCGTTCCGGCGTTCGAACAGGAAGCGGATTTGGACATCCTCGGCGGGTGCGCCCCCGAAGTTTGCAACGTGCACGGTGACGGTCACCCCGGTCTCCGTGCTGGGGGTGGCGTCCCACTGGTGGACGAGTATCGGCGTGTCGCTCGGACGGTGTACGTTCACGGGTGACCCTTGGAACTGTGGGTCAAGCTCGCCGACGTCCCAGCCGGTTGTGGTCGTCTCGACGGTGAAGAACTGGGTCTCTTGGTGGGTCACGCTGGCTCCGCGAGCCCAGTCACACGCGATGCCAGCAACCATGTGGTGGTGGGCTGGAAGGACCAGCATCGCCGTTTCGTAGCCGAGCGTCTCCAGCAGGGCACACAGCAGTAACGTCCCGTCCTCGCAGTCGCCTCGTTGATGCACCAACGTCTCGATCGGGTACTTCGGGTAGGCCTCGTGGCCCGTGTCCTCGCGGTCGCGAGTGTACTCGAGGCTCTGGACGAATCGCACACAGCTGGTGACTGTGTCTCGCGCGGTCGCTCCGGGCGTGGTCTCCTCGATGTCCTCGGCGACAGTGGCGATGAACGGCTCCTGGAGCGGGTCGACGACGTACTGTCTGTAGTCGCCGGTGCGGGCGCGATTCACGCAGTAGTCGTACGTGCCAACGGGGATCGAGAGCGTCAACTCTCGACGCTGGTCGGCGTGTCCCCAGTGGAAGCTCCGACTGTACTCGGCGTCGGTCGACACCGGTTTCGCTGCGGCGGCCCAGCCGTCGAACCCGTCTGCCCAGCCTCGAGTCGACCGCCCACCGTCTGCTCGACAGGCAGTACGCTCGCGGCCGTGTCGCGGCGAGGGGTGATCTCGCGGGTCGTTGCTCGGAGTGTTATCAGGCATCAGTCGAGTCTGACCTTCTGAGTTGCGAACTCGTCGGTGAGCGTTTCGACCCCGTATCTGTCGAGGGCGCGCTTCGCTTCGAGGTACTTGGCGACCGCCTGGACGTTGTCGCGGAGTGCGGCCCACCGGTCACAGGGGACGGCATACACGACGCCGTCGTTCCTGAATCGCACCACGACGCCCGGGTCCTCTCTGTCGCCCGTCGTGGCGGGCGGGCCGGCAGTTGCTCCGGAAGCGGTCTCGATGGCGATTAACTCCGCGCCGGCCAACCGGTCGACTTGGGTGACGACGTTCCCGAAGGCGCGCTCCAACGAGACCTGGAAATGGTGTGGATACGGTTCGCGGTTGTCGGGTGGTGTTCGGTCGAAAGATTCGGGCCAGTCGAGTGACATGCGATTCCGTTCGCGATGAAGGGAGTGCGTTAGCAAGGTGATTGGGCCGATGCAGTTACGACCCACGTGACGCCGCACGAGGGCGACGACAGAACTAACTATGCCTTGCCCTGGCCTCCCCGCTACGAGCTTGCTGGCTAGCGAAGCGGCGAGGGCAGTCGAGCGCCCGGTTCGATCGCCAGGAGGTCGTTTCGTCTGTCACGGCGGTTGCGGTCGAGGGTCGCGCAGCCGTCGTTCGATGGCCGCGAGCGCCGTCAGGAGGCCATCGGCTGCCGGATTCCACTGGCCGTAGTCCGGCTCGAAGGCAACCCAGTTCTCGGACGGCCACGCTCGGGTAGGTTGCATGGCCTGGGTCTGCTGGCCGTGGTACCGCATGCCCGCTGGAACCGCGACTGACGGTGGCGTGTTCGGATACGATGCTGGAAGCTCGAAGCGGATTGCGCCGACTCGGGTTCCGTCCGTCGTTTGCCAGCCGTCGGGGAACCTGAAGTGCCCGATCTCTACGAAGCTGGAGTCTTGGACATCGTAGGTGAGTTGCGTGTTGGCTCGTTCTCGCAACACGCTCGCAAGCTCGGCGATGTCCGCGAGAACACGTCCGGAGGTCATCAGCGGAAGACATAGTTGTCTGAGAGCGGGTAGAGTTCCAGGGTGGATTGCGGCTCGACGTGGTCGGCCACGATGGCGTCGTCGTCGAGAACCCGTATTGTCTGGTCGTCTCTGTACACGAGTGCATGGTCATCGTTGCAACCGACTCGCCGTTTGAGGTCTGCGACGGTTGTGTCGTCGGTGATGTTGAACGTCTCGTCGTCGATCGATATTGGGACTTTCATGGTCTCATCGGTTGGGTGTGTTGTTGGTTTGGGTAGGGAGAGACAGCAGGATCTGTTGCTCCACCTGCCCTGTGAACGGCCAACCGGTGCGTTGTCTGGATGGTGTTGGCCGTCACGACTGCTCTAGGCACGGGCCAGGTACTGGATGTGTTTCCGACCGTGAGCCGACCGAATGACGGTGGCCGAGTGTTGTGCCGTGCGACGTGCCCAGGTTGTTTTTCCGTTGGCTGACGGGAATCGACAGCGGGCGGTGTGATATGCCTCGCTGCACCGGAACAGACGGGTTGGCGTATCAGCCCGGATAATTGGGTTGCGTGCGGTATCATTCTGACCTCGATTCAAATCCGACCGCTCGCCGAGGTGGAGAGCTGCCAGCGCTCCGGGCCCGGCCCGGTAGTGTTGCCGTGTTTTCATAAATTACTTATTCCAGCCACTTGCGGGAGGTGTCATGGGAATCGTTCGTACGTGTGATCGGGCCGATGACTGAATCGAGCGACCACTCTCTTCTCACTCCGGGTGGCGCACTCTGGGACTGGCAGACGTTCACGCCGAGCCCCTACCGGAACCAGTTCTGGAAACGAGCGTTCGGGAACCCAAAGAAACGAGATACCTACCTCTCGCTTCAAGCCGCACGGAAGGTCGTGCTCCGCAAAGGCGAGGTTGCGGATAGAGTGCTCTCGTTCCCCAGTTTCCAGGATAGGGAAGACGTGTCAGGCGGCGACCTTTCTGATGCCGGGCACTTCGAGCCCACACTCCAGCATGGCGGTGCGTACACGGTTCCGAAGGTCAATCGACCGGGCGATCCACTACTCGTTCGGATTCCCGCTGTGCTCGATTGGCTCGTGGACCCATTCCACGCGCCGGTCGACCCGATCGTCGCCCGGGTCGTCGCGTATATCAACGACAAGACCAGCGACTGGTCGTACGACCCCGGGTTCAAGGCGACCCATCGACCGCTGAAGGCGTACTGGTACGCAAAGACCGCTGATTTCTACGACCTGGAGGTGGACTCGAGTGAGGATGAGCGATTCACGGATGAGATCCCTCTGAGTGGCCTTCCGACGGTCGAATTCGAGGAGTTCCGACCGTATGAAGCCGAGGAGCTCTCCGGGACGATGAAAGGCTTCACAATCAAAGGCAGTATCCGTGGTGACCTGACCGTCACGAACGAATATGGGCTCAACAACGCGTTACTCATGTTGTGTTCGAATGTCGCGGTCGAGTCGACCGATCGAAAGCCCACGAACACAGTGGACTTCACCGACGTGAGCGAGGGCGGGGATGTCGACTGGACGCCGGTATACACGGAGGAGACCAGTACGTCCGAGACAGTGATTCGATTCGAGTACGAGCTCAAGCCACGGGTGAGTATGTGATGGTGTTACATGCACTTTCACAAGTCTCCGAACACGAGTATACACCAATGCAACCAACGCACACCCCACACTCTCCCAGCCCCACTGCAACGCAAAGGGGGCCCTTAGGGGACGGTGATCGCGAATGATCCGAGCGATTGCCCCGGGACTCGTACGGACCTGGACAGCGATCATCCAGAGCTACGACGGCATCGGCGAATCCGAGGCGCGGATGCTGGCCACGAGAATCGCAGGCGACCCGGAACTCGACACCATGCGGGTGACAACGGCAAACGACGTCGACGAGGTCATCGACGTCGCTGAGTCAGTCATCGAACAGCTCGACCTGACGGGCCCCCTTGCGGCGACCGAAGACGAACCGGCTCTCCGAGCGGAGCTCACGACGACCCTTCGGGCAGACATCGAACAACGAATGACCGACGACGGAGAACAGGACCCGTCGGTGACTGCCCAGCCCAGCAGAACGGGAGCCCTCGGGAGCACGGCCACGGCGAAAGAATCATCGGACACCCAGCGACCGTCGAACGCCGTTGAACTCTACGAGTTCATCCAGGAGTCAGACCTCGCCATCGACGACGTCGAAGCCGTCCTGGCCGACCTCAAGAACGCCGAGGACACATGAGCGACGACGGGCGAGAGAGGTATCGATTCGGGCTTGCAGCGACCTCGATCGCCGACAGCGATAGTGGATCAGGCAGCGGCTACGAACACTGGTTCGAGAACCAGCAGTTCGCGGCGCTCGCTCGGCCGAGTGACAGCACGTTCCAGATCACCATCGACCCCGGCGATCTCGAGTCGATGGCGCGGCTCCAGATCGTGTCGTTCCGGGAGGAGTTACTCCACGGTCGCCGGCAACGGTTCGGTTTGATGCGGAACGTCCGGCTCCTCAAACGGGACGCTGGCCGATCAGTGTACGATGCACTCGAGGGCAGACACGACCCCGGCGACGCGCTCGCGACGGCACGGGCGTACTACGATACCATCGAAACGCTGTTCGACCAGGTCCGGTACCCGCTCGAGCAGGTGGATAAGTTCCTCGCGTACTCCCTGTTGGAAGACGACGCCCACATTCAGGACGAGATCGATGTGCTGGTGGCTGATAGGGACGCTCCGGCCAGCGCCCGACGGACGATCGAGCAAGCTGTCGAGTCCGTCGACCTCGACGCACAGACACCAGACTCAGCGGACCACATCTATGCGGAGCTGGTGTCGATTGCCAGCGAGTACAACCGGCTGACGGCAGAGGCAGTTGCGAACGCGGCGTTAGACATCCCGTATCTCGTCGCCCCAGTCACGCGGGCGGCGTTCGAGACGCAACCGGTCGAGGAGATAGATATCGATAGCAGGCTGGACCAGGCGGTGGAGGCACTCTCGGAGTTGGAGAGACGGGACCGGCTCGCGAACCCGGCATCGACCACGCGCTCTCGCCTCTTTGACGAACTAAAGGGGGTGATGAACGAACCGTCGGCGCAAGGGCAGGCGAGTACCCTCCGTGAGATACCACTTCCGCTGCTCGACCTGCCGCTCAGGGCGACGCAGTCGGACGATGGCGAACAACGGAGCTGGCAGCTATGGGAAGAGCATAGCGACCCGTTGAGTCGGCTCGTCCACGGTGGGTTCTCGTTCCCGGGAGGATTCGGTGGCGCAGTCTATCAACTCCCCGATGGGGCGAGACGGTGGCTGGTGAACCCAGCAATCCGGAATCAGCCTGTCGAATGGCGGGGGGACACGTGGCAGTACCATCGAGTGTGGCAGCACGCGTATGTCCTCGATAGTATCATCCGCCAACTCCTCTCGACCCCGACGCGGATCGAATGTCCACTGTGCAGGCAGACGACTGGTGGGCGCTGCGGCGTCGATGGCTGTGGCGCGAGCATGTACATCGACAACGCTCGGTTGCTCGGCGCACGGCACGCGGTCTAAGATATCGGAATCCTGGAGGCCGAGACCGTCGTTAGGGCTCGTCCTCGAGGATTGCTTTGGTTCGTGCTTGGAGGTCGGTATCGAGGCTAGAGGCGAGTTCGTCGGGAGCCATCAGGTCCCCGGGGGCATCGTCGTAGTATGCGACGTAGCGTCGGGCAGCGGTGGGGGCTATCTCGGGAGCAGCCCTGATGATGTCCTGTAACACTTGTGGGGACCACTGGTCCGTGAGTTCAGGAACCGAGAGGCAGTGTTCCAATGCACGGGAGAGGTATCGACGGACGAGCGCCATGTTGTGGGTACGGTCGGCCCCCAGTAGGTCCGCGCCGCCCGTCTTGTAGTCGGTGTCGCGCTGCTGGAGTGTGTCTGGGATGTCAGCTTCGAGTTCGGTAGCGAGATGCGAACTGATTGAGAGGACCTCTCCTGGATGGCTTTCAGCGAGTATCGATATCGAGCGTGCGAGGAACAGCCGGGCAGCCACAGACGACGCTTGCTTGAACGCGACCGTGATGACGGACATCTCGGCTGCGGCTGGCTCGGTTGCCTCCGAGACAGCGACAGAAAGGAGGTGCGCAGCTTCTTCTTCGACCTCCGGGTCACCGTGTATCAGTTGTGTCGTCACGGTCTCAATGAGGTCCGTGCTGAGTGCCCGGTGTGAAACGAGGAGCTCCTCAAGTGCAGACAGCGCTGTCTTGGATACCTCTGGGTCAGTGTCCGCTGCCAGGTCAAGGAGGGTGTCGAGGACTGGGACGAGTGCGGTTGGCTGTGCACTGCCGACGGCCATGTAGAGGGTGCTCAATTTCGCTCGAACAGTGTCGATGTCACTGCTCAGGTGCGGCTCGAGCCTTCCGAGAGTGGCATTCCTCTCGGTATCTTCGGCCTGCTCGGCTGTAACATCCGCCTCCAGTACCACGTCTTTGTCGGGGTCCATAGCGTGGTTGGGTGCTGCCTCGCGTCCCCACTCTGCACAGGTCGACACGTGGGGGACGATCTGCTCGGAGCTGCTGGAAGTGACCAGAAAGAGGATCTTGAGGACTTTCTCTCGTTCGTACAGTGAGCCCGCCTCGCCGAGGGCGACCAGGTCCTGAATGCGCTTCTCACTGATCTCCTCCCGGATCGTGTCTGGGTTCAATGACGGAGTGTCGGGGCTGTTCGACCCCTCGAGCTCGTTTTCTGCGTCGGCCTCGTCGCCGGGACTACTTCCAAGAGTCGATGATTCAATGAGCAACCGGAAGAGCAGACTCGTCAGGATACGGAGCGCAAGTCGTCTGCCAAGGCCCGGGTATGCGACACTGTCGTCGAACTCGGCGTCAAGCAGTACGAAGAACTTGTCGAGGTCGCGGGAGGACAACCACCACGCTTCAGACGAGTCGATGACGGTCCTGAAAATGACGAAGAGTCCACGAAGGTCCGTCTGGTCCAACGTCTGGCGGTCGCCCCTAGATTGCGTGATCGAATCGAGGATAAATCCAAGATGAGGAGAGACCCGATGCGAATGGGATTCGGTGATCGAATTGAGTATCGAGATCGTGGTACCCCGGATTTTCTCGGAAGGAGAGTTGAGGCCGGACACGATCTCTGAGGACACCTCCGCAACCGCTTTACTCTCGTCTTTGGAGACCCGCAACAGGATTCGGACGGCGAGATTCTCCGGGAGCAGGTCCAATCCGACGTCGAGGTCGGATCGGTCGACCGCGGAGGAGAAGACGCGTGATGAACGGAGGGTTTCATTGCTGTGTTTGATTTGTGGATTCGCGCCGGTAGCTTGCGAATACAGGTCGGTATGGGACTTCACGCGGCGATGATGCCCTTGATGCATGGCACTGCTCCCGCCGATCTCACTTGCGACAGTCGGGACGACTGGCACGACCACCGCAGGCTCCTGTATCGCCAACAGGTAGATGATCGAGAGTGACGTGAACTTACTGCGCTTGCTGTAGCCACTGTTGGCAATCGGTTCTGCGAGCTCGTCAAGATACGCAGCCACCTTCTCCGGCTGCCGTTCCGCAATCTCCCCCAGAAGAATGCTCGCCGAGCTCGCGGTCACTCGATCGTCGGAATAGAGCAACGAGACCAACGGTTCGATTGGTACTCGCGTGATCGGAGCGACGTCCGCGAAGTCCGAGAACACGTCCACAGCTGCCTTCTGCGTTTCCTGGTCCGAGTCTGCAATTGCCGCCAGCCCACTCTCGATCTCTGGTTCGTACGACGACTTCCTTACGTTCGGAAAGACAAACAGTGCGAACAGCGCGGACAGTCGTATCTCAACGTTCGAGGCTCCGAGTTGCGCCTCGAGTGCTTCCCGCAGGTCCTGCAGTCCACCTGGGTCAGACTCGGCGACAGCGACTTTCACCAACTCGGCTGCGGCACGTCGCCCCGATGGCGACCCCGTTTCGAGTAGCTCAGCGAGTGTCTGCTCGTCCGAGAGGACACTCCCGCGACCATGTTCGTGCAGACTTTTGAGGAGATTGAGAGCGCTTGCAGTCAGTGACTCGTCGCCTGCGCCGACGAGGCTCCAGAATCGCGACGGTTCGATATCGACCACGTTCTCCTCACTGATGACAAAGACGTCGACTAGATTGAGGAACGTCGAGGTGAGCCCGGGGTACATACTATCCTCTACGAAGACCGGGAACAGGCTTTCGATAGACTCCCGGACCGCAGCGGGCGTTGTGCGAGCAACCTCGGTCATGGCCTGCAGCAGGGACTCCTGTACCTTGAGGAGGCTGCTGATGAGACTCGTCGATTCGTACAGGACAGGAGACTGCCTCAGAACCTCCTGTTGCGTCCTGATCTGCGTGATGAGTCGGTCAGTATACTCCGTGACGGCCGCTGGATGTTCGAAGCTAACTGCGACAATCGCCTCCGCTGCATACTTCCGGATTTCAACGGCTTCGAACGCCGAATCACCGCGGAGGTCGGTTTCGAGCAGATCGAATGCCTCCTGTAGCTCCGCTTGGGAAAGGTCGGGACTCCGCGAAGCTTGCAGCGCGAGATCTCTAGCCGCTCGGCGCGGGTCCTCAGCTTTCATGAGTAGTGTGGAAGGTTTCGTTGAGTGTCGACACCGAGCCGGTCCGGGTGAGGAACTCGACGGCCCCGACCAAGTCCGCCGTGTTTTGACTACTGGCACACCATTCGACGATTGCTTCCCGTGCTTCGACACCTTCTGACGGATAGGTTTCGACTAACCGGCCGAGGATACTGGTTGCGTGTTTCCCCGCCTCGTCGTCGTACTTGAGAAACGCAAGGAACCGGTCTGGGGTTGGATACCTCTCCGGGTTCATCTCCTTGAGACACGCCGAGATCAGTCTGAGGAGTGCGGTCACGAGGTCGTGGTGGGCTGCGCCCGTCGCTGCTGTCTCTTCGATCTCCAGGAGTCGCGATATCAGCTCATCCAGCCACGGGACGAATGCAGCCGGGATGACCTCAGTAACGGAGACGAGACAGTCGGCGAGCTCATCGGTCACTACTGGGTCGAGTGCGTCGTCTGTCAGCAGTAATGTCGAGATGTCCTCGACGAATTCCTCCACGCCCGGTTCACCCGCTCTGGCAGTGAGCCCAATCAGCCATACCCCGTGTTTTGTATCTCTGGCACTCCCGCCCAGGAGGTCACGAATGCCGCCACTATGTTTCACGATAAGTGACGAATCGAACAAGAACAGCGACAGAAGGACATACATCAGTGGGCGTTCACCGATGCGGTTCTGGTCGTCTAGGAACTCCTGCATGGGGACCAGCGACAGGGACATCTGGTCTTCGGCCTCTGTGATCTCTGGGTCAACCAGTGATTCGATTGTCTCGAATTCGTCGGGGTCGGCACGGAGCTCCAACTGTAATTTCTCTAGCAGCCGCCCAGTGTGTGGTTGAAGACTTTCCGGGTTCGCGGCGACGATATCGGCTAGAACAACTTCAACCACGAAACTACTCAGCACGTAGTCAGTCTCGATTGCTGCGATCAACTGGTCGACAACTGCCGCGAGGCCGGACGTTTCACGTGAACTGATCTCAATCAGGACCCACGCCGCTGCTTGTCTGGTGAGTCTATCCTCGTGTGCGACCCCTTCGAGGAACTGCTCGTGGTTTTCGATGACCGGCTTTGGATTGTGGTCGACCAGGAGCAAGACTACCCGAACGGCGTATCTCCGAATCTGCGTAAAAGGACTGGTGGTGAGCTCCAACACCTCGCCGAGATGCCGAGCGGCCTGCTGCGGGTGTTTCAGGCTCGCCAGGTAGAAGACGCGGATGGCTACACGCTGCGTGACTCTCGAGTTACGGCCGAGGTACGAGACGACCTCTTCGATCTCAGCAAGCACCGTCCGGTCCTCACGGTGTATGGCTTCCAGTGCACGTTCTAGAACCGCCGAGGCGTTCTCCTCTCGCGCCAAGTTGTACCTCGGTTCGATCAGGTCCGCTGTATCCGGCGGTGTCGTATCAACTTCACCGACCTTCGATTCAGCCTGCGATTGTATCTGTTTCAGTACTGGCACCGTCGCTTGCTCGTCGAACGCGGCCGTATCTATCCAAGCAAGTTTCGTGAGGTCCTCGGTCGACGTATCATCGGGAGCGCGAAGAGTGTTCTCTACCTTCGTCGGGGCGACCTCGTGAACCTCCAAGTATAGTAGTGCGACGGCCGCACGGAGGGCTGCGTGCTCGGACGAGAGAAGAGGTTTCAGCGCCTCAAGCGTCTCCTCGGCTGGGACTGTGTCCGTCGCTTCGGTAATCCAGTAGGCTGCGATGATGAAGTCTTCGCGTGTGTCGAGCTCCCAATCCTCGGCTGTGGCTTCCTGGAGGAGCAGGTCGAACAGCTCCGTGGCGGGTTCCGGATGGTTGGTAGCCAACTGCTGTACTGGGAGGGAGAGGCTTTCGGTGGTTTCGACTTCGAGCGCGGTCCCGAGGATGTCGACGAGTGCCGGCAGTTCCTCGGTCGATTGAATCGAGAGTCGATAGAGCAACACGCCTGCCCGCTCCCGTGCGATCTCGTGACTCTGCGTCAGATTCCATCCGAGATCGTCCACGTAGTTCCAGATGGATCCGTGATCGATCTCTGCGATTTCGAGGAAGACGAGTAGTATGAGGGAGCGGAAGCGGCCATCGCTATCGCGCAGGTGAGCTCCCAAGGCGTCTGTGTCTTCTGCCACGCGACTGGGAGTGACGATGCTGAGCTCGTGGATTGCGTTTGCCGCTTTCCGTCGAAGGTCGTCGTCGGTAGCGTCGAGCAGGTCGATGAGTTTTGGGAGGTTCTCGGATACCTCGGCCGGCCATTCCGTACAAAGGGCGGCGGCGATGTCTGTGCCGTGTCTCTGTACCGAGACAAGGGAGTCGTCAAGTGTGGCACGGAGGACGGCGTCGGGGTGGTTGAATTGGGCGGGATACTCGTCGGCCGCCTGCGCGAGGACCTCTGCTGCGACAGCTCTCGCTTCGAGGGCGTCGGCTGCGAGGAGCGTTCGGAGATCGGTGAGGTGGTCGTAGACCGCTGATGGGGTCTCAGTAGCGATGTCACGGAGGGCCCCAGAAAGTTCTCGTACTAGTCGTTGGCGCTCCCCGTGCGTGAGCGAGGCCTCGGCCCCCGTGACAGTGGTTACGTGGGTGAGTGCTGTGAGAAGCTGGGGGGTGCACTGTGAAGCCGCGATCGGATGCTCTGCGGCCGTGGTAGCAACTGCTCCGGTGGCCGCCATCCGGTCGCTCGCGGAGACGTCATCCGTCTCACGGTCGAAGGCTTCGGGGGCAGTGTGTTCGATTGCCGCTTCGAGGTGGGACAACACTGCCAGCGGATCGGGGTCGGAGTCGAGATAGGGTGCTTGGTCACTCTGCATGAGCGATGCAGAACACCCGAGGCAGCTCCCATCCGGCATGGGATGACGCGTGACCGACATCGTCCTGAGATACTCTAAACAGCATGGTGGGAACCATCAATCGAACTGAAATAAGCGTTTGGGACGTGTAGGGTCAATCACTGTTTCGGCGACCAGTCCGTTGGGCGGGACCCCTACCGACGGACCACCCAGTCTGGTTTCCGAACGCCACAGCAGGGTGACCCGCTCCTCCGTGATACTCACGAACCATAATGACAGCATTCCAGCCAGTTCGACGTCGACCGGAATCAGACTCAACTCACGATACCCCGGCAGGCACCGAACACACCGCTGCGGACCCACGTACGCAACCAGCACGCCGACTTCGGCCTACGCCTGCAGGCAACAGACCAAGACGCTCGGTCCGGGGTACCCATCATCCCGATGCAGCACGCTCCAGTCGCATCTATCCTAGCGGGCCACTACAGACTGCACCAGCGCCCGGAACCAAACCTGCACCGAGTCGGCAACTGGTGGGAGTCAGACATTGGGGTGTCTGCTATTATAGGTGTATCCGAAGATGCCCAGTGAAACAACGAGGAAGCACGTGTTCGTGTCCGTCGGCACCGGTGGCTACCGTGCTGCACAGACCGTCGATAGACGGGTCTCGAACGCTGGCGTCGGCGACCGCTGGAAGTTCGCAGTCATCGACAGCGGCTCGATACCCACCGACGAGTTCCCGCGGGACTTTGAGGTACTGCAACTCCAGAAGGACAACCGGATGGGGCAGATATTCAACCGCCTCAAGAAGAACGGGTCGATCAAGTGGTTGTCCGAGGACCTCGAACTCGCCAACCAGGGGTCAGTGCGAGACCCGAAGAACGGTCGGTTCTACTTCGAGTACCACAGTCACCGGATCTACCGCCAGCTGACTTCGACCATCCGATCAGCAATCGATACGACGCAGGACGACGAGCTGACCGTCTGGCTCTGTGCGTCGGTCGCAGGAGGTACAGGGGCTGGCATGTATCCACTGATGAGCGTCATGCTCGATCAGATAGTGTCAGATATCGCCGATAACGTCGAGGTCGACGCGCGTCTCCTCGGCATCGCCTGTGTATCCGAACTCAGCCTCCCACAGCGGACGGTCCCTGGTCCCAACCCCGCCTACTACCTCAACTCGAACATCGTCCTTCGAGAGATGGCGTCGCTGTTGGACCTCGATACCCTCCAACAGGACATGCAGGCCTCGTATCCGATGGAGGTCAACATGCCAGCGGCTCCGGACCCGACGAAGGTGTCCGCACTCCGCACCAACACCTTCACCTGCGACTCTCCCCCGCTGGATGCGCTGTTCGTGATGCCCGTCGACGAAGAACGGAGCGACGCATCCACTCCCGGTGGCGAAGAGACGAACAGCTACATCGAGGGCGTCAACTACGCCATCTCGTCGGTCGTGGTGGGATGCACGCTCGTCGACGATGGCATCGAGAACCTCTTCGAAGACGTGCTCACCGAACGCCTCTACACGTTCGACACGGTCGACGTCCGAGCCCCGATCGACGACGCCAAGCGGTACTTCGACATCACCGAGCACCTCGACCAACTCCGCGATACCCTGACCGAGGTCGAGACCCGAATCGACAGCCTCCAGCAACGAATCCAGGGGTATCAAACCCTCGACGAGATGGCGGTGACCGAGGAACCCAGCCCGGAGGAGATCACGGTCGTCAGTTCACGGGTCGCCTCGGCATTCGACCGGGCACGCCAACGTCTCGATGCAGTGGCCCTCGAGCAGGCCGAGGCCGCGACGCTGACTAGCGAAGCAAAGACCTTCGCGTCGGCCGTGTCCGAGTCGAGTGCAGCCGGGGACGACGACACGCCACACGAGGACATCGCGCAGTTCGTCTTCTTCACCCTCGCCCGCTCGAAGCTGCACGACCGCATCGCGGAGAATCGCTTCCAGAGCCGCGTCGAAGACATCTGTGAGAAGAACGCAGATGACGTGGACGTCTCCCTCGATCGAGTGAGCGACGCACCCGTTCAGGTGTTCGAACAGTCCCTGGAACCGTATCTCACCGACTCACTCCAGACGATCGAGGCACGAATCGAGGACACCAAGTCCTACCACTTCAGGAAGCGCCGGTCCCTCAAGCAACGCAAAGAGGAGGTCGAGGACGTGCTGGCGGAGCTGCGAGCACTCCGTGATCGGTACGTCGACCAGCAGGACGCGCTGGAGACGCTGACGAACCAATGCCTGGCTGACGTCGAGGAGAAGCTCGCCACCCATGTCGATACCCTGGAGGACGACCTCGAAGAACAGCAATCCCGGCAGTCGGAGATACAGAACCGGATCTCCGATCGCGAGCAGGCAATCGAGAGCATCTCCGAGACCTTGCTCGACGGCTCGTACGGCCGAATCGCACAGCTTCCCCTCAATGTCGACGCACTCGACGAGGTCAGCCGTGAGACCATCACCACGGCCTCGGACCTCACGGAGCTCGTCGAGGCGCAAGTGATCGACCACCAGTCACTCGTCGAACACCTCCGCTACGCCCTCGAGAACCGACTCGAAGAGCCACTCGAGGACAATATCGAACGCCACAACCACCCGGGGGAGACCCTGGCGACCATCTCGAACGCGCAGAACCGACAGTTCCTCTCCGAGTCCGCAGTCAGGACCACGCTGGCCGGACGAGATATCCGGGGACGGTTGACCATCGACGAGGTCGACTCGCCGTTCTCGATCACGCTGGTGACGCTCTTCGACGAGATCCGACTGGACAACGCGTCCGAGTACCACCACATCACGAGAGAGTGGCAGGATGGCAGTCTCCAAGATCTGTTCGGCGAACCAGTCGACCTGGAATCCCGTGTCGCCTATCCGGAACTCTTCGCGTCGAACCACCCGCTGGACGCCTCGCCCTCGAAAGGTATCGCGGGCGAACGCCCCGAGTCGGGACCGCTCGTCGAGGATGGAGGCGACCAATGAGCGGAGCTGTCACTCGCTTCACGGTGGCGGGTGCGCTGTTGGTCGTCCTCCTGGCCGGCGGTGTCGTCGCAGCCGATACCACAGAGGGTCGGTCAGACACATCCATGGACGAGGTGAACGTCTCGGCACAGTACGACCCCTCGTCCCCGGCCCAGACCGCCACCGTGAACGTGACCGTGGCTGCCACAGACAGTACGCTGCGTGACGTCCAGATTGATGTCGAACGGGCCGATGAGACACTCGTCGTTCCGGACAGTTTCAGGACAACGATCATACCGAGCAACCAAGAGGTGAACGTGACGCCGGTCAGGAGAGGTGGTTTCGAGATCGAGCGCCTGGACCCCGGTGAGACCATCACCATCCAGTTCCAGGTGGCGGTGGAGACGCTCGAGCCGACCACAGTCGACGCAGCGCGGATTTCGGTCGCCTACACGCAGCGGGGACAACGGCTCTCCCAGCGCTACGAACCGACCGCCGACATTGCGGCGAATCCGTGGCACGAGCGTGCGCAGCCGACAGGTGATACCGGGCCGTTTGCTACCCCGACGGTCTTGAGTCTCGTCGGGCTTACGGGGACTGTCCTGGGAGCTACCGTCGTCTACTTCAGGCGGCCGCAATCGGTGTCGTGGGACGCAATCGAGCCAGCGTTCTCACGGGCTCGCCGACGTGTCGACGATTCCGTCGCCCTCACCGAACTCGACCGGCTCGAATCGTCGGTGAAGAACGAGGTCGCCCAAACGGATGATGACCCCGGGGAAACCGAGGATGACGGTTCGGAGGAGAGCTCTGGAGTTGCCGGGATCGGTGGGTCGTCGGACGAGAAGAGCAGTATCGACGACGACATGCCGAAGCTGTGAGTGGCCCAGCGGTACGGGCTGAGGCCATCAGCTGGCACTACCCTGATGCGGTCTCGCCGGGGTCCGTTCGTGGGTCTTTCTTCGTTGCTGACGTTCTCCCGTGCTGGCTGTTGGTTGCGGTGAGGGGCGGACAGGGGACGTTCGTCGGCGGTGTTCAGATAAGGATTGAAAAGTGAGGCGTAGCGTTTTTTGAGTGTCCATGTCGAAAAACGCTAGCCTCAACGGATGTACCGACCAGATTGAGTTAGGTTTTGTGGAGCGCGAGGCAACACC
>NZ_JANHAU010000009.1 GCF_024464185.1 Haloarchaeobius salinus
AAGGTGACATAGACGTCCTCGCCGACCTCGTGGCCCGCGTCCTCGAGCCGGTCGCAGACGATGTTCGTCGTCCCGGGGTAGATGGTCGAACGGAACACGAGCAGCGTGTCCTCCTCGATGTGGTCGACGACCTCGTCGACGACTCCCAGGAGCACGTCCATCTGCGGGTTGTGGTGCTCGTCGATGGGCGTCCCGATGACGATGAAGACGACGTCGCAGTCCGCCGTCACGGCTGCGTCGGTCGTCGTATCGAGCCGTCCAGCGTTGAGGGCCGATTCGAGGAGCGACTCGCCGCCAGGCTCGCTGAACGGCATCTCGCCGTTCTCGACGGTCCGCAGTCGTTCCTCGTCCGTGTCGATGAGTGTGACCGAAAAGCCCGCGTCGGCCAACACGAGGCCCATGGGGAGCCCTACGTGACCTGCGCCGCCGATGATGCCGATTCTCATAGCGGACGTGTCCCGCGTACGGGTATCAAGCTTTCTTTTGAGTCTATGTCTGGGTTAGGGTCGCCTATAGCGATGTTTAA
The DNA here is from genome assembly GCF_024464185.1 of Haloarchaeobius salinus. NCBI lineage: Archaea > Methanobacteriati > Methanobacteriota > Halobacteria > Halobacteriales > Halorubellaceae > Haloarchaeobius > Haloarchaeobius salinus. The sequence goes on from NZ_JANHAU010000009.1 coordinate 527, forward strand.
GAGCAGCTTTTGCCCCTCGAATAGTAAGCTGATCGAGAGTAGTATAAATCCCGGCTGGTAGCTTGTCGAACGAGTCAAGGAAGTAGTTGCAGAGAACCGCTTGGATTTTCCGCTATGACTAGCCGAAGAAATCTAACTACGCTGAACAGGATAATAACGTTACAAAGACGAATTTGATACAAATAATCAGGTCAGTGGCGAGTGATGTTTAGAAGTGCGATGTTAGAGTAAATGAAATCAGCTGGGTTTCTATTTTTTGTATAATCTTGGAACCTTTTATATTCTCCATAAGATGTGGTCGAATTTATAATGAGTCACATCGAGGACTACTGCCACATTTCCAAGCCGAAGTGCCACCCAAAGAACATACCTCAATTCCAGATGTTCAAACTCCTCTTTTCGACGAGAAAGAAACCGGCATCGAACAAAACAGAGGATAGTTATTGTCGACTATATAATAAAACAGCTGTGATTGCGAACTCTGAGGGCCCCTGGGACCGTTCTTCCATGTCAACGAGGTTCACCCATAACAGGAATCCAGATATTTTCGTCGCAGTAAAGCACTCTGTTCATACTGCAGATGGCTCAAAAGAAGATGATCGGAAGTCCTCGATGTGGTCGTAGTAGTACGCCAACGCCCGGTGGACGTCGCCGAGATCGAGGTCTGGATACAGCTGTATGATTTCGTCCGGGTCGTTTGCCGCTGTGCTCGTACGCCGAAGCGACGTCCTCCACACGGATACCCGTCCCTTCCATCGTCGGCGCACCGTCGCTGTGTGCTGGATCCAGGACGATTGCCATACTACCAGTCGAGCCTTGAAAGTCTTGAATTATCTGGGTCTGTCGACGGGGCGTACTCACCCACAGACGTCGACCTCAACCGTTCCCAATCCCACTTTCGACGAGTCGACGTGCCCTGACGTACCTGATTCTGCGTTCCACGACGAACCATAAGCTCACGAGCAGCGCGCCGAGCGTGTTCGCGAGCAGGTCGCCCCAGCCGAAGGTGCGGTAAGACAGGGTCCCCTGCGCGAGTTCGATGAGCACGCCGAAACCGACCGCACCGCCAATGACGAGGGCTGCTCTGCGGTACGGCTGGTCTCGTCGTCTGGCTGTCGCGTAGGCGAGCGCGAGTGCGAGGCCGGCGTAGGCGACGAAGTGCAGGTGTTTGTCCCAGAACGGTGTTGTTCCGGCTGGTTTCGGCGGAACGGTGACGATCGAGAAGTAGACGATGACGAGAAGGACACCGACGACACCGAGCCAGCGAAGCGGTTTCGGGAGCAGGGGGAAACGAAGTCGTGCCATCAGGTTCTCGTCCAGTCCTCCCGACGGTCGGTAAAAGTATGTTGTCGTTCGTCCGTTGCCGGGAACCGAGTGCTGGTGGCCTGGGCTACTGCGAGGCTGCGATGGACCCGATGACCGGGAGCTCGAACCGCTCGCCCTCGTAGGCCTTGTACAGGAGGAACGCCCAGACGAGGAACGTCACCAGCCCGACGACCGGGTAGAACAGTCCGAAGAGGAACGAGAACAGGTCACCGACGACCGGGAGGAACGACAGGAACAGCGTGACGAACGAGAGAACGACGTAGACCGCGACGACGACGACGTTGAACGCGATGCTCTGGATCGCGTGGAAGCGGACGAACTCGTTGTCCCCGTCGATGAGGAGCATCGCAACGCCTGTGATGAAACCGAACAGGTACGCGACCGCTCCCGCCACGTTCGGTTCGAGCCCCGATTCCGTCGTGGTGGTCGACTTCGTGGTCGTTCCTTCGTCCATCGCCACAGTCAGTCACCCCCTTCGTGCTGGTGGTCGATTCGGAACGGGTCTGTTGCCGGTCGGTTGGATGCAACCATACACCCCCACTAGGAGGTGAGACCATGACATTCGGGTCTAGGTGGCTAGCCTGCGGCGGATTTCGCGTGCGGGACTGGTCGCAATCCTCTCGAGAGAAAATTCAATCGGCTACCGGTCAGGTGTCCCGGTTCTCGTCGTCTGCGGGTTCATCCTCGTCGCGGTGCTGTGCTGGTTCCGCATTCTGGTCCGGAGGTTCGGGAGGCGCTAACGCGCTCGCAACGAGTCCCCCGATTCGGGTATCAGCTGCCCTGTCGATCCCACGGTCGACAGCGACGAGACCCTGTCTCAGTCGCGACCCCTGCCAGTACGGGTCGAGACGGTCGATGACGGCATCGAGCAGCTTGATGAACGGGCCGACGGTGTACGTCTCCCGCAGATCGATGACGATGACGTCGGGCTCCGGCTCCTTCGTCAGCCACCGATAGAGGAACGAGTTCCGTACCGTCGTCCCGAGTTTCTCAGCCCTGTTCGAGAGTACCGAAGCGACTCGTTCGAGCGTTGCGATCGTCCGTGACCCATCTACGAGCTGGCGAGCCTTCACGGACACCGAGCCACTGTCCTCCCCATCGACCACGTCCTCACCCATCGTTCACACGGACACCACGGTCGCGCGGATGATGACTGTTCCGAAATCTAACAAGACAGTCTCGCCCTGTCTGAGCGACGTCCCCTTGAACGTGATTCCGCTCGCCGACTCGCGAACTTGGATGTCGGCGGTGATGGTCACATCCTTGTTCACCGGGTGGTCCCGCAGGAAGACGTTGCCGTCGTCGCTCGTGAGCACGACCTGTGCCGGTTCGACCTCGACGTTCGAGACGTCCACGATCGTCTCACCTGCGACCTGTTCGGTCATGCCCGCCTCGACGCTGTTCGCCACGTCGGGTTCGACGTTCTCCAGTTCGAGCGTCACCTCGCGCGTGGTCTCGGTGCCGCGCTGTTCGAGCGCGTTCTCGCGGACGACACGGCCCTGGAACTCGTACTCGTCGGTCCGGAACGGGAGCTGTGCTCCTTCACGTACGCGCTGGCCGGCAAACTGTGGGGTTTCGCGTGGTTGATACGTCTGGTACGTGACGCCGATGTACGCGAGCCGACGGTCGGACGCCCCGGTTCCGTACGCATCGATGGTCTGGATGGTCGCGACGGTCTGGTCGTTGACCAGGTACTCGTCGCCTGCTTCGAGTTGTGCGAGTGTGTCGCTGTCGAGTTCGGTCCGAAGGAGCACGTCAGTTTCTGATACAGGGAGTTCGCTGACCCCTGTCCGGAGGAGCGTGCCCTGCAGGTCGAACTCGCCTGTCGTCAGCTGGACGGTCTGGCCGACTCGAAGTGGCGTCACGCCGAATCGGAGCGTATCCCCGTCCTGATGAGCGAGCAGGTTCGCGACGACGACGGCGCGACGCTGGTTCGGGTCGTCGGTTTCGTAGAGACGGAAACTCTCGATCGAGGCTATCGTCCGGTTGTTCCGGGTGATGGTGTCGTCGGTGTCGATCCGGTCCGCCTCGTCAGCCGTGACCGTTGTTTCGAGGAGTACGCGCGTGTTCTGGAGATCGAGTTCTGGATTCGATTCATCGACTGCAGTGATGCGCCCAGAGGTGCTGTATGTCGACGTCGTGATGGTGAGCTCACGACCGACGCGTGGGGGCCCCCCTCTGTAGTTGAGGGTTCCTTCGTCCGTGAGTTGCCCATCGATAGCGACCCGGGCCAGTACTCGCCTGTTGCTCCCATCGTCTGTCACGTACACGTCCGTGACGGTGAGTTCCTGCTGGTCGTTCGGCGTGACGTTGTCACCTTCTTCGACGAGGTTCGCCACGTACGCTGGCTGGGTGCCGAGGTCGAGGGTGGCGTAGCGGGTTTCAGTGGACGGTCCAGAAGGTGGGTCCCCACCCTGGATAAGTGCGAATCCAGCCACGACGACTGAGAGAACGAGCAAAACCACGAGCACATCGACTACGTTGACAGTTCCGAATAAGTTGCCATCGTCATCAATGAGACGCATAGATTTCACCTCTGTTATCCATGTCACCAAACGATGTTCGACAATGGGACAAAACCATTCCGGAATATCGTCTCCTACATTCCAGGGCAAACCGTATATGTATAACAGTATTTGAGTGTGATAACTCAGGAGGGGGCCAACCGACGCAGGCCCAACTAGTGACTTCAGAGCGATTTTTTATTTATTTCGTATCAGCGAACGCAGCTCCCTCAGTAGATTAGGAAGGAACCATCCTGAATCGACCCAGCAGGAGTCGCCCAGTCACAGATACAATAGTGCAGAATTTAGTCGTCTTCGGACCGATTTTCGCTCAGTCGCTCCCAGATCTCCGTACAGCCAGCACCGTCTTCGAGGTCATCAAGATGATCCCACTCTCGTTCGTCTTGCTCTGGGTTACTCATTTACTGAGTAACCCAAAGCAGACAACGTATTTATACATTTTGGAAGGTCGAGAACGGTCGCACAGACCCAAACAGCTGGGACCCCGAACACTGGAGTCCACAATCGTTCAACAGACGGGTTACTTAATCGAGCCGGCCTCTAATCGCCAGGTATGAGTACAGACAGCAATCCGGACGAACTCCTCGACAAACTCGAACTCACAGAGTACGAACGTACCGCACTCAGACATCTCATCGAGCTTGGTCGAAGCTCTGCACCGGATATCTCAGAAGCGACGGGGATTCCAAAGGCTCGAATCTACGGCGTGCTCGAAGCGCTCGCTGATGCAGGATATGTTAAAATCATACCCGGACGGCCAAAGGAGTACGAGTCGAAATCACCCGGTCAGATCCTCGACAGGGCCATCGAGAACCAGAGACAGGAATTCGATACGTATCGACAGTCAATCGAGTCGATTCGGCCGGAGTTTCTTCAGACGTTCGAAGAGCTTGCTGCCGACGCAGATGACGAGCGCTCACCGACTGAAGAGTTATTTCACGTCGTCAGCGTTGGCACGCCCAGTGAACGCGAGACACGCGCTCTCTACAACGACGCCGAGGAGCAGGTCTGTGTCATCACGAAGAGCTTCGAGTACTTCGAAAGCGTGCGACCGAGTATCGAGTCCGCGCTCGACCGCGACATCGCCGTCAGTATCCTCTTCTTATATCCAGAACATCTCGACAGTTCGAACCGAGACGTTCAAAAGGAGATATTCGACGAAATTACGGGCTCGTATCCAGCAATCGAGACGCGGTTCAGCAAGGAACGACTTCCCTGGCGTGGGACGATTGCCGACCCCAGTATGGAGTACGACTCGGGACGAGCGGTTCTCCTCGTCGAAGAAGAGGACATTCCGCTGTACAAACGGCAGGCAGCAGTCACCGAGAACGCATCGTTCGTCGCTGGAATGAAGCGGTACTTCGACCTCGTCTGGCAGTACGACACCGTGATCGAGTACCCGGACTGAACTCGTCCCCAGATGAGAAGTGGTGTTACTCCGACTTCTTCCGAATGAGACGGCGAATCGACTCCTCGACACCGTGCCTCGGCTCCCAACCCAGTTCCTCCCGCGTCCGCGAAATGTCGACCTCGAAGTCCGAAACCAGGGTCTCGTTCCCGCGGGGGTTCTCGACGAGCGAGACGGCCGTATCGATCCCAGCCTCGGAAGCTGCGATCTCCTGTACGAGTTCCGCGAGTGCCATTACGCTCGGGTCCTCGTTCGATGCGAGTTCGTACTTCTCGACGCCAGTCTCACCCGCATCGAGCGCATCGAGGAGTTGCTCGGTGCTCAGCACGTACGCACGAGCGATGTCGACGACGTGGACGTAGTTCCGTGCCTGGGTCCCTGGTTCATACACGGTGAGTGGTTCCTCGGAGAACGCACGGTTCACGAAGAAGTTCAGGACAGTGCCTTTGGAGACCGTCTGCCCATTAATTTCGTGTTCACCGTACAGGTTCGACTTGAGGTACATGTGTGCAGGGAACGAGTCCTCGGCGAACGTTTCGATTGACCGCTCACTGAGAAGCTTCGTATGGCCGTACCAGTTCATCGGGTCGCGGTCATCTTCGACCGCGATCGGGAACGAGTCCGGGTCACCAAGGACTGCCATGCTGAACGGGAAGACAAGCGCGGCACCAGTCTTTCGGCAGAACCAGGCGACGTTGTTCGTCCCAGTGACGTTCACGTCGTAAGCACGGTCCTTGTTGTTCTCACAGTCGTCGACACCGCTGATCGCCGCAAGGTGGAGGATGACATCCGCACCTTCGAGTGTCGACTCGAGTTCGTTCCGATTCCGGATGTCGACGTGCTGTACAGTGGTCTCACCGATCTGCCGCACATTGCCAAGGTAGAAGTTATCTAACGCGACCACGTCCCACTCGGGGTGATGTTCGTGGAGGAGGGCAACGACTCGGCTACCGATGAATCCGGCAGCGCCTGTAACGGCGATAGTGGGAGGATCATTTCGCTCGGTCATACGTTCGCACCGAGTTCGTTCTCCTTGAACTGTCTTGCGAGTTCCCGAACCCCGTCGCGGACGGTGTGGTTCGTCTCGAACCCGATTTCTTCGACTCGGTCGAAATTTACGTGATACGAGGGGCCCGGGTGCTGGTCTTCGAGGTACGTCACATCCAAGCCCTTGTCGAGTTCATCTCGAACGATTTTCGCGATCTCTGCTATCTGGAAGTTCTGGTCGTTCGCTCCGACGTTGTAGACGAACTCCGACCAGACGTTCGGCTCCAATGCTGCACTCTGATATGCACGAGCGGCGTCTTCGACGTGGATGAACGGTCGCCAGTTCGTTCCGTCGCCGTACACCGTGAGTGGCCGGCCAGTCAATGCGCGGAATACGAAGTGGTTCACGACGAGATTGAAACGCACGCCCGGTGAGTAGCCGTAGTTCGTGCTCATCCGGAGTGCAGTCCCCGCGTAGCCGTACTCGTCGATTGCATCCTCGAGCGCTGCTTCACCCGCGTACTTGGCTTCCGCGTACGGGTTCAATGGGTCGGGCTCGGTCATCTCATCGATGTCCGTACTCGCAGCGCGACCGTAGCAGTTACACGACGACGCGAACACGACGTTCGAGATGTCGAACTTCCCTGCTGCAGTCAGGACGTTCTGCGTCCCGTCCAGATTGACCGCGAACGTCTCATCCCGACGGTCGTGCGTGCTCGCTGCCCCCGTAATCGCTGCAAGATGGACGACGGTATCGATGTCGTGCATCACGTTTTCGACATCGCCGTACTCACGGATATCGCCACGACGGAATCGGAGATCGTCGCTCGCTCCCAGACCGGTGCCGAACAGAGCACGGGGGGAACCGGAGTCGAAACTATCCAGAACCGTCACTGAATCCACGCGCTCGTCGGCCAGCAATCGCGGGACGAGTACGCTCCCGATGTAGCCACAGCCGCCGGTCACGAGAACCCGCATTCGTGGCTATTCCTCGAGAACGCCCGGCAGGAACCGGTCCTCGTGGGCTTCGATGGTGTCCTCGTATTCGACGAGCGTACCGAGGATATCACGCACTCCGGACTGGAACGTCTGAGCCTGTCCACCGATTACGTTCATGTAACGCTCGTTCTCGATCTCCATCTCGTGTTCCTCGTCCTCGTCGCGGGGGTTCTCGAAGTGTTCGACTGCCACATCGAGGTCGAACTCCTGGCCGACGCCAGCGATTGTCTCGGCAATCTCGACGATACTGATTGCGCGCGTAACCTGGTTATAGACGACGAGCCCATCGTCGTCGCGTTCCTCGGGGGCGGTGAGCGCGAGTTCGGCCAGGCCTTCGACGGCGTCCTCAAGACTGATGAACGGCTTTCGCTGCTCGCCCTTCCCGTACACCGTGACAGGATAGCCGGCGACGGCCTGCGCGCAGAACCGGTGCCCAACGGTCCCGAAGTAGTAGTCGAAGTCGAAACGGGTCTTCAGACGCTCGTCGTCACGCGTCTCCTCAGTCTCGGTCCCGTACGTGATTGCAGTGCGAACGTCGCTGATCGGGATATCGAACTGCGAGTGGGCGAGGCGCATGTTCGCCGCATCGTGACTCTTCGTGAGGTGGTACCAGGAACCTGCCATCGCGGGGAACGGAACGTCATCGCTCTCGCCCTGGTTTTCCATGACTGCACCGCCTTCGGGAATCGGGAACTCCGGCGCGCCGTACACACCGGTGGTGGTGGTCTCGATGAAGTGCGTGTCGGTGAGGTCATGCTCCTCGAGTCCCCACAGCAGGTTCCGCGTCGCCTGCATGTTGTTGTGCTGGGTGTAGTTCGCCCGTTCACCGTTGATCTGCGAGTACGGTGCCGAGGGCTGCGCTGCCGCGTGGACGATCGTCTCCGGTTCGTGGACTGCGAGGAGCTCGTCAACGAAGGACTTCTCCGTCAGGTCACCTTCGACGAAGGAGAGGTTTCGAAGACCGTGTGTCTCTTCAGCGGCTTGGAGTCGCGTCTCAATGCCCGCAACCGGCGTTGCGCTTACGCTCCCGATTTCGTCGACCCAACGGCGACGTGCGAAGTTATCGACCAGAATCACGCGGTCGTCAGTTCGGTTTGCGATACGGAGCGCAGTCGGCCAGCCGAGGTAGCCGTCGGCACCAGTAACGAGAATCGACATGGTTACTCAGAGTCTGAGTAACCAGCGATAAATATTTGTTGATTGTCACAGGTGCAATCCGACCGATGGATCTCCGGGAAGATATCTACCGTATCGCCCCCCGGATTACATCGGAGAGAAATCCGAGATGCAGGCCCGTTCCGATTCTTCCAGACTGTAGTGCCTCCAGAGAACCTCTCGCTGCTACCACTATCTTTGTAGCTGAACACGAGCTGCGGAGATGAACAGGGTGTTTTCGACCGGTTGTCAAACCCTGCGCCGAGCGAGTTTCCGATTCAGTCTACCGAGCTATACGCGTAGACTCGCTCCCCACGGAGGTATCGAAGTACTCCAACCGCAACCCCGAGGTTCGCCCAGCAGTAACTGAACGCGAACGAGACGCCCGGTAGTTCCGTGTTCTTCTTATCTGCAACGTAACCGACAGCCGCTAAGGTGTAGAAGCCAAGCTGTGCAACCAGAAACCCGAACGCAGCCGTCGATGTCATCGCCAGTGCGACCGTCGAGACCAGAACGAGAAGGAGGAAGAACGGTACGAGGTATCGAAGCAGCCAGTACGAAAACGTCGTCATCGCCAGCAGCGGTCTGCGGGGGTCAAAAGCCGCTCGGAACCGCCACAGTGCAGTCAGTGCCCGGATCGTCAATCGCTGCCGGGTCGAGAACTCCCCCGACGGCGACACCGGGAACCACTCACGCGCAACCGCGCCGGGGGCAAACTCCGACCGCCATCCTCCCAGCAGCGCGGTGAAGGCGGCACTCTGGTCGATGTCGACATCCTCCGGCACGGGTTCGAATGCCCCTCGTCGCATGCTCATATTTGCGCCGGACATCTTCACGAGATGGCCCAGATCCCCCTGCCACCGACGGAGGAACTGTTCCCACTGCCAGTAGATCCCCATCCCCTGCCCAATCGCTCCGTCGTCGAAACTCTCCGAGCGTAAGGTCCCACAGACCGCTCCAACTTCCGGATCTGCGTAGCGATCGACGATGCGTCGTACGCAGTCCGATTCGTACCGCGTGTCTGCATCGGTGAAGAGGATAATCTCGCCGGAGGCCCTTTCCACGGCCATATTTCTGGTCTTAGATTTATTATGCGGTGTGTTGTTGAATGCGATAGCTCCGGCGGCACGTGCCAGTTCAACGGTACCGTCTGTGGATGCGTCGGACGCAACGATTATTTCGACTTTCTCCGAGGGATAGTCGACTGATTCAATATTCCGAATGCGTTCCTCGATGACGTCACCCTCGTTGTGAGCAATTACGATGACGGAGATATCCGGAAGAGAGCCATCGTCGAACGAGGAGGGACCATCCCACCCACCGACCCGTGAAATCGTCGCGAGGACTCCCGGATACAGGATGTAATGCCACGTCAGGAACCCAGCGGCGACGAAGAACACAATCAGCCACAACATTACCTGAGTCCTGTCCCAGAAGCCGATTAAGCGCACCGGTTCACCGCCGTCGATCCCGAGTGACAAACGGACTGCGAAATCGTTCGTACCTCTGTTGCCCAATCAGCCGCTTCACCGTCTTCAACGCGTACCATCGGCCCTGGACCTGAAGTCGATGACCGATCCGACAATCGAGGATGCAGCTTCAGGAGCACGATCCAACCAATCAATCGCCAGCCGAGGGACCACCCTCTGTCGTCTCGGTTCGGGAATCGTGTCGAAGAACCCTTGGCAGCCTGATTGAAACAGATATACAACGTCCATTTCTCGTTCAAATCCAGTATTGCAATCAACGAACTCCGGGATCTGTGCGACCCCGCCAAGCAGTGTGTCTTACTCATCGAGACGAACAATTCAAGTACTCCGTCGAAGCAATTGCCCTATATGGACGTTGTTCTCGTCACAGTAGACTCCTTGCGGGCGGATCATGTCGGGTTTATGGATTCCGATACTGCTCCCGATACACCGGCGATCGATTCAATTGCCGATGATGCTCTAATCTTCGAAAACGCGTATGCGAATGCACCATACACTCGTGCATCTTTCCCTGCCATCCTGACCGGGACCTACCCAGAGATGTACGGCGGTTATCGAAACCTGTCTGAGAAGCGCCCATATATGCCCGAGCGGTTCGCTGAGGAGGGGTATTCGACGGGTGGGTTTCATTCGAACCCGTACCTGAGTCCGCGATTTAATTATGGTCGTGGGTTCGATCGGATATTCAGTGGCGAGGATAACCAGACACCGGTTGCCAAACTCCGTAGGTTCCTTGCACACAACCTCTCCAGAGACTCGACTCTCTTCTCCATTCTCCAATCAGTTCGGACCCGAGTCGAGGGCGCGTTTGGGTCGGAGTTAGGAACCCCATATGTACCTGCCGACAACCTGAACGAGCAGGCCATCAACTGGCTCGACGACACTGATGGGCCAGTGTTCCTCTGGGTCCACTACATGGACGTTCATCATCCGTATGTTCCTCATGAGGGGACCGATAGCGAAGGAATAGACCGCGACCGTGCAATCAAAGTCCGAGAGAAGATGATATCACAGTCGAGTTCGCTCAGTGACTCCGAGGCAGCCGAACTGCGAAGGCTCTATCGGGGTGAAATCGAGTTCGTCGATCAGTGTCTCGCCGATCTGCTAGAGGCAGTAGAGCGAAACTGTGGGATGGAAGAGACAGTTGTCGGCTTCCTCGCCGACCATGGGGAAGCATTCGGCGAACACGACTACTGGGGGCACCCGGACGAACTTCACGATGAACTCGTTCGAATCCCGTTTGCGTTGGATATACCGACAAAAGACGGCGACCGCATCTCCACACCTGTTTCGACAGTTGACCTCTTGCCGACACTGATGGACGTTCACGACTGGGAGATACCCGACCGATGTGTCGGCGAGTCAGTGCTGGACTACGCCGAGAGAAATAAACCGAAAGAACGCCTGGTGTTCTCCCAAGCATCTGGAACGAAGGCGATGGTTGCCGACCATCGGTACAAATTACTCCGATACCTGGATGCCGACGAGGACATACTGTTTGACCGGCAAACGGACCCAAGTGAACACAGAGACGTCTCCGAAACCGAGAGCACTGTCCATAATGAACTTTCCGGTGTAATCGAGGATAGACTCGCGCAAATCGAAGCGAGTCAGGGTGTCGAAGTTGCGGAGGTTGAGATGACAGACGAGGTTGAGCAACGGCTCGAAGATCTTGGCTATAAATAACTACTCCGAAATTTGAACAGCCGCGCCGAGTGCACCGATTAAGAGCCAGTAGGATTCAGCGAGTTTTACGTTGATGAACGCGTCCTGAAACAACGCTGCCGTAGAGACACTGACTGTGGCACAAACCGCTGCCAAGCCTACCGCTGAGACTACCGGATCTTTGCTTCCTCGATACAACGTGTAGCCAGCTCTGGCAATCATCAGTAACGATAGGACGAACAACAGAACGCCGACCGCACCGGCCTCCACAAATACGCGTAAGAAGAAATTGTGGGCTTCCTCGACACCAGCGACGGGGATGAGGCTTCCTTTACCAGCACCTAAGAACGAAGTGCTGTCTAAACTAGCAATGATTGGATCCCACTTTTCGAATCGAGTAAAGATACTCTGAAGGACGTAGCTCGGTCGAAACCGGGCAACGGGGACAAACGGAGAGACTGCTACTAAGGCGACAAATCCAGTAACAGGTATAGTCACAAGCCAATAAGTCGGTAGCCTATCGACGACCAACGTCAAGCAAACGAGCGCAACAACCGCCGAGAATATCGAGGCTCTCGACAGGGAAGCAACCATCGCGATACCGATGCAGAGACCACCTATTCCCCACCACAGGGAACGGCTACGTTCCCGCCCAACGAGAAGCCATCCACAAGCCAAAAACAGCGGCGCTAGATAGTAGCCGCCGCTCGAGAGACGCGATGGTTCTCCAATCAAAGCGGTTCCAGATGCACCAACTGGCCGTCCGTAGTACCCGCTTTGTTTGATTGTTTGAAATAGTGGTCCGGTGGAGTCCATCAGAAGTTGGTAGCCCGCCCAACCCGCATTGACCAAGGCACAGCCAACGAAGACGACAGTTAACACGTATAGTTGCCTCCGAGTACGTATAATGTTTGAAACGGCAACTGCTATGAGGATGAATTCGACCTCCTTCAAGAAATAAAACACCCCACGGAATAGCGGCAGTTCAAGGAGGGTTATCCCGACGACAGTAGTAAGTCCTGCAACGGCAAGGTACGCGAAGAGCGCAGTGAAAAATCTCGTCAGGCGAATTCGACTGTGTACTGCAGCTCTATCGAACACGAGTGACAGCAGAACAATAACGAGCAGGAGATCCTCTATCCGGATGTCAAGCCGTCGGCTCCCGAGTAGGCCAAAGTCTAAGGGAATTCGGGGAGAAAAGCTCACTGCAGCTACAAGCAGAACCACGAGCAGGAACTGCACTGTAAAATATCTGTCCTCACCGACAGTCGTAGCTCCGAACGCACTAGCGGTGCCGGTCAGTGTAGCAATCACAGCGATACTGGAGACTATAAGCATTATTTAGCCATCGCTCTCTCGATAACGTTACCGAACTGTTCGCCCGCATACTCGTGTGTGCAATGCGTCGTGACCCAAGCCCGTGCACGCTCTCCGACGTCCAAATTTCCGGTTTTACAGCGGTCAATCGTCGAATCAAGCGAGGATGTGATATCCTGCTCTGTCCTGCCCCCAATGATGAGTTCGTCCGAGAGTTCGGACCTGAGGTCGCTCATATCGGTGGAGACGATTATACTACCTGCAGACATAAAGTCGAGGAGCTTCGACGGGAACGTGTACGTACTTATGGGCATCTCTGGTGACTGGAAGTTGACGAGCACGTCGGCACTGACGACGCGTGTCCGGTACTCCTCCCATGGCAGTGTCCCGAAGTACGTTATCCGGTTGTCGTTGATTCGGTTGACCCGATTACGTATACGCTCTTTTTCCTCGTCCCGGCCGGTGCCAGATATCCAGAACTCGACGTTTTCGTTGTCGATCTGTGGAACGACATCCAAGAACAGATCGATTCCACGCACCGTATCGAAGTGACCGGCAAACATAACGACAGTCCTGTCTGGTTCCTCGTATTCGGGGTTCGGGAGTGTATCGGGCATTCCTATCGAGGGGAAGCCTCTGACGATAGCGGTGTTTTCAGTGTCCAATACCGCGGCAAGATTCGTGTTCGTACAGATACCGCCATCAAGACTCCCGTTGCAGAGTCTCTTGGTGAGTTTTGCGGTGATTCGGCGGAGAGCTGACCGGTGTACGAAGAGCCCGTCCTCATACTGAATCACATAGGGGAATCCGAACCCGTGCTTGCCTATCAGCCCCGGAAGCGCGTTCTCCGGCCTGAAATTATACGATACAGATGTGCCGCCCTCATATTTTTGGTAGATGGTTATCGAGTACAGGAGCGTCAGAATGATTGTAATCACATGGTTCACTACAGTAATTCCGAATACGTTTGCAGTCGGTGGGACGAGGACCTCGACGTCGTGCTCGTCGTCATGGAAGACCTGAGAGGAGTATGTATCCAGGCCCGTTCCACCGGGGACGACAGGCGAAACGACGGTCACTTCCAATCCTTCAGTCTGGATAGAGGAGATCGCACTCCGTTTCTTGCTCAAGCCCGCACGTGAATACCAGTCCCGATTATAGTGTTCCCTGATAGAAGATTCGAGATAAGAACAAAAATAGAGCACATGCGAAGCCATGGTTGTGCCAACCCCTCTATCAAGAGGTTACATATACCATTCGAAATGCCGTAGAGATTCGACTTAGACCGAACAGCCAGTAACCACAGCCAGAACCGGGACTCGCCTCGATGTTCGTGTTTGCGGCAATAGCAACTGACCGGACAATTAGGAACCCACGGACAAACGAAGCGAAAACCTACAGCAACCGCACACCACGTTAACTACTTCATCGAAGATTGCCACCTTGGGAGGTGATGATTTTAGACAACGCTTCAAACGGCGATGGATAATCGATATAACAGACGGTGGCCAACAGGCTTCATAGAGGATAGCTCCTAGAATGTCGACAGAGAAAACCGGTGACCTCCCAAAAACTGTTTTGCTACGGCACCAAGGCAGTGAATTCGACAAAGACGTCATCAGCCGTTGGCTGGCCGATGGAACAGATATGGTGGCGGAGCTGGTGATTGAGCCAGACTACCGACGAAAACTTGGGACCCTCAGACATGAGTATCAGCGAAACGGTCCCGTCGGTCTGCTTGACGCACTCACATTCCACTTATACTACAGGTACCGCCTCTCTGGATCTGAGCATGAGAAAATTCGCTCACTGACCGACGACATAGGAGGTCGCTATCCAGACCATCAAGTTGAGACATACTCGATAAAGGACCCCAACAGTAAACGAACGGTATCGCTGCTTCACAAGCTCGACCCTGACCTTATGCTTGCTCGATGTCGAATCTTGCTTGATGAACGAGTGTTCTCAACACCGGAGCACGGGACATTCGTTCTTCATCCAGGGATCTGTCCGGAGTATCGAAATCAGCATGGTTGTTTCTGGGCACTCGCTAATGGGGACGATACCAAGGTCGGCTACTCTTTACTCCGAATCGACGAGGGTATTGACACGGGCGAGATATACGCACAAAATGGGACGGCGTTTAATCCAAAAGAGGACGAACATATTTATATACAATTGAAAACTGTCGCGGAAAATCTCGGAGAGGTTGGTGACGTACTGCGTTCAGTCCACCGTGGAACGGCAGCACCAGTGGACACGACGGGTCGTAAAAGCGCTGTCTGGGGAATGCCGAAACTGAGTGCGTGGGCGACCTGGAAACGGCGAGTACATAAATTTGATATCGACCATGTCAACTCATCCGTTAACTGATCTGTTGGGTGTGCCCGATTCGAGCGTAGCGCTCCTGTATCACGACATCGTTTCTCCGGAGAACGCTGCATCATCGGGCGTCGTCACGGATGGTTCGTGGCGATACAAACTCGACCCGGAACGTTTTCGAACACATCTTGAGACGATCGATGACTCGCCGTTCACCCCATCAACACTGACGGAAACCCAGACCAAGCAAGCAGTCTATCTCACATTCGATGACGGTGGTAGAACGGCAATGCGCGCGGCCGAGCTTCTAGAAGAGTACGGCTTCCGGGGGAATTTTTTTATAATCACGGACAGAGTGAACGAGAGCGGGTATCTCACGTGGGACGAAATCAAGCAGCTGAACGCTGCAGGTCACCTCATCGGGAGCCACACGTGTACGCACGCGAATCTCCTCACGTCAGACGATGTCGACAAGGAGCTTCGTGTGTCGAAGCAAGCAATCATCGACCGAATAGGTACATGCGAGGCGCTCTCCATTCCGAAGGGTGCATACGACCGTTCGGTATTCAAATCCGCCTGGGATGCGGGGTATACGTACTTACTTACATCCGAGCCTCAACGAATAACTGAAATCCGACCCAAACGGCCCATCGGCCGTTGGAACGTATGGAATGATACCGAGGAGTTGGAGATAGAACGGATTCTGCAATCATCTCCAGGATATTATCTGCGAACCGTTGGACGGTGGAAAACGTTGAAAGCAGTCAAAGGTCTGATTGGTAGGGAGCGGTTCGTCAGAATCAGAGATCGGTTATTGTAGTCAGTAGTCTCTAATGAACTAAATCTGTCTGCCCCAAGATACATATCTGTAGTGATTCAATAAGGATGCACAGACCTCGCAATTTGAGACGCCCCAGATAGGGACACAGTAGAATTCGCTTAGACAGCTACAACCGAACAGGGCTTACGCTGTTGAA
Organism: Haloarchaeobius salinus; assembly: GCF_024464185.1. Classification (NCBI taxonomy): domain Archaea; kingdom Methanobacteriati; phylum Methanobacteriota; class Halobacteria; order Halobacteriales; family Halorubellaceae; genus Haloarchaeobius; species Haloarchaeobius salinus. Next base: position 16,698 of record NZ_JANHAU010000009.1, read on the forward strand.
GAGAACACGATCATCGTCTTCCAAACCCAGAAGCACAAGCACGACAAGGAACGTAAGACAGCCTATGATAGCACCTCCAACAAGGAGTGGGATACCGGATAAAATCAATTTCGAGAGCCATACCGATACTCCGGTTGCAGTGCCAGCGATTAACGGCTTAATGAATGTCGAGGAGTACGGGTTAATCCCGAGGAGCCATCGAATCTGGGCCATTCGAGCACTTTCGTTAAGAACGGTGATTATCGAAGTTGCCAACGCGGCACCGATGATCCCATACTCTAGCAAGAATAAATAATTGAGAACCACGTTGAGGATCCCAAAGAAAACGAGGTTTATCATCTCCAATCTCTGGTGGTTGGCCATCATCAGGAGCTGGTCAGTTGGTCCAACTGAACTAGACACCATTCTAGCTAGACAGAAGAGAAGAACTACACCTCCTCCGGTTACGAAGTCGGATCCAAATAAATCAAGCACCTCCTGTCGGTACCCGACGAGACCAATAGCAAGTAACAGGGTAAGGGAGAAACACCAACGAGTCACCGTGGAATATACTGAGCTTAACGCTTCCATATCCCCAGATTCATATAACCGCGATGCAATCGGGGCGAAAAGTTGGTTTACACCTTGAAGTGGAAGAAGGAGGAACAATGTAAGATATAATGCTACTTTGTAGACGCCGACTGCAGACGAATTCGCTAGCACGAACCCGACCATTAGCGTATCAGCATTCCGCATCAGGAGATACGCACCGTCCCGAACGATCATCGGAGCGGAGAAAGATAAATACTCTGAGATTAATTCGCGAGATCTTGGAACTTTTGGGAATACCCTGAATTTCGCTAATAGAATCGTGACAGATAAGGCCGTTGCAAGAACGAATCCAAGGAATGTCGCTACAGCCACACCGATTAATGAATACCCAAGCAACAGAGCAGAGGAGACCAAGATGAGTTGAATCAGTGGTCGAGAAATGAAATTTACGAGAACGTTGTACTCCATCTCATCACGCGCCCTGAAGTAGTGTGTTACTGTCTTTAGCACAGCTCGAACGATGATACTGAGGGAGAGAATTCGAAGTACGAGAACAAAACTATCAGATTTGAGTGTATAATAAGATATTGGTCCAGCTGCTGAAAACAAAGCAACGCTCACGAGGAAGCTAAATGAGACAGACACTCCAAGTGCGATCCCGAGCAGCTCACCCTGTTTCGCCTCCTTATCGTACAGTGGGACGAACTTGCTCAGTGATTGTCCAACACCTGCTCGCGAGATGAACAGTGTCGTCGTAACTATCGTCACCGCAAATCCGTACACGCCATAACCGTCAGCTCCGAGCGACCGCGTGATAACGATGATAAGAAAAAAGGTGGAAAGCTGAGAAAATATTCGACCGATCCCCCAGATTGATGCACTCTGACTGATTGAACCAAGCGAATCGGAGATTAGGCCGCCGTTCTCTTCAGCCATATTATTTTTCAATACTCCAATTTATATTACCAATTATTGACTCTGTGTTTAGATCCATGATGCAAGAGGAAGGTCGAAACCTACTAAGGAGGATTTGAATTGAATTCATCGATGTAAGTTTTCAATAAATTACTGAGCTACTGCAGTGTACACGTCTATCTCATTTCGCTCGCACATATCTCGGTGCGTATATATTCCCCAAACATTGGTAGTGGTTATTTTGTAATTTCGGTGTGAAAATTTCTCAGAGATTTCCTGCCGATTACCATGGGTCTCGACGTACTTATCAGCTGTGCAGTACGGCTGGACGCGAACACCATTATATTGAATCTCTATCTCCGACTTTGAAGAGAGACGCCTCAAATATGTGGCGGACATCGCCTCTGGTCGGGTCCGAACATGTGTAACTACGGCTCTACACACGGTCATAAATCCATCCTCCCGGTATATCCCCCAAAATTATTGAATTTTGTCATTTTGGTCTGAATCTTCGACGTTAGGTTCCAACCACTGTCTCACTGAGCCGGGGATCACCATGCCATCTACGACACCGGATTGCTGGGGAAAGCTCGATTTTGCCAGCATGTACTGTCGTTTTACGTTGATATAACCGGGAGATTTGATTTGGAGTTCCAGTCCAAGTTTCGATTGATTTCCACCATATAAGGTTCTGGAATTTCTGGTTCGGTATCGTATATTGGAACATGGTTGAAATAATTATTCGGAGTCGATACTGATCGGGCAACATCGAAAGCGCATGGGCCAACACGCAATCTCATTCATATTCACTGCTCAGGGGAAACCAAGGTTTCTACCCCGCCAGACGAACTGGACGCGAAAAGAGGTTTCGTATTCGTAACGCGGTTTTTAATACTGGTATCCCTGTTTCTATTCGTACTCCTTGGGGTATTAATTGTGTTGAGATCATCCGCGCTCAGGAGACATTGTGGGTTCACCAGAAACACTATTGTAGCACCCAGCCGGGGGTTTAACCAGAATATGCTCAATTGGCTCTAGTGAATCGCTATACGGCGCTTGATTTCACTGTCTCACGGCTCGCTTGATATTGTGAACGACACACTTCAGCACGAGTTCACGAAATTCTCGGTACCAGGCTCGAGCACGCACGGCATCGCCGTGCGTGCGCTTAATCGCCGAGAAGATGGTCCCACACATCGATCTCTGGCGGTAGCGAGGCCCATCAACTCGCACGTGGTTGATGGACCGGAAGATGTGGTGCTTGATCAGCGGTCTCACGCCTTCTTCTCTGAGTTTCTCACGTAAGTGCATCCAGTCGTACCTTTGTCAGCGGCGAGGCTGGTCAGGTCACCCGCCGCAACGCGGGCGACCTGACCAGCCGAGCTGGGTGTCATGACGCTTGCCGGTCGTACAGTGAACGTCAAGAATGGCTAGTGTTTCTGTATCGACAAAAGTTGTTGCTTTCAGTGATTAAACGCGGTAATTTGATCGTCGATAGTAGTGCTTGCTGGCAGTTTCATGGTCGAAGACCGTGGCATCGATGGCGGCGTGATCGCTCGGGTCGTGCAGCTCCGACGAGAGTCGGAGCAGCACTCGCCAGATCTTCATCTGTAATCTATCAAACCCCTTGACTAACGTGGAGTGATGTGGGAGATCGGCCTCGTTGAGGCCGATCTCCCGAGGATTTGTGGCATTTCGCTCAGCAAATCAAGAGCGTCTCGGTAGGATGTGTCGAGGTAAACCCGTAGACAGTGCAGGGACACAACCGCGTAGTCGGCGAAGCCGCCACCCCCTTCGGGCGGCGACTTCGCCTCGGCCACCGACAGCATTTTTAGCTAACCGGACCGCCTTGCTCGTGAGGCGGGAGATCTTCGACATAGGCATCGACGATTTCCCGCTTCATTTCCCTAGTTCTAACGGTCGAAGTCGACGCCATCTAGTGATTCACCAGAGCCGCTCAATTGAAAGGAGTGTTCTATGAGTCAATTGATTGGTTTCGTAGCTATCTACGCCCGATAATCGAGTCACCAGCATCTTTACCAACTTTCCATAGCTGCCTAACGACGATCTTCACGTCAAACCAGAATGACTGGCGACGAATATACTCAATATCGTACCGAAGTTTCCGTTTGGGCTGATAACCAGTCGCGTCGTTGATTTGCGCCAAGCCCGTCAGTCCGGGCTTGACGAACCACCGTCGACGCCAGTTACCAACGCCACGTTGAATATCTGCGTCTAGTTCCGGACGTTCTGGACGAGGGCCAACAACGCTCATATCTCCAGTCAGTATCGACCAAAGTTGGGGGATTTCGTCGAGATGTGTCTCACGTAACGCTCGTCCGACACAGGTTATACGCTGATCGACGCCGCCAGCGTCCTCCTCACTCAGTTTCGCTCCGGTTTCCGATTCAGCATCCGGAACCATACTACGGAACTTGGCAATAGTAAATGTATCCCCGAACGTTGCTGTCCTCTCCTGCCGGTACAGCAATGGTCCACCATCGTCGATTTTAATCGCTAACGCAATCACAAAAATCACAGGAGATAAAGCCACTAACGCGGCTCCTGCGAAGGCAACGTCGAACACCCGTTTCACCACGTAATCCTGCCAGTCCCAAGGCTCCAGATCGACCTCAAGTAGATCATCGCCAGAAAAGTCGTCAGTCAGCACGTGTTCAGCGTGGTCTCGGTGTACCAGCACGTTGATTCCCTTGTCGTAACAGGACTCCAGCGTCCCAAAGAAATCCTCGCGATCGGTGGTGGAGAAGGCGAGCAATACTGTATCCACGTCATGCTCCAAAAGAACGGTCTCAAGCCTCGCGAACCCCCCAAGACACGGCAGAGAATCGAGTTTATTCTCGACGTTTCCACCGTCTGCGACCTCAACTGTGTGGCCGTCGAATCCTTCCGGAGCGTACACTGACGGTGGCGATACGTACCCAATCACCTGAAGATTAGTCGCAGCAAGCAGTGAGTCCATGGCTTCAGGGTCATCCCCAATAATGACTGCCCGGGAGCTCGAACGTGGTCGGCGACGAATCGTAACGACAAAAACAGGCAGTGCTACAAATAGCACGACAGTCGTCAGCATGAGAGTCGTTCTAGGCAGTCGGTAAGAGTATTTGAAGTAGCCGATCGCCGCGAGAAGGACCATAGCCAGAAACACACGCTTCTGGGTCAGCAGAATCGCGTCCAGAATCCGCCGGGGCTGTGGCTTGAACAGCGGCCACATCGCCGCAAGCACGACGAGGAGCGTTGTCATTGCCGTGAATCGCAACTCCCCACCCGGTAATACCTCAGGTGCAGGATTACCAAAGAACGGAATCATGGCGAACGTCTCGTGGACAGTCTGCAGATTCGTCAGGAAAACAGCCGCCACCGTCAGTAACGCGGTCCCTGCCACGCTCACTAACCTATACCGCAACCCCGAGTCCATCGTATACCGTTATCTACAATATTGATATAAATGCTTTGAAACCACAGACAGACCGCCGTTTTCTCCTGTCACGAGGGACTATAAAATTGCATCGTCAATTCAAAGAAATTCGAGATGATGGTCTCCCATTCGGCCGGATCGGAGTCCAGACCAACAGAGTTACCCCTACTCTCGGTTGAATTAAAACTCACCGTACTCCCGTTCTGAACTGCTGCCGGCGAAACCACGACAATCCCCTGTTCCGCCGAATATTCGCCTGGATACGCGACTCGAACCCGATACGCACCATTCTCGTTTGCGGTCACAGTCCGTTCGTATGTGAACTCGTGCCCGTTCACCGAAACCGTCTTCGAGACGGTTACCTCCTGCCCCGGCGCTACGTTCCCCTCGATAACCGCACCAGGTACAACCTGGAACGCTTTGAGTGAACCGTCAGTGTTCGCGTACACTGCCTGATACCGTCCCAAACCAGCCGTATTGCTCGTCTCACTTCCCCAGTGTTCGTGCAGTCGAACACCAACCGTCGAGTCGTTCATGCCATCTGAAATCAATCGTGACTCAGTTATTACGTAACCTACTCTATTGATTCGGCCATATGCATTCGACGGATCAGTTGCAGAGAGAAACGGAGGGTATCTGTTGCGTGCGAACCTGTACGAACGCGACTCGCCGCTCACAATGTAGTTATACATCCGGTTTCGACTCCACTCGCTGAGAACGTAGCTCTCTGGATATTGCAACCGCTGCTCATCCACGGACTCACTGATAGCCGTAGCTGCCTCGTACTGATCGTTCTCAATTGTGGTTAAATCTACTTTCAAAGGGGCGATGATCATGCCTACGCTGGCCACAAGAAGAAACATAACAAGAGCATAACGTAGCGCCGTTCGATCTGGAATCGAAATATCGGAACTTCTACGGTCCCCTGCAGGGGAAGAGTCGCCCTGAGATGTCAGAATTTCAGGCACCGTGTCAGTCACGTCTACAACTGAAAGAAGATGGAAAAACCCAATTCCAGCGAACAGTGCGACGAACGCACTTGCCTCACCACTAAAGCGGACCTGTACCACCGCGAGCAATAGGAAGAACCACGCGTACGTGCTGGGAACGAGCCAGGTGAGATGAGGTCGTCGGACTGCATTTACTGTAATCCACACCAGATACGGGGCAGCGAGGAAGAGAGCAAGCCCAAACCAGAAAATAGGAGAAACAAACAGCCCAAGATCTCCCTGAACGAGTGATCCCGTCTCCGCAATCGCCCGTGCTTCAAGCAGAGAGTTGACACGGTTTGAGAGAGTCTGGGCGAAATCAGAGAACAGAGTAAACACAACACCGGCAACGGTCACACCGCCGAGTACCTGTACGATTATATACGACCGCACAGAGAACCCGGCCCAAACGAATGTCTCGGCCAATACTGTTAGGGTAAGGACACCAACGAACAGCAGGGCTGGCGTAGATGCCGCTAAGTCGGTGTGCCAGTTGAGCACAGAATGAACTATCCAAACGAGTCCAGCAGCTAAACCTGTTCCAACCAGTATCGGCGTGTGTGACCGAATCGGATTGCCCTCCGTAGCGACTAACATGAGTGTGGAACCCACAGTAAAGATTCCGATAGGGAGAATGAGAAGCGGGCCGGCCCCCCAGGCAAGGACCTGTCCCGTGATGCCGAAGGTGAGACAACCTACAGCAAGCGCTTGGTTCCCCCCATCCACGTCGGGCCACTCAACCGCGCGTACGAGCCCGAATGCGGTGAGGACGAGCCATGGGTAGTCGAATGCGTGGTGATCCGCGAACCCGATCGAGGTACGAAGCACATGGTCTGGAAGCACGGCGAGCATCAGGACCGCCGCGACACCGACGCGACTATCGCCGGTTAACTGCACGGTGAACAAGTAGAGTAGCACTCCGACGGCGATTGCGGCAAAAACTGGATACAGCGCGAGCACCACCCCTGACATGTGTTGTCCGCCACCGAGCAGCGCTGAAACGAACCAAAGAACCGCCACCAGCAGAGGCTCACCCTTGGCCGCCGCAAACTGTGAACCAGAAATCACATCGAAATCGAATGGATTGCTCGATTTTGCGAGCAGTTGTTCAACGAGGTATCGATAGTAGTACGGGTCGTTCGAGGAGAGCACGATCGCGTCGCCACGGAACACCGACGGAACCGAGAAAGAGCGCATCACAACGACGAGCGCCAGCGCACTAGTCAATGCAAGCGCTGCGTTCCGGTCAATAGTCGGAAACGAGAAATCCGGAAGCGAAACCCCTGCCCCCTCGTCCTCTACCACAACCTCGTCGCCGTCGAGTGCGGCACGGACGGCCGTGCGGTCGGCGACACGGTAGTCGCCCTCGTCATCCTTCGTGACGACGCCCCGGGAGACGAGTTCACCGAACGTCCCCGAGTCCAGCGGCACGTCGTCGAACGTCCAGCCGTCGGCGTCGGCATCCACGGAGAGGACCGCTTCTAGGTCCTCCTCCAGCGAAGGCTTGTCCGAGAGCAGGGACCTAGTCGCGGACCGAACGTCGTCCATACTGCGTTACTCTGCAATGAGTGGAATAAAACCATCGCGATTGTCGCAGGTGTCGAGGGAGCGATGACGGAGCACATCAGCGTGTCGTTCAGCCTATGTATCGAAGGGGAAACATTCATTCTCGAACTCGCAGAGGAGATTCAGACACACCCCGTTACGCGGCTATGGGTCTTCCGCAAGGACCCGTTCGAAGGCGGCATTGAGCGGAGCTGGGCGGACCCCACGAAGGGAGTTCGGGCCTATAGAAGTGGGTAATATCACGGACGGCCGCACTACCGTGTACGATGTGAACAATAAGGAGATTGGAGATAGAACGACGAGTGCAAATCACAAGTCGATATGTGTAGACGAACTAAACAACGCCATCTACGTCTCGAAGTACGGCAGTGACAGCCAAGCGATTGCTGACGTTGTCGCAGATGCCCCTGCTAGCGGCACAGTCGTCATCGACAAGCCAGACGGCGGGACCATCACGGTCGACGCTCAAAAGACGTTCACGAAGCGCGTTACGATTCTGTGGCTCTCGGATGCAGCGGTCGCAGATAGCACTATCACCGCAGCAGGTCAGGAAGTTCTTCGCTTCGAGGGCGACGGAACCCAACTCATCCAACTGGCGGGGAAATCGACGGCAACGGAGCGAACAACGGTGGCGGACTCATCAAGCGCCGGGGCGACGGTTGAGAGCTTCGAGGACTCCAAATCCGTGACCCGCCAGGAGTTGGCGTGGACCTAGTCAACTGTACGAACCTGACCGCCGTTGACTGTACGGTTGTCGACCCGCACAAGCACGGGTTCCTTGCGTTCGGTACGACCGGGGGAACTATCTCAAACTGCCGTCCGAGGAATCCAAACGCGCGGTCGAACAATTACATCATCTTCCTGACCAACATCCTCACCGGCATGGTCGTTGATGGCTGTACAGTCATCGGTGGGACGAACACCTGCCAGGGCATCACTACGGATACGACGCCAACCGAGATCCGCGAAACCGAGTGCACAGTGCGAGGGAACTTCACGGAGCGGTCAGTCAACTGGGAGGGTGTGGAGGATAGCGTGCTTGACGTGACAGTCTCGGATAACACGATCAGCGAGGGCGTTTTGGCGTCGGATCCGCAGGGCAGTGAGTTTCGCGTAAGTGCGTTCGACATACTCCGATGGGGGTTCCGAATGCAAAACAGCGACGGAACACGGCGCGTGTGGGTACCATCGCACGATGTGGTAGTACTGCCGATGACGACCAGTCCGCAGCCGGCATTATCCTTGGCGGCACGAACGAAACGTAGGTGCTTGACGGCCGGATAGAGGACTGCGAGGATACCGGTGCTCGCATCGAGGATTCCGGCGCGAACGCAACACCGACCAACAACGGAGTGCAGGGCCTTCGGGCGACTGATACTGGCACTGGCGTCCAAGATTACGGTGTGAAGACTACCTCGGACGCGAGTGGGACGCTCGTGATTAACAACGACCTCCGCGGTAACGTGACTGGCGCCACGAATCTTAACGGGACAGGAACGATTACTGATCCAGTTGGACAGGCCACCGCTGAGGACTTCAACATCACGTAGATTTGGCCAGGGCACTGATTTTGAGGACGGACGCGGTCAAGTGGGGTGGTGGTTGGAAACGTATTTGTTCTTGTAGGCTGGAGAGCATTCCCATGGGCAGACTTACGTGGGTTGCTGATAAGTATCGTAATCGGGTGCGGCCTTGGTTGCCTGCTCGGTCGGAGTATTCGAGGCGGAATGGAATCCCCGTCGCGGATGATAAATTACGTCTGTTTGATAGGATTGTGCCATTCGGGACGAAGGGCTACCTTCCGAATTTTAAGGAAACGAACAGCAAGCAACTTCGCGAGCATGTCTCTGAGGGCGATGATGTGCTGGTGATTGGGGCTGGGTTCGGTGTTTCGACGGTCGAGGCAGCAAAAGCTGTAGGGTCGTCAGGCAGTGTGGTTGCCTACGAGGCGAATCAGGAACGGTTCGAAAAGGCGAGAGAAACCATTTCGATAAACGGCGTGGCCGACAGGGTTGATATTAGGCACGGAGCGGTCGGCCCTCCAAGTGGCGATTTTGACTTCGATGGCGTCGAACAGGTAGATTTAGACGCCTTGGAAGAGTTCGACGTAATTGAGATGGACTGCGAGGGGGCTGAATTGCAGATCCTTAAGGAAACTGAGGCGCGACCGAGGGTGTTCATCGTTGAGACTCACCAGGAAAAGGACTGGACAGAGTACGACTCTGTAGAGACAATAGAGAATCTACTTCGGAGCTCTGGCTATTCGGTGGAAACTCACCATGGCCAGTGGGTCAATGGGCTGGTCACGGGGACATTGAAGTAGCAATGCTGAATCAAGTGGCCCAATTCACACACTCACGGGACAGTCTCCGATACCATCTCTCAAGAATCATACCAGGAGAGCGAAGCCGAACCCACGTGACGGTTTTTCAAGCCCCGGACGGGAGGCTGCATTGGAGTTTGGTCTCTGGCGCCAGTAAATCAATATATCAGAGACGGTGGATCAGCCGTGCGAGAAGGTTGTGTGCCCGATCGGGTTGAGTCTGGACGCGAAGAGTATTTCCCAAGCTCGTTTGCAGCCTCGTTAGATACTGAGCCTGCAGCGGCAGAAAGAATATCGGTGGATTCGAGCGTGTTTAGACGATAGAAAGAGTGGATAAATGTCTAACTTGCTAGGAAGTGAAGTGGGAAGACGGGTTTGTATCCAGCAAACTCGCCCGCTTCACTGAACGCGTTGTCTCGATTGCTCAAAAAACCGTCGTCGGCGAGCCGTCTTTAGCAGTCAATAAAGGGAATGGACGGTACGCAGACTGGGTAATTATCGCAATTCACAGTCTCCAGCAGCACCTAGACCATCCGTATCGGCGGCTGCTCGATGGCCTCCACGAGATGCCTAGAATCGTCTCTACACCCGGTCTAGAGATGGATGAACTCCCTGATTTCACCACCGTGTGTGCGCGCAAGCAGGAACTAGAAATGCGTCTCTGGCGTGTTCTGTTGCGGTTATCAGCAGAATTGCACGACCTGACGAATCTCAAGCGATCGACGCAACCGGCATGGATCGTGTCGCTACGAGCCAAACTACGCAAAACGGACGAAATACACGTTCAAGGCTGTAAAAACGACCGCGCTCATCGACTGTAAGACTAGTGTGATTCTCGACATACATTGCTTGATGAAACAACCGCATGATTCCAAGATCGGCTGGCAGATGATCAAACGAAACCTCTACAAACTGAACATTCTCACCGCAGACAAAGGATATGACTAGTGGCACCTTCGCCACAGACTCTGTTCAGAAGGCGTCAAGAAAGTAATCAAGCACCGAGAATCCGGGTGGCACGGTAGCGCCAACAGATTCTTTCTAGATGATGCGGTCCACCATCAACGCTCGAACGTCGAATCGACGTTTTTCGCGCTTCGACGCAAATACGGCGAGATCGTTCGAGCGAGAACCTGGTTTGGTCAGTTCCGCGAACTTGTCCTGAAATGCGCCGTCAGAAACATCGAACTCAGCATCAACACCTCACAACCGTGAATTCACGCGTCTAAACAAGGTCCGATACTCTGAAGTACGATTATTTGAACGGGTTGTCCGGTGTTTCCAGCCGGGTGATACTTCCGATTGCATCGAAATCGTCGTCGAATGCGTATAGATACTCTATATCCTCCCGCCGCATGTATGCGATATTCGTCGCATCGCCGAAAGACAGGCCGTCGTAGGTCTTGAAGAGTTTCACGGCGCTGTTGAAGTCCTTCTGGGCCGCGTGGAGTACCTCGAACCCGACAGACTGGTTCAACCGCTCGTACGTCTCTTCAGCCTCGCCGTGGCGTTTCCTATTGTGGATCCAGTTGAGAATTTCGAGAACGATGTAGTTCGTGACCAGACCAGTCGGAAGATTGCCGTGGTCCATCTCCCTGACGATATCCATGGCGACATCGTGGTGCTGGTCGTCGGTGTCCGCCATCCCGATGAGAACGCCCGTATCAACGACTGCGACCGCCATCAGTTGTTCTCCGAGAACGCAGGGTCTTCCTCGAGACCGGCGAGATCGTGCGTTTCAGATCCGCCACCACCCATCGAAACCGGTTCGAAGTCGTCGAACGCACCGTAGCGCTGTTTGACCACCTCTACAGAGAGATTCCCGTCGTCGTCGGTGTCCCAGCGAAGCTTATCGCCGGCCTCGATGTCGAGCCGACGCCGGAGGTCGGCTGGAATCGTGACCATCCCCGTTCGCTAACCTTCGTTTCCTTGGAAGGTTCTTCAGTTGCCATATTCAACGACAAAGATTCTTGCGTGATACATGTTGCGCCACATGTATCCGATGGATCCCGCACAGATTTACCGGTTATCGAGGCGAGTACCTCGGAGTTAACCCCGAGCCAGTCTACCAGAATACGTCAATCAGACGTTGCAGTGGTGACGATGGTTGGACAGTGACTGACTCCGCTTGTGCGCTGGGTTCGGTCTCACCCTCACGAAGTTCAGAACGAGACTGTTGGGACTGCCGAAGCTCGGCAACCTCGTCCCGTGTGATTGCAAGTTCTCGTTCGAGGCTGTCGAGACGAGACCTGAGTAGGTCGACGCGTTCGCGGAGCAGTGTGGGCTCTTGGTTCGAAGCCGAGACGGAGGAGCCGGTGCCAGCGATGCCCTGATCTCCTGTGTCTTGCTCGTACGTCTCGTTCGACACCTGCACGGCGTTTGCGATAGTCTGTTCTCCATAGGTCGACCCGTCCGCGTAGTGGACCTCGTCCCACTTCTCCCGGTAGAGACCGGAGTCACGGAACAGCTGATCCATGCGAGCCTCGTCGTTGCCAGTCCAGAACGCCAGCAGACAACAGAGTGCCATGTCAGCCTCTGACTGGCTCTCGTATCCTGCCGTACTTCCGTTCCAGAGCCGTTCGAACTTTTCGCCGTTCTTCGCGCTCGTCGCCTTCTCGATGAGTTCGGCGTCGGAGATCGAGGTCGGCGTGGAACCAGCGTCGCGCTTCTGTGCTCGCTCCTCGGTCGTCGACTCGTCGTCGCCGTACACGTACTGGTCGTACACCGGCGCGAACGTGTCCTGTCGTTCCTCAATTCGAGTCGGTGTCCCGTCGACGTGGTCGCCGGTCATGGTGAAGAACCGGGCCGAGTCGTAGCATTCGACTGACCCAGACCGGGACTTGGTGCTCGGAATCATCCCCTCGATGAGCACGTGGACACCCGTACCTGAGGGACTGACCTCGGTGTAGGAATCCAATCTCTCGACGATGTCTTCGGCCCACCCGGTGAGCTCGCCGTCCTCCCGACAGTCGTCGAGGTCCACACCGACGAAGGGGTCGTCCTCGGTGAACACGTATCCGAGTCCGTCCTCCGATTCCGAAGCCCCAAGCGCGACTTCGTAAATCGCCCACGTCTCCGGATCAGACACCGACGCGAACGAGCCGGTCTGCGGATCGATGGGGATCTTGGTCATCTTGCCATCGCGCTCTTTCGCGCGCCAGCAGACCCACTGCGGGTACTCACGAAGCGACGGAGGAATCGCGTCCGCGTCGACCGTCATCGATGCACCTCGCCACTATCGGGGCTCAGTCGAACGTTCGAGTGCTGCTTGGAATCAGACCCAGGCTCCCTCTCACTCGTCACCACGCCATCGAGCACCTGTCGCTCGTACGGGCTTGCTCGAACTCGGAGTGGGAACCAGCCCTCCTCGTCGATCCCGAGCAACGCCTCGGAGAAGCCGTCCTCGTCGTTGCCTGCTTTCGCGGTACGGACCCAGTTCACCTCGCGCTCGCTCAGCCCGAACCACTCCGCGAGTTTGTCGGCCTCCTCGTCGACGCGATGAATCAACGTCATCGAACAGAGGCTCGCGATGGTCTTCGCCTCGGGCGTGAGCGCGAATTCCCCACCGGTCTGCGTGATGAAGTGCAGCGAGAGGTCGTAGTGCCTGCTGTGACGCACTGCCGTCTCAAGGAATCCAAGCGATGTCGAATCATGGAGCAGGTAGTGCGCCTCGTCGATGACGAACACGACACGCTTGTCGGTGCCTTTCGCACGCTCGTACACGGCGTTGAACAGTACCTGCATCATCAGGCTCGTCTCCGCCTGTCCACGGACTCCCTCCTCCTGGTGCAGGTCGAGGTACACCACGGACGAGTCGAGGTCGAACTCCGTGGGTTGGGCGAGGTTCGCGAAGTCACCGTCCGGACGGAACGACGGCTGAAGGTCGGTGAGCAGCGCTTCGGCGTCCGCACGAACTCGCTCCTGCACACCTTCGGTCGGGTAGCCGAACGCCTCCGGTTCGTCGAGCATCGACTCCAGTACGCGCATGAGGTCGGTGATCGTCGGCGACTCCTTGCCGTGGGTGTCTGGGTCCCGCGTGATGCCCGCCTGCTCGTAGGTCTCCTGCACGGCACGGCGTAGGGTCTGTGTGCGGTCGCCGAGGGGGTTCGACGCGACGTGCGTGAAGAACGTCTTGAAGAACGTGAGCACCCACGCGACCTGCTCGCCCCACGGGTCGATGTCGGGTGTCGACTCCAGCACCTCGCTGGGCGTCTCCCTGATCTCGAGTGGATTGAACCCACGCGTCCCGCCGACGGTGACGCGCTCGCCACCGAGTGCGTCGCTCACGCCCGCGAACCCCTCGAGTGGATCGAGCATCACGATGATCGTATCGGGGTCGTACATCGCCCGCCGCAGGAGCTGGAGTTTCGTCGAGAACGACTTGCCTGCGCCGAGCTTCCCGATGACCATCGTACAGTACCCGGTTTCGCGTTCGAACCGGTCGAGGATGAGCGGGCTCTCGTTGAGCGCGTACGTGCCGTACTCGATACCAGGCTCTGCGAACGCACCCGAAACGAACGGGAACATCGCACCAAGCGCACCCCCGAGCATGGGTGTGGTCGAGTCGAGTGAGTCGTCGAGTCGGTCCACGCCGATGGGACTGCACGAGACGAGGCTGTCGAGCTGCTGCCAGCGCGGCGTCACGGGCGTCAGGTTCGCCGGCGCACGTCTCGCCGCCCCGAGCACGCCATCGACGTCGACGCGCTCTGCGTCGGGCTCGTCGGCTCTCGTGGTGAGGTACATCGAGACGTCGAACGCCTCCATCGGCGTGTTCCGCAGCACGTCGTAGAGGTCCTGATAGTCCTCCAGGTCCTTCCGGATGCCACGCGCCCCGGCTCGGTGCCGTTCATTCAGGTACTCGTGGTCGGCTTCGAGCGTCTCGATCTTGTTCTCCAGTTCGTTCAGCGTCCGGTCCGTATCCCGGGGGTCGACGTGAATCGCGATATCGGTCTCTCGCGTCTCGCCGGTCGAGTACAGCTGTTCGAACAGCCCGTCCGTGGGCGCGTCCGGATACTCCGCGACCCACTGCGTTCGTGTCAACTGCTCACCCATCTGGACGCTGTTCGGGAACTCCTCGATGCTGTCCGCGCTCACGAGCGACCGGTGGCTCTCCGCAACCGACCCGAGATTACGGTCCAGTCCCTCATTCGGAGCTGTCGCGTCCGTCTCCTCTCCGTCGCCCTCCGGGTCGTTGGCGAAGAACGAGCGAAGAATCCGAATCATTGCACGCCTCCGACGAGCGGTGTCGTCCGCAGCCGCTGGTCCATCTCGCCCTGTGACGCGTCGGTTCCCGCCCAGAACTCCTCGACGAGTTCCGTCGCCGCTTCGACGGGAACACTGTGGGCAGTACAGCCGTCGATCTCCCGCAGGCCACCGCTGACCCGTCGCAGGCGCTCGTCGAGTCGCTGCTGCAACACGGCGCGCTGTTTCTCGATCGGTGGCGCGGCAATCGCGCGGATGAACAGCCCCAATACAGGAAGCCCGGCGAGTTGCTGGGTGATGCTCTCGCGTTCGAACTGGACCTCCTCGGGACGCACCGAGACGACGACGTAGTGGTCACGGATGGTCATCTGACGTGAGTCGAGCTCGCGGCCGTACCACTCGATGTACTCCTCGATGAGCGCGGTCAGCTGGGGGTTCTCCTTGACGTCCGAATCCTGAAGCCGGCGTTCGTAGTGCGAGAGGTACTCTTCCACCGGAAACGACCGGGTCGTCGAATAGAACTGTAGCGGGAACTCGACGGTCGTGTTGAGAAACCGCTGGAACGCCGCCGTCGTCTGCGTCCACTCCTCGTCGGTCGCCAGCGCGAGCATGGGCGGCGTCACCTGAACGATGCCCACGAACGCGCCGTCGGTCCGCTCGATGGCACCGAGCTCTTGATGGACTCGCTCGAGCTGTGTGTACTCCTTCGCGTCCTCGTGGTCGAGCTGCGAGGGTCGGCGCAAGTATGCGAGCATCGAGGTCACCCAGTCGATGCTCGAGGTGTACGTCGGCGTGAGGTAGACGAACACCGCGCCGACCACCGTTGCGAGTGCAGCGAGCGGGATGACGATCTGCTGGATCCGATAGCCCGCGATGGTCGTCGTCGCCGGGACCAGGAGCTGTGTCGCGAGCACGACGACAACCCCGGGGAACAGGCCGACCATCAGGTCGGTGAGCGTGTAGCTTCCGAACAGTTTTGCGTCTGTACCGATCGACTTCGGGACTCGTTTCGCTGGTTCCGTACTCATGTCTGATTGGCGTCTGTTGCGTCAGTCGTCTGCGCTGTGCGTGCTGGTGGGAGTGCGCTCGGCCGGTCTGGTCGGAGCGCGTCGAAGGACTCGTTTCGTGTGCTGCTGTGAGGACCAGCTGAATCGGTGGACGGACCACCTGCACTCTGTCTCGTCGGTGTGGAGAACACGGCACCGAGTGAGTCTCGCGTCCCGCGAACCCGCTGTCCCGCTGCGTGTGCCCGGGAGTTGCCAGAGCCGAGCACTGTCTGTCCATCCCGCCGAATCGCGCTGTCCCCGCGAAGTCCCCGGGAGAAGTTCCGGCCCCCGTGGGCTGCGGTCTGGCCTGCTTGCTTGGTAGAGCTCATCTGCTGTCCCAGACGGCCTGTCGAGACCTGGCGACCGATACGCTCGCTCGCGACGAACATCGCGCCCGCCTGCCAGAACAGGACGAATGGCGCGACGAGTGCGAGAAACGGCGTCACGAGGCCGAGGATCCACGAGATCAGACCGGTGACCGAGAGTCCGAAATTCTCGCCGAGGATAGCCGAGAGTCGGAACAGGACCACCGCTGGGAACGTCATGAACAGGAAGGGCACGTAGAAACCTGCCAGCCGCTTCATGAACCGCGCGACGAGCGCAAACGGGCCCACACTCGGGATCCACATGACGATCAGGAGCGGCATCACCAGAACGAACATGTACAGCGCAATTCGCCTGGCTAGATAGACGATCGCGATGGAAGCGAGGAGCGAGTTGTTCACGGACACCGAGATCGCGTAGGCGATCGCACTGAGGGCACTATACGAGATGGTCTCGATCAAATCGACGTCCGAGAGGTCCGGGAGGATGTACACTCCGAGGTTGTCCACGAACTGCAGCGAGAACGCGGCGATCCACCACCACGAGAGGATAGCGAGCAGTCCTGCGAACGCACGCCGTTTCAGCCGTGCTCCCTGGTAACCGCTGAAGAGATTGCTCGTCGACTCCAGCAGGATAATCAGACCGATCGACAGCGCCCAGACACCGAGTGCGAGCGGGACGATCGACTCCCAGTAGTAATCGTAGAGACTGGGCCAGACGCCGTTCGTGGGCCGACTGAAGATCGCGTTCGGCGCATCCGTGCCGATCACGAACTGGAGAACCTCGTTGCCGTACTCCTCGACGAGGGTTTCGAGAGGCTGGAATAGCTCCTCAACGAAGTCTGTGAGGGCATCGATTATTATCTCTTTTAGACCCATCAGTCCTCCTCCTGAACGGTTTCGAGTTCGGCGGTCGCTTCGCTACAGATGTGCCGATTCCAGACCCCATGTTTGAGCAACCAACAAATCCATACTTCCCGCTCCGTGACGATTGTGTATGACTGCTGATTCCGGGGGCGACCGCCACCGATTCGTACACCCGGACTCGGGGCCCATCCATCTCCTCCACGTCGACGACGACCCACAGCTTGCAGCCCTCGTTTCGGCCTTTCTCGAACGGCAGGGCGACCGGTTTCGCGTCCAGACAGAGACGGATCCGGAAGCGGCGCTGTCGACGATTCGAGACGATGCAACCGACTTCGACTGCATCGTCAGCGACTACGACATGCCCGGGCTGGACGGCCTCGAACTCCTCGAGCAGATCCGAACGGACTACCCGAACCTGCCGTTCGTCCTGTTCACCGGCCATGGCTCCGAAGCAATTGCGAGCGAAGCGATCACTGCTGGCGTCACGGAGTACCTGCAAAAGGGCGGTGGCAGTGAGCAGTACACCGTCCTGGCCAACCGAATCGAACAGGTCGTCGAGCGGTACTGGGCCGAGCGCTACGCCGACCACGCACGACAGGCCATCGAGACGGCACAGGGAGGCATCAACATCCTCGACGAGGACGGCTACATCCAATATGTCAACGAGGCCTGTGCGGACCTCCTCGGGTACGAGCGTCAAGAACTACTCGGCGAGCACTGGGAGGTTCTGTATCGTGACGAAGACATCGACGAGGTCTACGAGGTCCTGTTACCGGAAGCACGACAAGGGCAGTGGCAGGGCCGGACCTCTTACAAGCGTAACGATGGCAGTGTCATCGAGACCAACCACACGCTCACCGTCAGCGCCGACGGCTCGCTCATCTGTACGTTCTCACCCATCGACGACCCCGCCACGGAACGGGCGCTCTCACTCCGAACGCGCGCGATGGACGAAGCACCCGTCGGAATCGTCTTGATTGACCCCCACGCCGACGGGAACCCGATCACGTACGCGAACGATCGATTCACCGAACTCAGCGGCGACGACAGCGCCGATGTCGTGGGACGAGACTGGCTCTTCCTGGAGGGTCCGGACACGAGCGCCGAGGCCGTTGCCGAGCTCCGCTCTGCCATCCAGGAGCGTGACCGGGCCACCGTGGAGCTGCGAAACCATCGGGCGGACGGGACGGTGTTCTGGGATCGCGTCCGGGTCGCGCCCGTGTTCGATTCCGACGGCGAGCTGGCACGCTTCGTCAGCTTCCACGACGACGTGACGGACCGAAAGGCCGCCGAAGAGCACCTCCAGTCCAGCACGGCTCGGCTCGAAGCGCTGTTCGATGGCTCACCCGACATGATCATACTCCACGACGCCGACGGCGTCATCCAGGACGTCAACCGTGAGACCTGCAGGAAACTCGGGTACACGGAGTCCGAACTCGTCGGGAAGACGGTGTGGGACATCGACGCGACGGCCGACAGGGAGCGAGCGCAGTCGTTCTGGGACGGCCTGGAAACGAACTGTCCACGACGGTTCGAAGCCGAGCTCCGGCGTTCCAACGGGGAGACGATCCCGGTCGAGGTCCACCTGATCCGGCTGGACCTCGACGGGGAGGACCGGTTCGTGGCGATGGATCGCGACATCACAGAGCAGCGAGCGCGCGAGGACGAACTCCTCCGACAGAACGAACGCCTCGACCGCTTCGCGAGCGTCGTCAGCCACGACCTGCGGAACCCGCTCCAGCTCGCCCAGGGCCGTCTCGAACTCCTCAGCGACGAGTGTGAGAGCGAGCACACAGACGACATCGAGTTCGCGTTGAACCGGATGGACGACCTCGTCGAGAACCTGCTCACCCTGGCACAACTGGGTGACGAAGCGATGGAATTCCAGCGAGTTGCACTTTCAGAGCTCGTCCGGAACTGTTGGGAGACGGTCGACACACGAGACGCGACGCTCGTCGTCGAGACCGAGCGCTCCGTGGATGCGGACCCGGACCAACTCCAGCAACTGTTCGAGAACCTCATTCGAAACACCGTCGAGCACGGCGGAATGGACGTCACCGTGACCGTCGGTGACACCGATACCGGGTTCTACGTTGCGGACGATGGCCCGGGAATCCCGGAGTCCGAGCACGAGAAGGTGTTCGAGGCGGGCTACTCGACGGCAGATGCGGGGACTGGCTTCGGCCTGGATATCGTCGAACAGATCGTCGCCGCGCACGACTGGACGGTTCAGCTCACCGAGAGCGCCGATGGTGGGGCGCGCTTCGATGTACGGACGGATACCGAATGAGCAATCGACCGACGACTGCGGTCGTCGGCTTCCACCTGGCGTACCTCTGAACTGACCAGTGGAGGGACAGCGCTGCTGGAATGGCGTGGGTGGAGAAACGTCGGGAAAAGACCCTGTCGTGGGGAGAGAGGGTGACTCTGAACGTGGACAGACCCTGTTCGGCCCATCCACATCATGTTAGTTGTTCACAATGAATAAGCATGTTGGCTGTCATACAAAGCCACAACCATCTCACAGAAAGCAGCCACTCAGTAGAACGTCACCTCAACTCGCACGACAGACGACCAGCGCCGTGGAGAGTCCTACGAAGAACAGCGCAGCGTCGTCGTGCTCACTTCTATGAAAAATCGACAGGGGGAGTTCGAGATTGGGAATGGAAAGTGAATCGGAGACCATAGTGGACAGACCCCCCTCTGGTCTATCCAGTGAGACGGACGTTGGCCCATTGTATGTTGTTTTTGGCTTCTATGTCAGGGTTCCAATCTGTTTTCAGTCATTGAGGGGGTTGAAGAAGGTCGACATCGGCCCCCGGTGCTAACTCGTGCCGTGGCGAATCTCCGCCGCTCGCAACTCCAACAATCGAAGAATCTGCACCCGCTTCCGGTGCGTATTCTCGTATGCCACGCATGCACGAAGCGTCTCCATATCGTCGATGGTCGCGATTCCGGCGTCGATGAGTCGGACGTTCGGTGGATCCAGTCGCTGTGCAGGCGTTAATTTCTCCTCGCTCCCTAATTGACTCCCTATTAGAATCCATACTATTAGAGTTTAGACTATAATAGTTCAGACCCTAACTTCAGAGCGTATATGTACCTCCCACGACAACTGAGGGTATAGACCAGTTCGTCAATCGTATCGAAGAACTCGATCGGCTGCAGGCCCTCTATACAGCGGTCACGGCAGAGTACCACGGGTCACCTGACCCGTGGGTGAATGCCAACAAACCACTAAATTTAACTCATCTTACGACAAACTATACGTAATGCAAGACTTAGGGCTAACTCAAACCCTCTCGTTTGGACTCACCGTCCGAGAAGGTGAACCTAAGAACTTGCACGACGCCAACCTCGAAGCCCGACGAATCCGCAACGAAACCAACCGACTCGACAACGAACACTGGGGGTGGAATGACATCCAAGACACAGTGGTCGAGAACGCTAACCTCGTCAAAAACACGACGCAGCTCCTTGTCCAGAAAGCACTCGGAGAAATCGAGACGTACCACGAGCACAAACACGACGAGTGGGGACGCCCATATCCGTACATCGACGAACCGTACCCACTCCGAATGAACCACGACGAAGGCTACGCCCTCACCGTGGACGACGATGAAAACGTCCGGTTCCGCGTGAGTTACAAACCGTACAACTACGTCAAAGGTACGCTTCGGGGGAGTCCCGACCACCTCGAACGAGTCAAGAACGCGCTCTCATCTGAAACGTGGAGGGTCGGCGTGGCCGAGCTCGTGTACAAACACGACGAGTGGAGACTCCACGTTTCAGTCACGCACAAAACACGCACCGTATCGTCCCCAGACGACGCTGACACCGTGGTTGGAGTCGACATCAATGAAGACTGTGTGGCGCTCGCCGCGATGAATCGAGACACTGGTGACGTACTCGACTCAATCATTTTCGAGTACCCGGACATCAAGCGTGTTCGCCACGAGTATTTCACGAAGCGCAAGCGGATGCAGAAAGTCGGGCAAGCAGCGTTCGAGAACGTGGTTCGCTCGGAGGAACAAGACTTCGTTCACGACCAAATCCACAAAGTATCGCGCGACGTAACTCGATGGGTTTCGCAATTCAACGACCCGGTAATTGTCTTTGAAGACCTCAAAGACATGCGAGACTCCATCGATTACGGAACGCGGATGAACCGCCGCTTACACAGCCTACCGTTCGCCGCTCTTCGGACGATGACTTCGTACAAAGCCGCGTGGGACGGCATCCCGAGCGGTGACGTGGACCCTGAGTACACGAGTCAACGGTGTCCGCGAACGAGTTGTCTGCATACGGCGCGGTCGAACCGTCGGCGGAAGCGGTTCAAGTGTACAGAGTGCGGGTTTCAAGACCATGCGGACCGGAAGGCGGCGGTTTGTGTGGCGCAAGAATGGTTTACTGACCACGATGAGAATGTGCCGTCTCTCGATATGCTTTCGAGCGTTCGGAAGGTGAGACGGACGGCATCGGGCCTGTGTGAAGAGGCCGACGCTCACGGACCAGTTTTTGGTTCGGGTGTTCACCGACACGGAACGTCGGCGCAAGGCGAGAGCCAAGCGCGAGCGGAATTAAAGACCGTTGCGTCTACGGCGGATTAGACACGGACGCCCCGCGTCACCTGACGCGGGGTACTTCACGCAGACTACCAGCTCACGCAGATGCCGAGCCAGTGGTGGTACAAGGGCCGGGAGGTAGACGTCGTCGCACCAACTGACGAGTCAACGCTGATTGCCGGCGAGGTGAAATTCACCAGCGACCCCCTCGGCTACGACGTGCTTTCGAATCTGGAAGACGACGTGGAACACATCGACTGGACACCCACCACAGGTGGTGAGCCGACGTATGAATTCGCCTTGTTCAGCCGCTCTGGGTTCAAGCGCTCGGTCGAGGAAGCTGCAGACGAGCGCAGTGACCTCCGTCTCTTCGGCCTCTCCGATGTCGTGGCTGTTCTCGAGAGTGGAACGACCCAGTGACCTCCTCCACGTCCTGAAAGACGGTGGAGTCGACCATGGGATTCAGACAATCAGTGACCTTCGGTTCAACCCGAACTCAGAGGGCACCGATGGCACACCGGAGGAACTCTCGTTTGTCTCCCTCGGGGGGCTGTAGCCGGGGGAATCAGTCGACGAGGTACTGCTGGCGAAGCTGAGCGACATACCCTGCATCCCAGCTCTTAGTTTCGACGTAGTAGCTGAGTGCAGCCGCAACGTATTCTGTGGGAAGGATTCGGTGGGTAGCGAGTGTACAGAGAACGTACGGCGTCGTAAAGAGCGTATTCCGGTCGTCGAGGGCAAGGGCAACGAAGAGGTAGTTCGTCGTGCTGAACTCGTCGGTGATGAACAGGTCCGCCGCCAGTTCGTTGGCCAGCCAGATACCCTCGGATTCGCCACGGTCGAGCCCGTATCCGAGTGGATCGTCGTGACGCTCGTCGACATCGTGCGTGGTCAGGTGCTGTGTGGCTTGTAAGACGAGATCGGCGGCTGCAGACAGGAGATCACCGTTCCCTGTCGCCTCGCCGAGCTCTCCGAGAACGCTCGCAGGTATGTGGACGTCGTACGCGGTGAGAAGTGCTTTGAGCGGGTCTGCTCCGGTAGGGGCCTTCGGTCGGCCGTCGACGACTGGTGTTGCGAGGTTCAACAGAACGTTGGTGTCGACGACAGCGCGCGCCTTCTCCGACATCGTCAGGCGTTCGACTCCTCATCCCTCCATTCAGGAACGTCACCGTCGTAGAAGGCCTCATCGCTCGGAGGACCGTCACCGAGACGAGGCTCGGCCGGTGTTCGGTCGATTGAGGACCGGAGAAGCTTCATTCGCATCGCTTCCTCGCGGCCAAGGATTGCTTCGACGGTCTCGTAGTCGACCCGACCCTGATAGTAGGCGTCGCCGAGACGGCGACGGAACTCTGTGTCGTTCGCGAGTTCCTCGAGTTCGTCTTCGAGGGCATCAATGAGCAGACGTGTCCGTGAGATATCGAGGATTTCGACGACGCTATCGGCGCGCTCGACGAGCGATTTCGGGGCGTTGAAATCGACTCGTGTTTTCTCTTCGGCCATCATCTATGTGTAGGACCTACACATAATAAACTTCGTGGGTGGTCAGTAGTGCACGTCGGCCGGGACGATCCACAGTTCGCTCGTATCCAGCACGCGCTCCAAGTGGCCGGGGTCACGAATCCCGTCCCCATGTCGGTCGTAGAGGTACAGTGAGGGGCCCCGGTACGCGCCGAGGTTGTAGCAGGCATGACGGATCAGGTTCCGGTCGCGCATCACGTCCTCGGTGCTGTACTCACAGATGGACTCCCGGATCTTCTCGAGGTTACGTTCGAACTCGGCGACGGTCGCGGTCCAGCCGCGTTCGAGGAGCGCTTGGCCCTCGGTCGAATTGACGCGAGCTGCAACCGGCAGGTCGCCCCATCGGTCTCGACCGGCCGTCGCGTGGCCGTCCATGTCGAACGTGACGTAGTAGTCGAAGACAGCCGCGTCGTGTGGCGTCGCGCCGACGAGTCGGTCGAACGTCATCCTCGCTTCCGCGAGCGCGCTGTCTTCGGTCGGTGCCTCGACGAGTGCATAGATTAGCTGGTGCATTGTCGAACCTCGCCAGCACGCCATCGACTCACAGAATCGATCGGTCGCGCTGGCACCCGCTGCCAGCGCCACAAACTGGCTGCGGTCGCTCAGGTCAACCTGTGAGGGGGACATTCAGTCCCAGAACGACTTGATTCGTTCATCCAACGACGACAAAACAATCGAGAGCACGTCTCGCCAGTCCCGAGGGAACGCTGTATCCTCACCGGGCGTCTTCGCATTCGGTGGTGGGTGGAAATGCTCGCGGTCGTTGTGGTCGTTCGGATGCCGGTCCCACCGACACTCCCAGGCCTTGTCCTCGTGGTACTGCTCTGTGTAGTGGATACTGAAATCGTCTGTCTCGAACCACCGAATACGAAGCGATGCATGCTCGACACCGGCTGGGAAATACCCAGACTCGAAAGTCGCAACGACCGCATTCGGTGCATACTCTGGGCGATATTCGACACGAGAGAATCGCTCGCTTCCACGCAACCGTCGACCGATTCGTTCTAGCACAGACGCATCGAGACCACCGACGCCGGCTGACTCTTCCTCAGGCATTCACGCTCCCCGCACGTCCGCTCGGTAGGTCGTCACGGCGAGCAGCATCCAGCAGTGCCGCGCGTTTCTCGAGCGTCTTCCAGTCAGACACTGCCTCCCAGATTTCCTCGACCGAACTGTCGCGGCTCGCATCAACCAACGACACCTCATCGGGAGAGTCCACATCGAAGCGATTCCGGTGCGCCTCGACTGCGTCGAGCGTCTCTTTCAGTCGCTCGACGATTTCACTCTCCGAGAGTTCCTGACGAATCTGCTCGACTCTGCGCCACTCCAGGTACGAATCGTTTCGCTCGTACTGAACTGGCCGCCCCGACAGTTCGCGCACGACTCCCATCTCGGTGAACCACTCCAGGTAATCGCGTGCTGTCTCCGTGTCACAGTCCGCCCGGTCAGCAATGGCCGACACCTTCGTCGGCTCGCGGACTTGCATCACGACATCGAGCATCCGCTCTCTAATCGACCCGCCTTTCAGGAGTTCTTCCGGAGGCTCCAACTTGCTGAAGTCAGGCGGTTCTCCGTCCGCTTCGGGCATCTCTTCGGGCGTGTCGGTCAGGTCCATACACATATCTACGCGTTTTCCTGTGATATATCTATTGTAAACTGAATTATTTCGGTAATACTGTTCTCTCACGATGGTGGCGTTTCTCGCCACATCCGTTCCGACAATTGAATCGGGATCCGTCGTTCAGTCGGGCAACGACTCGTTTTCGAACCCCTGCTCCCCGTCGCGGAAGCACGGCCAGCACGGGACACTATCCGGAAGCTCGCTGCAGTCACAGTCGTCCCCGTCACCGGGCTCAGAATCTGGGTCTTCGACCGGCACCAGACCGCCGTCGGTCGCAACGGCATTCCGCTGTGCAGCACCGAGAACTGGACCTCGAATCGCGACGGCGACGCGGTGTTTGCACGCGCCGTCGAAGCGCTCGTCTGCTGGGCAGCTACACGAAGCTGGGAGCCCGTCGACGACCCGCACCAGGTAGCGATGCTCGCTCGGGTCGGCGTGGCTGCAGTTGGTCACGAGCACGCCCTCCGGGATGAGTGCGAACTCGAAGGCCTCGTACTCGGCGCGCCGACGCACGCGCTTGCTGAACTCCAGTCTCGTCAGTGGATGCGTTTCGTTGGTGGGAATCAGTACTCACCTCATCCCACAGGTGAGCATAAACGAGTGCGAAACGAGTGTTTCAGTCGTCCGCAGTGTACGCCCCACTCCGGTGCTCGATTCGGTGTACTTCCAGAACCTGATCTTGACGATTGAGTACACACGCCAGGCGGTACTGTCCTACACGCAGTTTATCGAAGGGACCACCCGTGAGTGGTTCGAGATAATCCACGGGTTCGCGCCACTCAGATTCAACTACTTCGTCCAGTTTCGATACAATGCGATCCTGTATATGAGAATCCTGTCGGTCGAACTGTGCGGCAGCTTGCGGAGTCATCGACCCACGACTGAAGTCGTGGGCTTGTCCGTGGACTCCCGGTCTGACGACGAATTGTCGTAGGCGGTGTAATCGCCGTTCCCGTTCACCATCCCGGACTTGAGGGCGAGATGACCGTCGCCCACCCCAGAGGGGCGTTTGCCCTCTGGTAAAGTTAGCAACTTCAGGCCGATGTTCTTCGCGGCGTTGTAATCACCATCAACCTCGTACCCACAGTCGTTGCACTCGAACCAACCCGTTTTCAAGTCACGGTTCGTGCTGGATTGATGCCCGCACTTCGAACAGGTCTGACTCGTAAACGCAGGCGGAATATCCTCGACGCGAATCCCGTACTCGGCGGCCTTGTACGCGAGCATTTCTTGAAGTTCGCGGAACGCCCAGTTGTGCATCTGACGCTTCACTTGGTCGTTCCGATTATCCATCCGCTCGCGGATGTGGGTCAGGCGTTCGACGGCGATGTACGAGCAGTCGTGGGCGTCGGCTTCCTCCACGATACGTCTAGAAATGGTGTGCAGGCGGTTCAGCACAAAGCGGTTTTCTCGCCCCGACAGTCGCCGGAGTACCTGCTTTGCGGAGCGAGTGCCTTTGTGCTGAAGGCTTCGACGCACGCGGAAGTAGTGGTTCTGTCCCCACAACAGTTCGCCACCATCGTAGAACGACCCTGTACTGGTCACGGCAACGTTCTTCAGGTTCAAATCCACGCCCAGTACCTTGTCACCGCCACGTTCCTCGACCTCTTTCTTGATGACGATATGGAGGTAGAACGCGCCCTCGTCCTCGCGGTAGTGGAGCGTTCCCATCCGCTTCTCGTAGTCGTCATCATCGAGGTACGACTTCTGGTAGTCACCGAGATCGTAGTCAACGGCGACCCGACCGTTGATGGTCGAGAGTGTTGCCGACCTGTCCTTGATCGTCAACGTCCGCTTGTCGTACACTGCGGATGGTTCGTTGAATCGTGGGAGTGGTCGGCTGTTGCCCTTCTTCCAGTCTGCAACGGTGGATTTCATCGCTTCCACGGCTTTGGAGTAGGCGCGAACACAGAGGTTCGCGGGAAGGTCTGTCTCGTCTCGCAAGTCGTGGTACACCTTATCGTGTATGGTGGATTTGTTGAGGATGAGGTAGCCGTCGTCGTTCCTACCGTTCTGGACGGTGTAGTTGCAGGCGTGGTTGAACTGTTCGATCGTCTGATGGAGGTCGTTCTCACGGTCGTCTGGAGCCGAGAGTTTGACCGGAATGGTTCGTTTGACCTCCATCTGTAACCTCACATACGGGACGTTGTTTTATGAGTTCTACGACTGACGTGGGGGAGTCGGATTGCTATCGCTCGTGGTTGGTCGCTTGGATTGTCGGATTCCTCCCACGGCTAAAGCCGTGGGCTTCCTCCTTGCATCTGTGTGAACTTCCATGTCCACGTGTCGCCTTCACCTGTCATTCGCGTCTTCGTCCATCATCGCCATGATTTCTTCGCGCGAGATCAGCTCGGACTCTCCCGTTCGAAGTCCGTGTTCACTAGTCGCAATCTGTTTCCAGCCCTCCCTAGAGAAGTCAGGATTCTTTACCGCGTCTCGGGCGATGTGACGAAGGAACTCGCTCCGGGAGTTGAATCCCTGTTCCTTCCACGTTGCATCGATATCTTCGAGGAAAGATCGAGTGAGGCGGATGTTAATCTGCACCGTCTCGGGATCGTTGTCCCCCGCGCCAGTGTCAGCGTCGGACATGATATACAGATGCTTTACAGACGTGTATCAATAAGCGCTTCGCACAGGTAGCAGTTTCATTCAATCTTCCGCTGTTCTGTGGTAGCGAGAAGCCTACTACGCAAGTTGTGCGCTGAATTCTCTCGTGCAGCACCGAGAACCGGGCCAAGAATCGCCACCGCAACATGGTGCTTGCACGCTCAAAAAAACGCTCACTCGGCGAGTGCTCCGAGCCGCTCACGGTGGTTCCGAACAGTCGCAGTCGACGTACCTGCCGCTGCTGCGACCTCCTGCTGGGTCAGCCACTGCGAGCGTTGGCCAGCCTTGTACAGGCAGGCTGCAGCGAACCCGGAGGGCTGGACGCCGTTGGTCACACCCGCACGCTCGGCTTCGCGAGCGAGTTCAAGCGCACGCTGGTGGAGCCTGTCGGGGACGTCCAGGTCAGATGCGAGTCGGGGAACGAACTCGCTGGGAGTCATGGGTTGCGTCGGGAGACTCAGTTCGACGTTGAGTGTCTTGTACGACCCCTGAACCCGATCTTGCTCGACGCGGGCGACACTGGAAACCTCGGCGAGTGTTCGGGGAAGCCCGTTACATCGCGCCACGGCGTAGACACTGGCCGCTGCGACCCCCTCGATGGACCGACCGCGCAACAGGCTCTCCGACTGTGCGGTGCGGAACAGCGAACACGTCTGGTCACGGATCGAGTCCCCGAGTCCCAGCGCGCCGACGATACGACGAATCTCGGTGAAGCCGTGCATGAGATTCCGGTCGGCCTTGGTCTCGTACCGTCCACGCGAGTGCTCACGACGGAGTCGGTGGAGCTGCCGTCGCTTCCGGTTGGAGAGCCCGTTCCCATTGCTGTCGGTGCCGTACCCGATCGTGGTCGAGAGCCCACGGTCGTGGTGTGCCGCCGTCAGCGGGGCACCCGACCGCCGACGCGTGTCCTCGTCGTGTGACCGCCATTCTGGACCCCGGTCGAGCCGCCGTTCCCTGACGATGAGTCCGCAGTCCTCACAGGCAAACTCGTTCGAATCGGCCGTGATGCGGCCATCGCACTCCGGACAGGTGTTCGCGTGCTGGTCGAGCGGGACGTCTTCGTCGAACGTTCGTGGATAGATGTCGCTAACTGGCATTTTCTGTCGTCCTCCGGGAGCGTCGCCGACTCGACGACACCCCTCACCCGTCAGGGGTCGATAAACTGCGTTGCGAGTGCGGCCCTGAGAGAGACTGGGGGAGCCCAGAGGTCATTATCGTAGTAATCATTATCTGGATAATGACCTTCGTCGGTAGTATTGCAGACAGACTCGACGACAACTAGTCTCTATTCGATCTCACAGATATCGACGAACTGCTCTGGATACCGTCGCAGGAGCACTGGTACGACGAACACAGAAACGAAATGCCATCGAGAATCTGCTACAATCTATCGAGCAACGACAGAGTACGGCCGACGCAGCTGTTTGCCTTCTCCCTTCGTTCGTCGCTACTCTGACCGAGGAGTTCGAGCACGTCTGTCCCTGCGTCAGTGCCGAGACTGAGACCGAGTAGACCGACGAATTCGCAGTCTACACTGTCATTTAGAGGTCTGCTACGTCGTCTACGTATCCCTCGTCAAGCTGCTGTTTCAGCACGCGGAAGTTGGCCGTCTCCTCGGCTCCGACGAGCGCTTTGAGCTGGTCGAAGGAGATTTCGTCATCGTAGTATGCAGCTGCAATGTCTTGCGTGAGCGCATCATCCTTCGTGGTTTCCTTCAGGTACTCACTGAGCGCAGTTACAAGGATGTCAGTCCGATCCTCACCAAAGGCAGCGGCGAGCGCGTCCGTCCGGTCGATCAACCGATTCGGAGCTCGAAACTGGACACGCTTCATATCGGCCTCACTATGCATCACATGGGGGTCAACGAACTTGTTGGTTTCGTGGATACAACGTGGGCCAGTCCTCGATACCCGAGAGCAGTAGCAGTCATGACACAGTTTCGACCGCGCTGATGATCTCTCGAGCCGTCCCAACAATGCGCTCTAATCGCTCCTGGATCGTCTCCGCCGGCTCACCGTCCCACGCGGCGACGTACAGCGCGCTCCGTGACGCATCGAGGCCGAAGTACTGCGAGACGACGAAGGCCGTGCTCTCGGCCTCGACCTCGCGCTTCTCGCGCTCGTCGGCGTCGTTGACGTCGAAATGGAGCAACGCGTGTGCGTACTCGTGAGCCAGGACGCTTGCGACCTGCGCGTCGTTGTCGTCGTCTCGGACTTCGACGAGCAGCGAGCAGTCGTACGTACTCCGCTCGGTACAGACGCCCGCTGCACTCCCATGCGACCACTCCTCGGGAGATACGAGGTTCACACGAACGCCGAGTTCGGGTGCGGCGTCAACTAATGCATCCAGAAGTTCACCTTCGCTTCCGTCCCCACGCGCCTCCGTATCGAGTTCGGGCAGTGGCTCGTCCTCGGTCTGGGAGACGTCGAACACGGGAACTGGCTTGAACCCGACCAGCCCCCTGTCCCATTCGTCGGGCGGCGTCTCGTCGTACTCACAGTCGCTCTTCTCGTGGTACGACGGCGAGTTCCCACAGCCCGGGCATCGTTTCGCGATGATGGGTGCCCAGATCCAGATGGCCGACTCGCCCTTCGAGACGTATCTGTCGAACTCGTTCCGCCACGTGTTGTAGCCCGCAATTTTCGTCGCCTCTGGGCACTGGTGTTTGATCAGCAGGGTGTTCCGGTACGAGTAATCGTGGAACCGCGACTGGACGTCCAGCCACTCCTGGAGTTCTGCGCTCGCGCTGGCTTCGTCCGAGAGCTCGGCGAACTGCTCGACCCACGCTTCGAGCGAGTCGTGCATCTCGTCGCGACGGGTGTCCGAGTCGTCGAACTGCGTTCTGCTCGTCTGGGACTGGTCGGTCTCGGTACAATCGGTCTGGGTTCTCTCGCAGGACATCGAAACTCTCCGGGGGAGTACTCTGGTCTCCCCCACCCGACAGGGGAGTCATAAACGGGCTCGGTAGCGAAGGGCCCGAATGACAGCAGGTGCCCGGAGCTATGCGAGGTGGGAGTCCACGAATCCAGTTGTGCTCCGGCCGAGCCGTCTTCGCGAACTATGTCAGTATGACAACTTTTTTGTGGGCGACCTGAGACCCGATTGTCATGAAAGGTGGTTGGGTATGTCCCTGACCGACGCACACAGACCGACGAATCGACGCGAGCGGTACCGGTTGATGGCGAACGCTGCGAGCCGACCGTTTGCGGTCGGCGCTGTGGCCGTTCCACTGGTACTCCCCGTTCTGGGGTATCTCTCCGGTGACGTTCGGGTCATGTTCACGGTTCACCTCTTCCTCGGGGCGTTCTGGTTCGGTACTGCAGTCCTTGGCGCGGTCGTCCTCGGTCCTGTGATGGGGAGTCTCTCCGAGCAGGCGAACGCCGAGTTCGCCGAGGGGTTCGTCCCGAAGATGAACCTCCTGATGGAGCCAGTCTCGGTCGGCGTGATCGGCTCCGGAATCGGTCTCGCAAGCATGATGGGGCTCTGGGCGTCGCCGACGCCAACCCTGTGGGCTGCGCTCGCGCTCGCTATCGCGCTGCTCGTCCTCGGGTTCGGGCCACTCCATACGTTCACGGCCGGGATGTTCGACGAGATAGCCGCCGCGGAGACCGACCACGAGCGACTCGCCGCCTTGAACAAGAAGTACGGCATGTTGAGTCTGGTCGAACTCGTCCTCATGATCGCCATCGTCGCCACGATGTCCGGCCTTCGGTGGGGGTTCTGAATCGGGTGACCGTCGTTGAACAGTCGCGGAACCGAGTTGGACACCGTGTCGGATTCGACCTGAACGAACCAACCTGCGATGACAGAACACGAGACTGCCGAAACCGGTGAACAGCACAGTCCCTCAAACACGGGGTCTTCCCCAGCGCTCTCCCGTCGAGCCGCCCTCATGACCGCAGTGTCGGGGATTGTCGGGATGAGCGCTGGTGTGGCTGGCTCTTCTGACCGAGCCGAAGCGTCTGGACCGGGAGAGCCACTCTGGGCCGCTGACGTGGGGAGAGCGTTCGAGAGTTCTCCCACGATCGTCGAAGGGACGGTCTACATCGGTGGATTCCAGAATCATTTCGACCGCCTCGATGATCTCCTGTGCGGTGTCCACGATACGCTGTAAGCGGTTCTGAATCGTCTCGGCTGGATCGCCATCCCAGGCGGCGACGTAGAACGCGCTGTTCGAGGCATCGAGCCCGAAGTGCTGCGACACCACGTAGGCAGTGCTCTCGGCTTCGACCTCGCGCTTCACCTGTTCATTCGCGTCGTCGACGTCGAAGTGAAGCAGGGCGTGGGCGTACTCGTGAGCGAGCACACTGGCCACCTGGGCATCGTTCTCGACATCTTCGACCTCGACGAGCAACGAGCAGTCGTACGTGCTGCGCTCGGTGCAGACGCCAGCGGCGTCGCCATGGGTCCACTCTTCGGGTAGGATGAGGTTCACACGGACTCCCAGCTCCGGTGCAGCCTCGAGGAGCGCTCGAGTATCTCGTCTTCACTGCCATCGCCGTGAGCGGCTGTATCGAGCTCCGGAAGCGGCTCGCCCTCGGTCTGAGAGATGTCGAACACGGGCACGGGTTTGAACCCGACCAGTCCCTCGCTCCATTCTTCGGGTGGGGTGTCATCGTACTCACAGTCGGTCTTCTCGTGGTAGGAGGGAGCGTTGCCGAACTCAGGACACTTCGTGGTGATGATCGGCGCCCAGATCCAGACGGCCGACTCGCCCTCTGTGACGTGTCTGTCGAACTCGGTTCGCCACGTATTGTAGCCCGCGACCCGTGTCGCTACCGGACACTGGCACTTGATCAGGAGCGTGTTCCGGTAGGAGTAGTCGTGGAACCTCGACTGGACGTCCAGCCACTCCTGGAGTTCCGTGCTCGCTCTCGCCTCGTCGGAGACTTCGGCGAACTGTTCGACCCACGCTTCGAGCGACTCGTGCATCTCGTCGCGACGAGTATCCGAGTCGTCGAACTCGATTCTTGATTTTGATTCGTCAGTCTCGGTGCTATCGGTCTGAGGTGTCTCGCAGGACATCGAGGATCTCCGAGGGATATCTTGCTCTCCCTCACCGGATAGGGGAGCCACAAACTGGCCCGCCAAAGAAGGTTCAGGGAGTACGTCGCCACTATTTCGGGCTGAATGTAGGATTGTCGAATGAGCAGGTCCTGGTGAGGAGTGTCCATGCAACTCACTGACCTGCTTGGAGAATCGTTAGATATAGAGAATCAGGATGTTTTGGATTTGCAGGACAAACGTTCGCAGACT
>NZ_JANHAU010000010.1 GCF_024464185.1 Haloarchaeobius salinus
CGTTGCAAGCGAGTCAGTGCTACGCCACGACCGGAGCACGCATCCACCTCGACGTCGATGTCGATGGGGCGTCTCTCGGTGAACACGTCACCGTCGACGGGACTTCCGAAATCGATGTCTCCGTCGCCGGAACTGGCCCCCTTACGGATGTCGACCTCTTTCGCGACGGCGAGTGTATCGACTCCGTCGACTGTACGACGGGTGCCAGTCGATACGAAATCCGGTGGTTCGGCACGCGACCACGAGTTCGAGATAAGGTCGTCGACTGGAGCGGCGGGCTCACACTCGACGCCGGTTCGTTCACCGATGTCGAACCCTTTGGCTTCCAGCATCCCGAACACGGGCTGACGTCGACGACGACGTCGAGTCTGGAGTGGATTAGCAAAACCGCGGGCAACCATCAGGGAGTTCGTTTCGACGTCGACGCCCCGGCGGACGCAACGGTCTCGCTCCACACGCCGATGTACAACGGTTCGTTCCACATCGACACGATTAGCGACGACCGCATCAGCGACTTCGATTCGGTCGACGGAGAAATCGTCTGCCGTGAGATCGGAGCTACGACCACGACTGATACGACTTTGACGTTCACCGACGACCCAGACCCGGGCACTCACATCTACCACGTCAGGGTTCGACAGGCTGACGGTGAGATGGCTTGGAGTTCACCCATCTCCGTTATGACCGAGCACTGACCCACTCAATCGAGTTTCATCCGATAGTTCGCATCAGTCACGACGTCGTCGTACATCCGGTCGAGCACGTCGAGTGTAGATTCGAAGGTTACGGAAGTACGAGGAGAAAGCCCCGTTCTTCACAGTAGTTGCCGAACCTAACTGAGGCTGCGGTTCGTAGTCTCAGGGATGGTCGAGACAGCCGAAGCAAAACAGGTCTGTCGGGCGGCCTCAACGTTGGTGTATCCGGCGCTCGATTTCGACAGGAAGCCGTGTGGAACCTACACGAGAGAGGACTTCGAGCAAGTTCTCTCTCGGATAGCGTTCGATCAAGAGTTCGCCAATACCGGCGGCAAGACCGTTCAGCTGGACCGCTCCGAGCCTGTCGACATCTACTGTGAAGGGCGAGGCTTGCGCTCGAAAATCACGTCACTCCTTTCCAGTGGCTCACCAGCTCGAACAGCAGCGTGATCGCACGAGACGAACTTCGTGTGAATTGCCACACTCGGATTCCCCCGTCGAGACGCGTCGACAACCGTCGAGAGGGACGCTAGTTCACTCTCCATAGTTTCACAATCGGCCAAAACACCCGCAAGAAGGACGCTACCGCTGTGAGTAATCTGACTGTGAAACTCGAACCACCGGGAAACTACCGGAATCGGTGGAAACGGATACGCGATACACAACGCATGAGGGCCACGAATTCGGCCATTTCAGGATCACCCAGCCACCACTGTACACCTGTTCCGAATCCCCCACAAATCATACTCAGACAAAACCGCAAGATGGAGACCGATTGTGAAGATTCGGGTCAGTAGGCCAACATACAAGGCGTGATCTTCGACGCATTCCCACGACCCCACGACTGCACGAAACAGCGGCTGAAACCCCAGAAAATCAACGACGATCCATCTTCACTCTCGCGACGACCACGACACGAACACCCTCCACGATATCTTCACAATCGGTTTTCACGGGTCTTCTTGCGGGTGATTTCACCGATTGTGGAACTGAGCACAGACCCCTAGCGGCCCTATGGTCCCTTCTGCGGAGCGGAACTCGGTGTGATCTCTCTGTGGAAATAGCAGCCCCCCTGAACATGTAGTAAGCGTCTGCTGAGCACGTTTCCGTCTGGACGTCGAAGAGGGATTCAGCACCGGTATCCCTGTGAGCCATCCAACCAGCGGTTCCGGTTCACTTGCATCGGCGAAGAGCAAGTCACGCACCCCAGCGAAATCGGATTCGAATAGACAGCGAACTCGGGAGTGTCACGGTTCACGGGCGACTGAGCCAGTACGGTCCGACTCCGAGATCCGTGATGTCTGGGACGGGATAGCCACCACAGAATTGTCCCATCTATACAATTCCATTCGGTCGGGGTAGCTGGTGGGGCCGGTGGATTCTCGATGGACGGGGCACACAAATCGACGGCCGCTCACTCCGATAACAACCACTCGGCCCGCTCGATGTCGGCCTGCGAGTTCACGGTGACCCGGTCACCGTCGAACGGCTCCGTCAGGACGTCCCAGCCGTCGACGATTGATGTATGTATAGTCCGCGTCCGGTGTGGGAGCGCAGTCAGATCGGTGTCGCCGTCCGTCGGCACTCCTCGTAGACTCCCTCGAGCCACGTTCTCGCAGCGGGGCGGTCCGATTCCACGTGGACGGTCGGAAGGCCCGTTGCGGGGTCGTGGCCGACGATGGTGACGTCCTCGTCGTCGATGGCGAACGAGAACGGGACCGTCTCGTCGTCGGCGACGTAGATGGAGAGTGAGTCGGCGGAGACGACATCGTGGAACTCGTCCCCGGCCACCGTCTCGTGTGTCTCCAGCGCGCTGGCCGTGAATATTCGCTCGATGAGTTCTTTGTCCGCCAGGCTGTGACCCGCTCGACTCATCGCTTCGGACGCGGTCGGGTTGGCGATGGTGCCGCGGGAGTTCGTCGTTTCCTCGAAGC
Organism: Haloarchaeobius salinus; assembly: GCF_024464185.1. Classification (NCBI taxonomy): domain Archaea; kingdom Methanobacteriati; phylum Methanobacteriota; class Halobacteria; order Halobacteriales; family Halorubellaceae; genus Haloarchaeobius; species Haloarchaeobius salinus. Next base: position 2,630 of record NZ_JANHAU010000010.1, read on the forward strand.
GTTCGGTGACGCGGTCGACGACGCGGTAGGGGTTCGACGAATCGGCGACGATGACCTCGGCGTCGCCGAGCAGGTGTGCGTTGGCGGTCAGTTCGGGAGCGTCGACGAGTTCGAGGAGCGGTGCGAGGCGATCGACCGTGTCGATAGCGGACAGATAGTACTCACTCGACGCCAGTAGTGCCGCACCGTGTGCGGTCGTCCGGTATCCAGCGTCCGTCTTCTCCAGGAACCCACGCTCTTCGAGGGTGACCGTCGCGCGGTACGCCGTCGTTCTGGAGAGTGTCGTGGTCTCGGTGAGCTGGCGTCGGGTCAGCGTCGATTCGGAGCAGGCGAGGAGAACGGGTGTTCGTCGGAGCAGGGAGATGGCTGCGTCGTGGTCCGAATCGTCCATGCGGTACGTCTTCAGCCGACCGTAATAGTGTTTCAGTTCCAACTCGACTGTTCACCACCGAACAGCTGGCCCATCGAAAACCTGTCAATCCATCGATGGCTATAACCGGGGCTTGTCCAAGCAGTACCCCAATGGACGGTGAATCGGGACAGAACCTCCGCAGTGGAGCGCAAGTGGGGCAGGTGGGTCTTATCCTCGATGGGGGAGAGAGGACTCTGACAGGGCACGGTTCGAGCGAGGGCCGGCGATGAGACGGGGGCTCTCCCTCGCACTGGTGGTGTTCGTCGTCGGGAGCGCCGCGGTCGCGGGAATCGGGGTGGCGACCGCGAGTGGTGCACCCGGGACGGCGACCGACCGCACGGTCGGGACCCCGGGAACGCTCGCGGCCGACGACAACGGGACGCTCTCGGGGACCCTGACCGACGGCGCGACCGGCGAGGCGCTCTCGGGTGTGACCGTAACGGTGGACGACGGGGACGACGTGCAGACCGTCCAGACTGACGGGAGCGGCACGTACTCGGCGACGGTCCCGAACGGCTCCGCGGTCACGGTCTCGGCGACCGCGACCGTCGCGGGTGCCGAAGACAGCGTCGAGATCGCCGCGACGAGCGGGACGACAGTCGACGGGACGGCGACCGCGGATCTGACGCTGTATCCGGACCTCGCGGGGTCGGGCACGCAGGCCGACCCGTATCAAATCGGGTCCGCGCGCGGGTTGCAGGCGATGAGCCTGGACCTCGACGCACACTACAGGCTCGTCTCCGACGTGAACGCGAGCAGGACGGTTGCGTGGAACGGCGGGAAGGGGTTCGACCCGGTCGGGGACAGCTATGCCGCCGGCTTCACGGGGACCTTCGACGGTGACGGAAACACGATTACGGGGATGACCATCGACCGGCCAACGGAGAGCAACGTCGGAGTGTTTGGCTCCACCAACGGCGACATCTCGAACACCACGGTACGTGAGGCGACCGTTACCGGTGACAAGTGGGTCGGCGGACTCGCCGGCGACCTCTACGGTTCGGCGACTGAGGTATCGGTGTCTGCGAACGTCAGCGGCACCGACGACGTGGGTGGACTCGTCGGCTATCACTCGGGGTCGGTGGACAGATCGGCGGTCTCGGGGACCGTCAGTGGCACCGACGACGTGGGTGGTCTCGTCGGCAGCACAGGCTCGGGTGCAGCAGTAACTGATTCCCACGCCGCCAGCACAGTGAATGGGGGGTCAACGGTGGGCGGGCTCGTTGGCTACCTCGCGACGTCGGCGACGGTCACGGACTCCTACGCCACCGGGGACGTTTCCGGCGGCTCCGAGGTAGGTGGTCTCATCGGGAAAGCGAGTTCGTATTCGACGGTCACCGACGCGTACTGGGACGTGGACACGACCGGTCAGAGTTACTCCGGTGGCGACGGCACGGGACTCACGACCGCGGAGATGACCGGTATCGACGCCACCGAGAACATGGCGCTCGACTTCGGGAACACGTGGGCCGCGACGACGGGCTATCCCGCCCTCCGTTGGAACGACGCCACCGCGGGGCCCGTCTTCGCGGTGACGAGCGTCGACGCGCCCGCCACCGTCGCGGCGAACCGGACGCTCACCGTGGACGCGACCGTCGAGAACGTCGGTGCCACAGACGGAACGACGGACGTGACGCTGTCGTTCGACGGGAGCGAGATGGCCACGGAGTCGGTGACGGTCGCCGCGGGCGCGACCGAGACGGTCACCCTCGAGGGTGTCGTCCCCGCCGGCACCGCACCCGGCGACTACGACGTGACCGTCGAATCACCCGACGACGGACTGACCGAGAGTACCGAGGTGCGGCCGCTCAGAACGGTCATCGGGACGGTCACCGACGGCGTGTCCGGCGCTGCCGTCGGCAACGCGACGGTCACGCTGGCGTACGCCTCCGGAGGGACCGAGACCGTCCGAACCGACGCCATCGGCAGGTTCACGACCGAGGTGGTCGACGGGAGCGAGGTGACCGTGACGGCGAACGTGACCGCGGACGCCGTCGACGACCCGCGGATCGACGCCTCGGAGACGCTCACGGTCGACAGCGACGAGTTCGTACGGCTCGAACTCTGGCCCGACCTCGACGGCGAGGGGACCGAGGCGAACCCGTACGAGATAGCGAACGCCTACGAGTTGCAGGCCATCGGACTGGACGCCGGGGCGAACTACACGCTCGTCTCGGACGTGGACGCGAGCGGGACCGACGACTGGTACGCGACGGTGGGGACCGAATCGAAGGGCTTCCTCCCGGTCGCGCTCGACGGCGGCTCACTCGACGGCGCAGGCCACGCCATCACCGACGTGACGCTGTTCGGCGACGGCTCGGCCGCCGCTGGCGGCTACGTCGGCCTGTTCGGGACGATCAGCGACGGTCGCGTCTCGAACCTCTCGGTCGTGAACGCGACGCTCGACGCCAGCGGCGGGACGTACCCCGGACTGTTCGCGGCCTCGGTCTACGGTGGAAGCACGATAGCGAACGTCAGCGTCTCCGGGTCCGTGACCTCGAACGCCAGTCGCGTCGGGGCTATCGGCCGGCTCGGAACCGGCGAGCTTCGTGGCGTGACGGCCGACGTCGACATCGACGGGACCGCAGACACCGTCGGGGGGCTCGTCGGCGAGAACCGCGGCGTCGTGAGAGACTCGACCGCCGCGGGTTCCGTCACGGGCGGGTCGTCCGTCGGCGGTCTCGTGGGCGTCAACGACGGCACCGTCTCGACATCGTTCGCCACCGGGGCAGTCACCGCGGACGCTGGAGACGTCGGCGGCCTCGTCGGAACGGACGACGACGGCACCGTCCAGAACGCCTACTGGGACGTGAACGCGACGGGCCAGTCCACCTCCGCCAGCAACGCGACCGGCCTCACGACCGCCCAGCTGACCGGCGTCGAACCGCTGTCGACGATGGCCGGATTCGACTTCGAAAACAGCTGGCAGCTCTCCACCGAGTACCCGCAACTCAAGTCCTCCGGAGTCGCACCCGTCGGTCCGCTCGCAATCGAGGGCGTCGAGACGGACGCCGAGGTCGTCAAGGGCGAGACGCTCGCGGTGAACGTGACCGTCGAGAACGTCGGCAGCGTCGCCTCGGACGACCGGGTGACCCTCACCAGCGACGGCGAGACGGTCAACCGAACGGACCCACTGGCGCTCGCGCCCGGCGAGAACCGGACCGTCTCGCTGGCATGGACGCCCGAGGACGTGTCCACCGGCGAGTACGCGCTGACCGTCGCATCCGCCTCCGACGACGATTCGACGGCCGTCCAGGTCGTCGGTGTCGGCACGGTCGAGGGGACCCTCACCGACGACACGACCGGCGCGCCCATCGCGGGTGCGACGGTCACCGTCGAGAACGGGACGTACGGGCCGTACGACGTGACTGCCGGCACGGACGGGTCGTTCGTTCTCGCGGGCGTCCCCGAGGGAGACTACGACGTGTCCGTCGAGGCCGACGGCTACCACAGCGAGTCGCTGACGGGTCTCTCGATCCGCGACGGCGACGTGACCGACCTCGGGGCGCGCCCCCTCTCGGGTAACGCCTCCATCGGCGGAATCGTCGAGGACGCACACTCGGGCACCCTGCTCCGGAACGCGACCGTGACTGTCACGAACGGCAACTGGACGGACACCGAACGGACCGCCGCCGACGGCACGTACACCATCGAAGGCGTCCCCGGAACCGGTGACGACTATCGGGTGACGGTCGACCCGGTCGCCGCGTTCCGCACCTCCGCGGCGACAACCGTGACCGTCGCATCGAACGGGACGGTGACGACGGACCTCGCCCCCGACCGGGTGTCGACGTACTTCGCCGTCGACCGACTCGATTCGCCCACCTCGGTCGATGAGGGCGACGACTTCACGGCGAGTGCGACGGTGACCAACCTCGGCGGCGACCGCGGGAACACGACCGTCGAGTACCTCCTCGATGGCACCGTCGTCGACACCGCACAGGTGTCCATCGACGCCGGGAACGGCTCCACCGTCTCGTTCGAGTACGCCATCGACGACACGGGAACCCACAGCCACGGGACCCGGACCGTGAACGAGACGACCACGACCGACATCGACGTCGAGGCTGCTGCCCGCGGAGGTGGCAGTGGGGGCGGTTGGGACGGTGGCAGCGGTGGCGAGAACGACGATGGAGACGTCTCGAACACCGACGACGATACCGAGGAGACTGGGCCGGTGAACGCCGAGACGGACGGCGAGGGGCGCGCCACGGCGACCGTGTCGGTCGATGTCGACGAGACGGTCCGGGTCGACCTCGGCGATATCGTCGTGAACTCCGACGCTGGAGTCGCCATTACACAGGTCAGTCTCACCTTCGGCGACAGTGCGGGTGACGTCACGTTCACAGCCGAAACGGTACCGGAGCCACCAGCAACGGTGAGCCCGCTCCGGGATGACGGTGACGACCGCAGGGCGCTCTCGTACGTCGAGATGACCACCACGGTCGATGGCGAGGACGCGAGCGAACGCCTCGACTCGGCGACCGTCCGGTTCACGGTCCAGGCCGACCGAGCCACCGAACTGGATATCGCTCCCCAGGACATCGTGCTCTACCGTTTCGACGGGGAGCGCCACGAGTGGGAGGAACTGGATACCGAGGTCGCCAGCACCGGCGACGGACGGGTCGTCTACAACGCGACGACGACGCAGTTCTCGGTGTTCGCGGTCGGCGGACGGGCTGAAGCCGGTGGCGAGCCCGACGGGACACCGACCACCGACGGTGCCACATCGACGCCGCGGCCCCCGACGTCGACGCCACAGCCACCGACGTCGACCGCAGAGACGCCCACGTCGACGGAGCCCACGCCATCGGAGTCCAGCACGACCGACCCCGGAACGGGGTCGACCAACGGCGGTGCACCTGGGTTCGGGGTTGGTGTCGCGGTCATCGCACTCGTCTCGACCACGTTCTTCGTGCGAAGTCGGCGAACGTAGTAGAACCCGTCGGAGTCCGTGAGAGGACGAGACGGACGTCGCTGCGACCACGGTCGTCGGCCCAACTGTTTCAACTCTGACCGGATTCTCACGGGGTGAATCATCGTCTCAACGGATGCCTATAATCGTGACCTGTCCGTCGAACTCTCCATGCAACCGGCAGGACCGAACGCGGCCACCGGCCGTACTCGACAGCACGACCGACACCACTACCGGACAGACGGCGGCGCGTCGCTCGCAGACTCGTACGACGTCGTCGTCGGGGGATCCGGGATGTCTTCGTCGACCACCGCGATGATACTGGCGAGACACGGGCTCGACGTGGCGATGATCGAGGCCGGGTCGCACCCACGGTTCGCCATCGGCGAAGCGATGCTCCCCCAGAGTTCGATGTGGATGTGGATCGTCGGGGAGTACCACGACATTCCGGAGATCCAGTACCTCAGCGACGCGAACGAGATCGTGGACAACATCACCCCCTCGTGTGGGGTCAAACACTCGATCGGCTTCGCCTATCACGAGCCGGACCGGCCGGTGACGGGGGACCACGTCCACCAGCTGATTCCCCCGAACCTGCCGTTCTACAGCGAGAGCCACCTGCTTCGCGAGGACGTCGATCACTACCTCGTCGAGTCCGCCCGGAAGTACGGTGTGGAGTACGTCGACGAGACCGCGATCGTCGACGTGGACATCGGTGAGGACGAGGTGACGGTGACGACCGACCGCGGAACCATCGAGGCGACGTTCTACGTCGACGGGACCGGTGGGAGCTCCGTCCTCGCGGAAGGGATGGGGTATCGCGAGGACGCTCCGGAACTGGAGACCGACTCCCGGGCGATATTCACGCACGTCGAAGGCCTGGCCCCGTTCGACGAGCTGCTCGCGGCAGACGCTCGACCCGAGCAATCCAACCGTCTCCACGACGGGACGCTCCACCACGTCTTCGACGGCGGGTGGATGTGGATCATCCCGTTCGACAACTTCGAACGGTCCGAGGCGACGAAGGCCAGCGTCGGCCTGGTTCTGGACCGAGACCAGCATCCCGTCGACGAGTCCGTGGACGCCGAGACGGAGGCCCGGCGCATCCTCGCCGAGTTCCCGGACATCCAGCGCCACCTCGACTCGGCGGACCCGGTGCTGCCGTGGGTCCGGACCGGTCGACTCCAGCGCAGCGCCAGCCGGTCGTCGGGTCACCGACACTACCTGACCAACAACACCTACGGGTTCGTCGACCCGCTCTACGCGATCGGCCTGGTCAACACCTTCGAGTCCGTCTTCGTCTCCACCTCCCTCCTGCTGGACGCGTTCGAGGCGGACGACTTCTCGGCCGAGCGCTTCGCGCCCATCGACGAGATGCACCGCCGACAGCTCGCGACCAACGACCGCCTCATCAGCAACGCGTACAAGTCCATGGGCGACTTCCGGACCTGGAACGCGTGGACGCAGATGTGGCTTGGACAGGTCCTGTTCCACGACCTCTACATCCAGCGTCACTGCCTCAACTACCTCGAATCGGGGGAGACGACCGCGTTCGACCCACTCCTCGAAGAACAGTCACCGGGCGACGGCGCACCGTTCGCGGGACAGAAAGCGGTGATGCACCGGACGATGGCCGACGTACTCGACGCCTACAGCGGCGGTGAGATGGGTGCGTCCGAAGCCGCCGACCGGATGTTCGGGGAGATGCGCCGGGCCGACTGGCTCCCGAAGCACGTCTACGACTGGGGCGACGAACGAGCGCGACACGTCGACTTCTCGGACCCCGAACTGGTCGGGGCACTCATCGAGTGGGGGAAAACCGACTCCCCCGACCGCCTCCGTGAGAACCTCTTCGATTTCGACGTCCCCGAGATGGCGTGACCGGGTCCGGGCTGTTCGTCCTGCCCGACCGAGCGGACCGGCGCTCCGTCGACGGCTCGCCGTCGTACTCGCGGATCTGCGCGCCCGCGTAGCCGGCTGCGAGGACGAGACCCTGCATGGTCGCGGGAAGGGTGGGCGGAGAGGGGTCACGGTCACGAGGCGGGTCGCTCGCGCGGCACGGCAGGGGTGCAGCGGACCGTACAACTAAGACCATCAGCACGGTGACAACCAAACGGATAGCTTCGATGAGGTCGATACTGGGCTCGCGTCGGCTGGCACTCGTGACCGCGGTCGTCCTGACGGCCGTCGTGGCGACGGTTCCGACCGACAGCACGCTCACCGTCGCCGGCCAGTACGCGGTCGCGACGATGGTGTTCGCGGCGGTGCTCTGGGTGACGGGTGCGATTCCGTTGCCGCTGACGGCGCTGACGGTGCCGATCCTCCTGACGCTGTTCGGCGTCTACCCGGACTTCGGCGACGCGGTCGCGGGCTTCGCGGACCCGGTCATCTTCCTGCTGCTCGCGGGGTTCATGTTCGCCGAGGCGCTCCAGGAACACGGCGTCGACCGACGGATCGCCCTCGCGATACTCGTCCGCTTCGGGACGTCTGCGCGGGGGCTCGTGCTCGGCGTCATGGTCGCGACGGCGCTGCTCTCGATGGTCATCTCGAACACGGCGACGGTCGCGATGATGGTCCCCATCGTGCTCGGCATCATCGAGAGCGTCACCGACCTGACGGGCACGGAGCCCGGGGATGGCGACGCCTCGAACCTCCAGGTCGGGATGCTGCTCGGGGTGGCGTACGCGGCGAGCATCGGCGGCGTCGGGACGCTGATCGGGACGCCGCCCAACGCCATCGTCGTCGGGCAGCTGAACGAGCTGCTCGACTTCGAGATCACCTTCGTCGAGTGGCTGGCCATCGGCCTGCCGATGGTGGTCGTCACGCTCCCGGTCGCGTGGGTGCTGCTGACCTACGTCGTCTACCCGCCGAGGCGGTACGACGTGAGCCGGGCGCGAGAACAGGCGCGGGAGCAGCTCCGGTCGATGGGCCCGCTCTCGCCCGCGGCGCGTCGAACCGTCGCCATCTTCGGGCTGACAGCCCTGCTGTGGCTGCTCGGTGGCTTCGAGTCCGCCTTCGACGGCGTGCTCCCGGAGCAGTGGTACGTCACGCTGTTCGGCGGGGCGGGCGAGACCGTGTTCGGGACCACCGGCCACGCGGGCGTCCTGTACTACGTGCTGGTCGCGCTCGTGGCGATCCCGACGCTGGTCGTCAGCGACGCGGTGGCCTGGGACGACCTCACCGACATCGACTGGGGGACGCTCATCCTCCTCGGCGGCGGTATCTCGCTGGCGAACGGGCTCGCGGACACGAACGCGACGGTCTGGCTCGCGGACGTCACCCTGAACGCGCTGACGGGGACGCCGCTCGTGGTGCTGTTGCTCGTCATCGTCGCGATGACCGTCCTCGTCGGCGAGCTGGCCTCGAACACCGCGATGGCGGCCATCCTCGCCCCCCTGCTCATCAACGTCGGCCCGGCGTACGCGGGTGCGGTCGGCACGTCGAGCGAACTCGCGTCGGTGTTCCTGGCCGTCACCGGTGCCATCGCGGCGAGCTACGGCTTCGCGCTGCCGGTCGCGACGCCGCCCAACGCCATCGTCTTCGGCGCTGGCTACGTCGAGCGCGAGCACATGCTCCGGGCCGGCATCCTGCTCGATGTCGTCGTCATTCTCATCACGACGGGGCTGGCGTACCTCCTGATCCGCGTGCTCTGGCCGGTCGTGCTCGGGTGAGGTGTCCATCACCCGGAGGTTGGACTGTATCCCATAATCCGTGTGGGCAACGACGGGTGCAGCTTACGGCGACGGCTGCCCGCCCGTAGCTCCCCCGGACAAAGCACTTACCGACGGACCCGAAACCGGCGGGAGATGTCAAGCCGCAGAGCCCTCCTCCAGGCGGGTGCGCTCGGACTGACGGGCGCGCTCGGTGGCTGCCTCCTCGGGGTGAGGCCAACGACGGTGCCGGCCAGACGCCCGTGAACACCACCCGAACGACCGCTCCAACGACGCAGCGCACAGCCGAACCCGACTGCTTCGAGGTGACGCGACCGACCACCGACGAGTCGAACGAGCCCGACGCCGTCGCGCCCGCGTCGTACCCCGGACCGCCGTCGGACCGCACCGACGAGAGCGACCTGACCGGGTTCGCCGAGTCGTTCGAGCGTGCGTTCCGGCGGAACGGTCTGGTCCGGGAACACGGCGGGGACCTCGTCGAGTTCGGCTTCACTACCGACGAGACGTGGACCGAGAACGCCCCGGACGACGGCGGGGTCGCCGGCGTCGAGTACCGGTACCACTACACCCTCCGCGACGGCGTGATCGCGGACTCACCGACGAACGTCGCCGTCTACTACGTCGACGCGTCGGTCGCGGTCCGCGCCCACGCGAGGGGCCGGCGGGATGCCGGGACGGAGCCGGACCCGATGGAAGAGGGCGTCACGGTCGCCTGCTTCGACTGACGCGAGTCACCGTCGTTCGTCCCAACTACGACCCGTCGCCGCTCGCCTCGACCCGGTCCGCCTGCTCCACCAGCTCGGCGGCGAGCGTGCGGGCCTGCTCGGGTGTGAGCTGCAGCTCCTCCGTGTGCGCCGGCAGGACGTCCTCGGTCATGTTGTCGAGTTCGAACTGGAGCTTGACGTGGTCGGGCGACTCTCTCGCCGCGGTCGCGTTGCACACCGCGAACACCTCTTCGGCGAAGTCGTGGCCGCGCACCGTCGCGTCGACGAGGTCCAGCGTCGTGTAGGCGTTCACCTTCAGCAGTCGGTCGGCCATACCGGATGGAGTGCCGCGAGGCACTTAGCGGGCGCGACCGTGGCAACGACGGGCGAGCGGTCCACCCTACAACCGACAACACACTTGACCCCCGCGGTCGATGCACCGTCATGGTCGAGCAAAGCGTCGTGCTCGCGCTCCTCGCGAGCGCCGTCGCACTCGCCGTGCTCGTCCGGAGCGCGAGCACGGTCGTGGGCGCGGTGACGCGCATCGCGAACCACTACGACGTCCCCGAGGTGGTCGTCGGGCTGACCATCGTCGCCGTGGGGACGAGCCTCCCCGAGGTCGCCGCACACGTCATCGCCTCGCTGGGCATCGTCGGCGGCACGCTCGACTACGAGGTCGCCTCGGCGACGGTGCTCGGCGGGAACATGGGGTCGTCGACCACGCAGCAGCTGCTCCTGTTCGGGGTGTTCCTCGTGGGCTACGGGCGCTACCGCCCCCGGCCGCGGTTCCTCCGGACGACGTACGTGCCGATGCTCGCCAGCTTCGCGCTCGTGCTCGCGGTCGCGTGGGACGGCCGGCTCTCGCGACTCGACGGCGCGCTGCTCGTCGTCGTCTACCTCGCGTACACCTACTGGGCGGTGAACAACAGAGAGCGCGTCGGCGTCCCCAGCGAGCCCGAGAGCCGTCGACTCGGCCGAGACGTCGGGCTCACGCTGCTCGGCCTCGTCGGCGTCGCCGCGAGCGCGTACGTCGTCATCGCCGCGGTCGAGGTGGTCGTCGACGCGATGCAGCTCGGCGGCTCCATCGTCGGCGTCGTCACCATCGGGCTGGCGTCGGCGCTCCCCGAGCTCTCGACGGTGTTCGAGGGGCTGCGCCGTCGGTCGCCGGACCTCGCGGTCGGCACGCTCGTCGGGAGCAACATCGTCAACCCGCTGCTGGCGCTCGGGCTCGGCGGTGCCATCTCCGGCTACGCGGTCCCGCCCGTCGTCGTCTTCTGGGACCTGCCGGTGAAACTCGTCGCGGGTGTCGGGCTGCTCGTCTGGCTCCGGTACGGGACGGGCGGCGACTTCGACCGCCGCGAGGGGTTCGCGCTGATCGTCGCGTACTTCATCTTCCTCGCCGGCCGGCTGCTGCTGTTCCCGGGGCAGTGACCACGGCAGCGGCGTCGGCCAGGCTCACTTCCGGTGGGGCTCGAACCGTGAACAGCTGCGGAGAAGGAGTGTTTCTCTCGGCTGCGTCTCAGACTCAGTTGTTGACCGCTTCCTCGCCGTCGTCGTCCGCTTCGTCGGCTTCCTCGTCGCTGTCCTCGCTATCTTCATCGTCGTCATCTCCGTCCTCGTCGTCGTCCTCACGGTCGCGTTCCTCGTCCTCACCCTCGTCGTCCTCACCCTCGTCGTCCTCACCCTCGTCGTCCTCACCCTCGTCGTCCTCACCCTCGTCGTCCTCACCCTCGTCGTCCTCACCCTCGTCGTCCTCACCCTCGTCGTCCTCACCCTCGTCGTCCTCACCCTCGTCGTCCTCACCCTCGTCGTCCTCACCCTCGTCGTCCTCGCGGTCGTCATCTCGCTCGTGCTCTTCCTCGGTCAGGACGAGCGAACCGTCGGTGACGTCGTAGGCGAGTTCGGCCGTGAACGCGCCCTTCACCAGTTCGAGTTCGAGCTCGTCGGTCGCGTTCGTGTCGAGGTCGAACGTGACGGTCCCGTCGGCATCGGTCGTCCCGACGGCGCGGTCGTTCGCGTACACCGTCGCGTTCGCGACACCGCTGCCGTCGTAGGTGACCGTCGTGGTCACCGTCCCGTCGTCGAGCGTCGCGTTCACCGCGAGCCGGTCGAACACCTCGTCACGGTCGTCCTCGAACTCGAACTCGCGCTCGCCCTCGGCGTCGCCCAGAGTTGCCTCGAGCTCGACCTCCTCGGCGTCCGGGAGCGTCACGACGAGCGTGCCGTCGGCGTCGGTCGTCCCGGCGACCCGGCCATCGACGGTGACGGTCGCGTTCTCGGCGGGTTCGCCGTCGGCGAGTACCTGGAGCGTGACCGTCGCGTTCGGTGCGGCCTCGCCCTCCGTCACGACCAGCACGAGGTCGCTCTCGTCGCCGTCGTCGCTGTCGTCGCTGTCGTCACCGTCGTCGCTGTCGTCACCGTCGTCGCTGTCGTCACCGTCGTCGCTGTCGTCGCTCTCGTCGCTGTCGTCACCGTCGTCGCTGTCGTCACCGTCGTCGCTGTCCTCACCGTCGTCGCCATCGTCGCTGTCCTCACCGTCGTCCCCGCGTTCGATCTCCTCTTCGAGCGAGACCACCTCGCCGGAGGAGCCGTCGACGTCGACCTCGGCCTCGCCGTCGAACGCCGACGTGCCGCGGAGGACGAACTCGAACTCGTAGACGCCGTCGTCACGGTCGACGTCCGCCTCGCTCAGCGTCCAGTTCCCGCCGTCGACCGGTGAGAGGGAGGCGTTCGCCGTCGCCAGCGCGACGGAGAGGTTCACCGTGATGCTGTCGTCGTCGTCACCCGGGCGCTCGATCTCGCGCGACCGTTCGCCGTCCTCGCTCTCGACCGAGATCTGCAGGCCGTCCGCCCGCTCGATCTCCACTTCGCCCTCGCTCAGTCCGGTGAAGCGTTCGAGCAGTGCGTCGACGCCGCTGCCGCTGACGCTGCTCAGGTTCTCGACGGCGGCGGCGAGCGCGGACTCGTTCACGCCGGCCGCACGCAGCTCGAGCGCGGAGACGTTCCCGGCGCGCTGCTGGAGCCGGTCGTAGCTCTCGAGCAGGTTCGTCGCACGGGCGTTCAGCGTCGCGAGGCGCTGTGCGTACGTCGACTCGTCGATCTCGCCCTCCTCGTACGCCTCGGTGGCGTCCTCGTACGCCTCGCGGATGTCCTCGGCCCGGTCGCGCAGTTCCTCCGCGCGCTCGGCGACCGCCTCGGCGGCACGTTCGTCGTCGGTGCCATCGACGGAGAGCTCGAAGGCGGTGTTCTCGACGTCCGTCCGGACCTCGTCGCTGCTGACGTCGATGACGGTCGCGAGCTGCTGGCCGACCGTGACGTTCACCGAACCGTTGCTCGTCTCGTTGTCCGGGAGGGTCGCGGCGTCCGTCGCTGCCGCGTCGGAGTCGGCTGCTCCGAGGCCGGCGAGCGCCGCGCCCGGGACCGCCATCCCGACGACGAGACAGCAGACGACCGCGAGATAGCCCATCGTGCGAACTCGTTCCATGTCCAGCCAATGGGGAAGCACCGACGTAAACCGGGGCGATACTCGCGGTGTTTTGCTCCCGCTTGCATCGACTTTTCGCTCGTTTGCAGCGATTTTCACCCGCTTCCGTCCCCCGAATCCGGTGAACCGTCGGTGAGCCTATTACCGGGCCGTCCCTTCGTCACCGACAGAGGGAACTGATGGGGAAACCGCAGCCGGTGTGTCGTGGTTCGGCGCTGTCGATCTGGCTGGTCGCCCTCCTGCTCGTCGCGGGGATAGCCCCCGTGAGCACGTCCGCGGCCGCACAGACGGCACAGCCCGAGACGGACAACACGCTCACGCACGTCCAGCTCGACACGAACGGCAGCGCCGAGTGGACCGTGACGGTGCGGACGCGCCTCGACACCGACGAGCGCGTCGCGGAGTACGAGGCGTTCCAGTCCCAGTTCCGGGCGAACACGTCGCGCTATCTCGACCCGTTCCGCGAGCGGATGCGCGGCGTCGTCGCCAACGCGGCGGGGGCGACGGGCCGCGAGATGCGGGCCACGAACTTCACCGCGTCGACGAACATCCAGGAGGTGCCGCGGCGCTGGGGCGTCGTCTCCTACCGGTTCACGTGGACGAACTTCGCGGCGCAACGCGACGGCGGACTCGTCGTCGGCGACGTGTTCCAAGGCGGCTTCTTCCTCGCGGGCGACGACACGCTCGAACTCGAGGCTCCCGGCGGCTACGCGTTCGAGCAGGTCGAGCCGACGCCGGCGAGCCGGGATTCCGGGCAGGTGACGTGGGTCGGCCGCGAGGACTTCACCGACGAACACCCGAGTTCGGTGGCCGTCCCGGACGCTGCGACGGACGGCGCTGACGGTGAGAACGGTGGACCCGAGACGACGGGCGTGCCGGGGGCGACGGGCGACGGTACGAACCTCGGCCTCGTCCTCGGCGGCGTCCTCCTCGTCGGGGTCGGGGGCGTGGCCGGCTACGTCCTCTGGCGGCGCGACCGCCTCGCCGACGCCCTGTCGACCCCCGATGCGGAGGCGGATGCGTCGTCGACGCCGCCCTCGTCGGAACCCGACGGTGGGGCCGTCGCCACGGCACCGGGGTCCGAGATCGTCACCGACCCGGAGCGTGTCGAGCGGCTCCTGCGGTCGAACGACGGGCGGCTCAGGCAGGCCGCCATCGCCGACGAGTTCGACTGGTCCGCCTCGAAGACGTCTCGCGTCGTCGGCGACATGGTGGACGCGGACACCGTCGAGAAGCTACAGCTCGGCCGCGAGAACGTCATCAGTCTGGCCGACTCGGACGAATCCTCCGGCGAGAGCTGACCGGGCTACTCAGTCGTCGGCCGACAGCGGCGTCCCGTCGGGCGCGGCCGGCGCGTACTTCGCCTTCTTTGGTGGGTGGCTACTGCTGCTCTCTGGACGGTGAGTGGGCAGACGCAGAAACAACTAAGCAGAAACCCAAGAGATGCAGGCGTGTGACCGACGACATCGCGTATCCCTCCGTCGACCTCGTCATCGATCTTCACGCACAGGTCGTCGAGGAAGGCGATGCAACGGAACCGGGTGTTCGGTCGGACGAAGCGATTGAATCCGCACTCCAGTACGTTTCGGAGGGCTTCTTCGACCAAGTGCCTGGGACAATCCACGAGAAAGCAGTCCACCTGATGCGGCTTCTCGTCGCTGACCATCCATTCGTCGACGGTAACAAGCGGACTGCGCTCCGTACAGTGGTCGTCTTCTACATGCTGAACGAGTACAGATTCGAGTACGGCGACGAGATTCGCGCATTACTGCATAGGTTTGCGACTGCTGAAGCCGATGTCGACACGGAAACAGCGGTCGTCTACTTCCGGTCCTGTGCCCGTCGTAACTCATAAGCGGACACACGAGCTACCATCTCGTAGAGATGGCGTCCAGTACCGATTCCTCGTCGGCAGCCGACGAAGAGGTCCGACGGCTGTACGAGCGGTATCAGTCCGCCGAGAGCGACGAGGAACGCCACGAGATCGCCCTCGAAATGGGGAAGCTGGACGGGGAGCGCCACGCCGAGATCTACGCCGCACTGGAAGACGAGTAACCTCGGAGGTTAGCGAAAGAACTCTGGTGTTCCCACCACGACGAGCGGAGTCGATGCAGACCCGAACGACTTGCCGCCTCAGTCGTCGGCCGACAGCGGCGTCCCGTCCGGCGAAGCCGGGGCAGGCGAGTCGTCCAGCGAGTCGTCCTCCGCGTAGGGGTACCACGTGCGCTTCGTGTTGTGCATGAACGGGTCGTCGTAGCTGGTCTCCTCCGGCTCGACGAGCTCGGCCAGCTCGTCGTCCTCGCGGGCGGCGACGAACTCGCGGAAGCTCTGGCGCTCGTCCTCGCGCGCCGCCTCGAAGTTCGCGAGCAGGTTCTCGATCGCGCCGGGCACCTCGTCGGCGGGCACGCGCTCGGTGACCCAGGAGGCGAACTGGGGCTCCTCGCCGAGGCCGCCGCCGAGGCCGATGTCGAGCGCCTCGACGGGCTCGCCGTCCTTCCGGGTCTTCATGCCACGGAGGGAGATGTCCGCGATCTGGGGCTGGGCGCAGGACGCCGTACAGCCCGAGAGGTGGATGTGGAAGTCCTCGACGCCGTCGGGGAGCTCGACGTTCTCCTTGAGCCAGCGGGCGTAGCGCACCTGGCGGTTCTTCGTCTCGACGATGGAGAGCGAGCAGAACTCGGTGCCGGTGCATGCGATGGAGCCGCGCATGAACGGGTGCGGGTCCGGCGAGTAGTGGTCGAGCGCGGGCGCTGCGAGCAGGTCGTCGACGTTCTCGTCCGGGACGTCGGTGAGGATGACGTTCTGACGCTGGGTGAGCCGGACCTCGCCGGAGCCGTGCTCGTCGGCGGCGTCTGCGAGCGCGAGCGCGTCGTCCGCGCCGATGCGGCCGACGAGGACGTTCAGGCCGACGTAGCTGTTCCCGTCGGGCTGGTCGTGGACGCCGACGTGGTCGTGCTTGCCGGCGGCCTCGCCGGCGTTGTAGCTGTACTCCGAGCGCAGGTCCTCGCCGGCGGTGTGGAGCTCGAAGTCGACGAACTCCTCCTGCAGCACGTCGCGGAGCTTCTCGGGGCCCCACTCGTCGACGAGGAACTTGATGCGGGCGTTGTAGCGGTTCTCGCGGTCGCCGTGCTCGCGGAACAGCGCGGAGATACCCCCGGCGACGTCGGCGGCCTGCTCGGGCGTGACGAACACGTCGATGTCGCGGGCGAAGCGCGGCTCGTTCCGGGCGAGGCCGCCCCCGACGCGGACGTTGAACCCCTCGCGGTCCTCGCCGTCGATGGTCTTCGTCGCGGGTTCGAGGGCGAGGTCGTTGATGTCGCCCTGGCCACAGCCCTCGCGGCAGCCCGTCACCGAGACCTTCCACTTCCGGGGGAGGTTCGAGTGCTCGGGGTTGCCCCTGAACCGGTCGTTCAGCTCGTGGATCGTCGGGAGGGCGTCGACGTGCTCGTGCTCGTCCTTCCCGGCGACCGGGCAGCCGACGATGTTGCGCCAGGAGTCGCCACAGGCCTGCATCGCCGACAGCCCCGCGGCCTCGAGTTCGTCGAAGATGTCGGGGACGTCCTCGATGTTGATCCAGTGGAGCTGGATGGCCTGCCTGGTCGTCACGTCGAGCCAGCCGTTGCCGAACTCGGGGTTCTCGGCGGGGCCGGTCGAGTACTCCTTCGCTATCTCCGCGATGGTCCGGAGCTGGCCCGGTTCGAGCACGCCGTTCGGCGGCCCGATGCGCAGCATGAAGTAGGACTCCTGGCCGGCGCGCTGGTGGTACAGCCCGTACCACTTGAAGCGCTCGAACCAGGCGTCGCGCTCGTCCTCCGGAATCGACTCCCAGCCCGTCTCGGCGAATCGTTCGATGTGCTCGCGGATGTCCGTCCCGTAGATCTCGGACTTCCACTGTTCCACGTCGGTCGGCATGGAACGGCCTACGACAGCCGCTCGTATACCGGCGCGTACCGCGTCAGGTTCCCCCGGTGCTCGCCGTTACCGGAAACCGTTTCCGGGTTCGAGTCGCGCCCGGAGTTCGGTGGGGTCGTACGGGTGGAACTCGCCGTCGCGCACCCGGCCGACGGCGAGCCAGTCCAGCGCGCCCTCGGCTCCGCAGTCGATGCACTGCCCCACCGCCTGTACCGCGACGCGCTCGCCGTCGACGCCGACGTCGGTGAACGCCTCCAGCACGACGTGGGCCGTCTCGCAGGGACAGAAGTCGGTGACCGCGAGGGGCCAGATGTCGCTGTTGGGCACCCGACGCTGGTTGTCGACGCTGATCCACGCGCCGTCGTCGAGCACGCGCAGTTCCGTGGCCATACCCCTCCTTGCACCCGCAGCAGGGTGGTCCCGTCGCCCGGTGCAACGCTTCGTCCGGTCGACGACGGGTGGCGGCACGGCGAATCGACTCCAGTCCGTCGATTCCGGCCGGGAAACCGCGTCGGAGATACCGGCCGGAAGCGCCGGTACCCCCGAGCCCCGGTGACGATTGTCCGGGCAGCGTCGGTTAAGGAGGGGCCGCTGTTACGACACGACGATGACCGACGAGTCGACCCCCGACCGACCTGACTCCGAGCGCCAGCACGCCTCCGCCG
Source organism: Haloarchaeobius salinus (assembly GCF_024464185.1). Taxonomy (NCBI): domain Archaea; kingdom Methanobacteriati; phylum Methanobacteriota; class Halobacteria; order Halobacteriales; family Halorubellaceae; genus Haloarchaeobius; species Haloarchaeobius salinus. The sequence goes on from NZ_JANHAU010000010.1 coordinate 20,393, forward strand.
ACGTGGCACCGGAGCTGTACGAGCCGGAGGCCCCACGATGACCCGCGTCGAGTGCGACGACGACGCCGACGACGAGCGCGAGACGGAGCGCCACGACGCCCACCTTCGCGACGTCGACCCCGGCGCGGGCTGCACCGAGATCTGGGAGCACCTCTCCGAGGAGCGCGACGAGGAGTGAGCCACACACAGCAGCAGGGAGTTTTTCCATGGTGACCGCGAACGACGTCCAATGAGCGACGAACGGCCCACCCGGACCGAGCGGGAGTCCCCCGTCGGCGAGCCCGTCATCCGGGGCGACCCGGCCGTCACCGGCGAGCGCGCCCGCGACGCGGTGCAGTTCGACCCGACCGACCCGGACTCCCTCGCCGCGGCCGCCGAGACCGTCGACGCCTTCGCCCGCAACACCGTCGGGAGCGAGGACAACGTCTACATGCTGCGCGGGGCCGCCGCCTGCGCCGCCCTCGTCCGCGGCGAGGGCTCCTACACGGCTGCCGCAGAGCGCGTCGGCGAGCCCGCCACCGTCTCCTTCATCCGGAAGTGGGCCCGCGTCCACGACCTCCCCGAGTCCATCCGCCGGCACGTCGCCCAGGGCCACATCGCCCCCACCGCCGCCAAGCACATCGCCCGCGTCGCTGGCGAAGCCCGGCTCTCCCTCGCCTGGGCGACCCTCGACGGCGACCTCACGGTGCGCGAGGTCCGGTCCGTCGCCAGCGCCGTCAACGACGGTACCCCCGTCGCCGACGCGCTCGCCGAACAGGGCGTCACCCTCGGCGAACTCGACCTCACCCTCCCGCCCGAACTCTACCGCGAACTCCGCCGCCGCGCCTCCGTGGAGAACCGTACCCCCGACGACGTGGTCGCCGACGCGCTCGACGAGTACCTCTGAAACCGGCTGGATTTCGATTTAGCGACTGTACACCACTGGCGCGCGGCTGGCGAGCGTGCCGAAGGCCGCGAGCCATCCGCGCGAGGGGCGAGCAGCGGAGCGAGAAGCGCAGTCGGCTGGGGAGGCGTGAGGTGCGGTGCGGTCGGGGGGACTGAAAGGGGCTCCCTGCTCGACGAACCCGGACGAAGTAAGCACCGCAGCGAAGCGAGGAGCGTGCTCAAAAACGCGGAGCGTTTTTGGCATCCAGCGAGAGCTTCGCTCTCGCGCGACAGCGAGTCCCGGGAGTCGAGCAGGGAGGGGCTTTCTGGCTGTTCGCGGTCCCAGCAGCTCCCGTCTCGAAGAACAGCAAGCAGACTCGGCTTCCCGACCCGAGAACTACGACGAATGACCGCAGAATCGGGCAGCAGCATCCGCGATCACGCCAGCAGCGGTCTCCACCTCGCGAACGTCGATGGACTCGTCGGGGAAGTGCGCCTGGTCGATGCTCCCGGGGCCGAACAGCACCGTCGGGATGCCGGCGTGCTGGTAGTGGCGGCTGTCCGCGCCGAAGGTGCCCCCGTACGGCTCCGAGTCCAGCCCGACCTCGTCGGCGGCGGCCCGAATCGCGCCGACGACGGGGTCGTCCCGGTCCACCGACGCGGGTTCGAACTGGATGGAGAAGCGCTCGAAGCTGGGCGGGTGCTCGGAGAGCCACTCGCTCTCGGCGACCACCTCGTCCAGCCGTGCCTGGAACTCGGCCTCGACGCTCGCGACGGTCTCGCCGGGGGCGACGCCGATGCGGACCTCTGCGACGAGTTCGTCCGGGACGGCGGAGGCCCAGTTGCCCGCGTCGACGGTCCCGAAACAGACCGGCCACTTGACCGGGTAGTCCTCGTACAGCGGGTGAGTCACGCGTTCCTCGCGCTCGGCCTCCAGCGCCTCGAAGGCGTGGCGGATCCGCTCGAAGTGCGGGAGGACGGACTCGCCGCGCCAGCGCGTCGCCGCGTGGGCGGAGCGCCCCTCGATTCTGAGGCGCTTCATCACGCTGCCCTCGACGGCGGTGACGACGCCGAGTTCGGTCGGCTCGCCGATGATGGCCGCGTCGCGGTCGAAGGGGTACGGGTTGTCCATCGCCGCCGCCGCAGCGCCGATGCCGCCCTCCTCCTCGCCGGCGACACCCTCGACGACGACACGGCCGTTCAGGTCCCAGTCGGACTCGGTCGCCATCTCGGCGAGGTGGCGCGCCGCGAACACGCAGGCGGTCAGCCCACCCTTCATGTCCGCGGCCCCGCGGGCGGTCACCCGGTCGCCGTCCCAGACCGGCTCGAAGGGGTCGCTCGACCACGCCGACCGCGTCGCCGGCACCACGTCGACGTGGCCGTTCAGCACCAGCGTCGGCCCCGCGTCGGCGTCGCCGAACTCGACCACGCCCGCGACCGAGGGACGGTCCGCGACCTCGATCTCGGCGGGGTCGTCCGGGAACGACGGATGCTCGGCCAGCGCGGCCGCGTCGGCGGTCCACTCGTACGTCTCGAAGCCGAACCCGTCGAACTGCTCGCGCAGCCACGCCATCGCGGGTGCCTCCCCGCCGTCGGTCGTGTCGAATCGTAACAGCCCGTCGAAGAACTCCCGGAGGTCCTCCCCCCAGCGGTCGCCGAACTCGTGCATGGTTACGAGTGGTTCGACCCACCGTTAAAAGCGTTCGATGCACCCCCGACGAACGATAACCCTTTAACCGTCCCACTGCGAACAGTCGAGCGCACCGGGCCGGTAGCTCAGTTCGGCAGAGCGTCTGGCTTTTAACCAGACGGTCGGGGGTTCAAGTCCCTCCCGGCCCGCTCTTTCTGCGAGCGCTAGCGAGCAGTAAAGAGCGCAGCCGGGAGACTTGAACCCAGCCGGGCGCGCGCAGCGAAGCGAGCACGTCCGGATTCGGTTCAAGTCCCTCCCGGCCCGCTACTCCTGCGAACGCAGTGAGCAGTGAGTAGCGACGCCGGAGGGAGTTGAACCCTGGAAATCGCAGCCCGCGCAGCGGAGCGAGCAGGAACGTCTTCCTTCGGTTCAAGTCCCTCCCGGCCCGCTCCTGCGACGAACGGACGTGACGAGCGAAGCGGCCAGAGGGGCTCGGACGAGACGAGTCGCAGCCCGGAACGGCCGAAGGCCGCACGCCCGGACCGTCTCGGCGTTGTTCAGGTCCCTCCCCACCCAGTACTGGCCGCTCTACTCACGTCCGCGAACGCGAACCGTAGTAGAAGAATCCGCGGATCAGCTCACTCCTTCCGCGGGAGGAACGCGATGGTCACCAGCAGCACCAGCGCGAGGCTGCCGACGATGACGACGCCCCAGAAGCCGTTGATGCGCTCGTTGAACCGGCTCTGCTGGTTGCGCTGCTCCTGGAGCGCGACCTGTGCGTCAGCACCACGCTGGAGCTGGACGGTGTTCTCGTTCGGGAAGTGGACGGCGTAGTCGACGCCGTTGAGCGTGACGTTCCACTGCTCCACCGTGACCTCGTTGTCGCGTGGGGAGGTCCAGGTGAACGTGGCCTGCTCGGGTGCCGTGGTGATGGTGGTCTCGTTACCCCTGTACTCGAGCGTGCTCGTCGCGTCGATGGTGCGGGGCTGGATGCTCGAGTTGTTGGAGTTCTCGACGTACGTGTCGACGCGCATCGCCTGCCGGTCGGGCGTGTCGGGTTCGGCGTCGATGTACTGCACGCCGTCGACCCACTGCGGGGAGAAGCGGTCGCCGGGCTCCCAGCGCAGCGTGATCTCGGTCGGTTCGGACGTGTTCGCGATGAACGTGCGGTAGGTGTCGCCCTGGTAGGTGACCGTCGAGTTGTTGCTCCAGCTCTCCGACCACTGTGCGGACTCGTTGGTCCACAGGAGCGTCGCCGCGGGCTCGTCGGCACCGCCGGAGACGTCGGAGACGTTGTACACGCGGTCGTTCACCGTCAGTGTCGACCCGTCCTGCAGGGTCTCGTCCGGGTCCTCCAGCGACACGGCCGGTTCCTCCGCGGTCGAGATGAACGCGAAGGCTCCGGCGGTGATAACGAGGAGGAGTGCGACGTAGGCCGCCGCTGCTCGTCGTTGCATAGTCGGAGCCTCGGACGCGCCGCCTAAAACGATTTCTCTTTACACGGACGGCGTCGGGGGTGCTGGCACGGGTTCGGACCCGAACTGGCGGGGGGGTGACCTCCCATCGCGACCCGTCGGCGGACCTTTGGGCTCCCCGGCCGTACCCCACTGCATGACGCTCTACGAGGCTGTCGCGGACCTGCCGCTGGTCGTCGACGACTACCGACTACGACGCCACGAGCGCGACACGTCGAGCGGCTTCACGCGCGTGACGACCGTCTTCGAGTTCCACGGCGACGGCCACGTCGGCCGCGGCGAGGACGTGACCTACGACGCCGAGGACCACGACACGCTCCAGGCCACCCACGACTTCGACTTCGCCGGCGAGTACACGGTCGACGAGTTCTCCACGATGCTCGACGACGTCGAACTGTTCCCCGAGCCACCGGGACAGCAGGCAGCGCGACACTACCGCCGCTGGGGCGTCGAGAGCGCCGCACTCGACCTCGCGCTCCGGCAGGCCGGGACGGACCTCGGTGACGCGCTCGGGCGCTCGTACGACCCCGTCCGGTTCGTCGTCAGCACGCGACTCGGCGAGCCGCCGACGTTCGACCGCATCGAGGCCATCCAGACGGTCACCCCGGACGCGGAGTTCAAGCTCGACCCCGTCTCGGCGTGGAGCGACGACCTCATCGACCGGCTCGCCGACACCGACGCGGTCCGGCTGCTCGACCTGAAGGGACAGTACGAGGGCACCGAGGTCGACCAGCCCGCAGACCCCGACCTCTACCGGCGCGTGCTCGAGGGCTTCCCGGACGCCGTCGTCGAGGACCCCGCGTTCACCGACGAGACGCGCCCGCTGTTCGACGGGCAGGAGGACCGCGTGAGCTGGGACTACCCGATCACCGGCATCGAGAGCGTCGAAGTCCTCCCGTTCGAGCCCGACTGGCTCAACATCAAACCCTCCCGCTTCGGCACCGTCGCGTCGCTGTTCGACACGCTCGACTACTGCGAGGAGCACGACATCAGTCTGTACGGCGGCGGTCAGTTCGAACTCGGCGTCGGGCGCGCCCACATCCAGGCGCTCGCGTCGCTGTTCTATCCCGAGACCCCGAATGACGTCGCGCCCGGTGGCTACAACGACCCCGACCTCGACGACGACCTCCCGGCCAGCCCGCTCGCGCCGCCGACGGATCCGGTCGGCATCCTGTAGGCCGCTTCACCGCCACGGCCAGCTACTCCGGTCCCGTCGAGCCGTCGTCCGCACCGCCCCCCTCAACCGACGGTTCGTCCGTGGTCGGGAGGTCCTGCGCCAGCCGGTCGAAGCGGCTCCGGGTCGCCTCCGACCGCGCCTCGGTCTCGTCGGGGCGGTAGGAGAGCACGCGCAACGACCCACCACAGACACGCAGGTCGAACACCGCGCCCTGCTCGCGTCCCGGCTCCGGTAGCTCCCAGCGGTCGACCAGCAGCTCGTCGACCACCTCGCCCGCGTCCTCCACCAGGAGCACCGCGGTGTCCTCCTCGAACCGGTCCAGAACTGCCGTGTACTGTCGCATCATGTGTACTCCTCCTCGACGACGACCGTCCCGTCGTCCGTCGTGACGAGCACGGTGTCGCCGCCGTTGTTCCAGATCGCACCGTCCGCGCCCCAGTACAGCTCGCCGTCGCCGTCGGTCCCGCTGCCGGTGTACACCGTCACCTGCTCGCCCGGCGCGAGCGTGACCGTCGGGAAGGTGTAGCGGTGGCCCGCCGCGTCCTCGAGTACCCAGCCGCCGAGGTCGAGCGTCGAGTCGCCCGTGTTCTCGAACACCAGGTACTCGTCGTTCAGGTTCTCGTTGTCGTTCCCGGCCGCGTCCGCGTGTACCTCCACGAGCGAGAGCTGGCCCGCGACCGGCGTCGACGTCCCATCGGCGGGCGTGATGGGAACGGCTGTCTCTCCCGAGTCCGCGACGAACTGCTCGCGCACGGCCACCGGATCGCTGCTCCCGGGCTCGACCGCCGGCTCGTCCCGCAGTGCCGTCGCGACCGTCGTCGCCGACTGCTGTGACAGCAGCGTCACGGTCCGCCCATCGCTCCGGAGCACGACGTCACCGTGGACACCCGTCCAGTACGTCGGGATCGACCGCGTCGCGAGCCGTTCGAGCACCTCCCGATGCGGATGGCCGTACTGCGAACTGTACGCGCTCGAGATCACCGTGACCCGTGGCTGCACGGCGTCGAGCAGGTCCTCGCCGGTGCTCGACCGACTGCCGTGGTGGCCCGCGAGCAGCACGGTCGACCGGAGATCGTCACCGTAGGTCGACAGCAGATACTCCTCCTCGACCACGCCCGCGTCCCCGGGGAACAGGACGCTGGTGTTCCCGTGCGCGATGCGGAGCACCAGGCTGTTCTCGTTGCGGTCGACGTTCGCCAGCGGTTCCTGCGGCGGCCCGAGCACGGCCACGTCGACCCCCTCGATGGGGAGCTGTGCCCCCACCCGGGTCCGGAACAGCGCCACGTCGTACTCCTCGACCGCGTCGAGGTACCGCTCGTACGTCGCCGACGTCGACGTGATACCGGGATCGTACACCGCCCCGACGCCCTCGCCCGCCGTCTCGAAGTGCTCGATGACCGCCGCGTGCCCGCCGATGTGGTCCGCGTCCGCGTGCGAGGTCACGAGATGGTCGATGCGCTCGATACCCTGGCGCTCCAGGTAGTCGATGACCAGCTCGCCGTCGTCGCGCCAGTCGCCCGAGTCGATCAACACCGTCTCCCCCGCAGGCGTGACGACGAGGGCACTCGACGACTGCCCGACGGCGATGAAGTGGACCTCGAGCGTGCCATTTACGCTGTCCGGGGCTGTCGCCGGTTCCCCCGACGTGACGGGTTCCCCCGTCGCGTCCGGTGCGGCGAGGCAACCGCTACAGACGACGAGCAACACCAGCACCGCCACCGATCCGCTGCTCGCGAGTCGCACCCTCGAACATAGCACCGAGATGTCGATAAACGTGGTTACCGGTTTGCTGTCACGATGGGCGGGCAGTCGGCCGGCCCGCGGGCCGCTGGACGATGCCGTACGACGCACTCCTCACGCGATTCGCACAAAAAGCCAAGGGCCGGATTTGAACCGGCGATGGGCGGCTCTGCAGGCCGCTGCGTTCGGCCGGACTCTGCCACCTTGGCGCAGTTTCCACTACTGGTCGGCCGAGTTTAAACGTAGCGATGTGTTCTGTCGCCCGTGACCGACGTGGCCGCCGCTGTCGAGTTCTCCGCTGCCCGAACGTGATCGCGAAGACGAATCCGGGCGAGCCACCCTGCTGCCGCTCGGGGGGATCTGTGGTGTGCTGAAGTGGTGTGGCTGTCGCTCGCCGAGTGAACGAATGCGTGCGTGGCGAGCGCCAGCCCCGCAGAGGGCTGTTGCTCGCCGAAACGGAATGAATGAAAGAGTATGAGT
>NZ_JANHAU010000011.1 GCF_024464185.1 Haloarchaeobius salinus
CGAATTCGAGTGCGGGATATACCAGGGTGGAGGCCGCTCGACAGACCTGTGTTGCTTCGGCTGTCTCGACCATTCCTGAGACTACGAGCTACAGCCTCAGTTAGGTTCGGCAACTACTGTGAAGGGCAGGGCTTTCTCCTTGACTCTCCGTATCACGTGATACAGTTCGAGAACCGACTCACCCGAGCCGGTCGAACGCGACGCCCGCCGTGGGGAATCCCGGGTCGAACCCGCCGACGTCCGCAGCGACGAGTCGGCCGGCGGCGGGCGCGTACTGGATGCCGTTCGCGTTGAACGCGAGCACCGAGAGTCCGTCGACGTCAGTCGGGCCGAGGACGGGGTCGCCGTCGGGCGTCACCGTCCGAACGCCGACCCACTCGTCCACGACGGACGCTCCCCGAGTACCCGGACAGAGCCGACCGAGTACGTCGAGCGACCGGTCGCGGCGTGCGTCGGGCACGTCGTCCCCCACGCTGTCCGGGTCGAGCACGCTCGCGTCTTCGTACTGCCCGGGGAAGTGGCCGACGAACAGGCTCCCGTCCTGGTTCTGTCGGGTGTAGACGCCGCTCTCCTCGTGGTAGAGGGCAGGGAGGCCGTGCTCGTCTGTGTCGAGGACGAGCATCGGGCCGCGAGTGTTACGGACGGGAAGTGTCACGCCCGCCGTGTCGAGTAGCCGGCGATTCCAGGGGCCCGCGGCCGCGACGACCGCGTCCGCCCGTCGCCGACCTTCGGTGGTGCGGACGCCGGTCACCCGCCCGCCGTCGGTCAGCACGTCGGTCACGGTCGTGTCCGTCTCGACGGTCGCACCGCCAGCTCGTGCTCGGTCGAGCACCGTCCGTGCGAGCGCGGCCGGGTCGTCGACGTAGCCGACGCCGGGGCTGTAGAGCGCGCCGGTCACCTCGTCCGTCGCGAGCCCCGGCAGAACGAGCGTCTCGTCGAGGGTATCCCCGGAGAGATACTGCACGGGTGCGCCCTTCGTCGCCGTCGCCGTCGACCCCGCAACGGTGCGGCCGAACGCGGACTCGAAGTCGGCGCGAACGTCGGCGTCGCCCGCGGGGGTCGTGGCGAGTCGGAGCCGTCCGCCGTGGACGAACCGCACCCTGGATCCGGCCGTCGACAGTAACCGCCCGTAGTACCGGATACCGTACCGGAGCAGCGGGACGCACGCGGGCGACTCGTGGCCCCAGAACCCCACGAACGCGCCGGACCTCGCGGTCGTCTCGGCTGCGGGGGCCGCGCCGCGTTCGAGGACGAGTACCTCCGCGTCCGTCTCCCGGGCGAGGTGGTCTGCCGCGCTCGCCCCGGCGATACCGGCACCCACCACGACGACTCGGTCGGCGTCGGTCATCGCTCGGTCACCACCGTTCCGGTGTCCGCCCCCTCGCCGTGGTACGTGCGACCGACGTACTCCGAGGTGAACGCCTGGACGAGCGCGCGGTACCCGGGACGGAACGCGAGGGTGTCCCCGACCGAGACGTCCGCGTCCGCGTCGGTGATGTCGCAGACGGTGTGGTCGCTGCTCGCGCCGACCACCTCGACGCCGTCAGCGAGGGGGACGAGCTCGTCGGTGACGACGTCCTGCTCGCCGACGGCGACGATGGCCCGCTCGCGGACGCCCCGGTCCTCGAACCCGGGACGGTCGCCGTCGACGTCGTGGCCACGTGGCCCCGCCGGCGTCGAGGGTTTGCGCTTGCACTCGATGACCTCCGCACGCAGGGTGAACGCATCATCCCGGAGGTAGGGGACCGTCCGGTCACGCGTGACGTCGGTCCCGAGGAGGATGGCCTCCCCGACGCGGAGCTCGTTCACGCGGTCGGGGAGCGTCCCCGCCTCGACGAGCGGGAGGGTGACGCTGCTCCCGCCCGAGACGACGGAGAACCGACGGTCGAGCGCCGCCTCGCTCTCCTCGACGAGCGAGACGAACTCCGCCATCGAGGCCGCCGTCGGCAGCACCCCGCCGAAACAGCCGACGTTGGTCCCGACGCCGACGACACGGACACCGTCGAGTTCGACCGCGCGACGGAGCGTCGGCAGGAGGTCCTCGGGGAGCACGCCTTCGCGACGGTCGCCCGTGTCGACCATCACGACCACGTCGTGTTCGACGCCGCGCTCGCGGGCCGCGTTCGCGACGGCCTCGAGCACCGCTACCTCGCTGTGCAACGAGCGGTCCGCGGCGGTGACGACACGGTCACGGTCGCGCATCGACGACACGAGCAGCGTCCGCTCGGCGTCGACGTGCTCCGCGAGGCGTGCGAGGTTCAGGATCCGAGAGTCGCCGATGCCGTCGACGCCCCCGTCGAGCATCGCCCGTGCGACCGCCGGGTCGCCGGTGACGGCCTTGGTCACGCCGACGACGCGCCCGTCGAAGCGCGCACAGACCGCCCGCGTGTTCTCCCGGACGACGTCGAGGTCGACGTGGACGGTCGGCGCGTCGACGCCGCGGGTACTCGGTGGTGCCATGCTCACGAGAGCAGCTCGACCGCGCCCGCGGCGAGGACACGCGCCACGTCGACGGTCTCGTCGAGGTCGACCCACTCGCCGGCCCCGTGGATTTGGTCGCCGTCCGGCCCGAAGATGACGGTCGGCACCTCGGCACGGTGGCCGAGGTAGTTGAAGTCGCCGACGCTCCGGAAGTAGCCGAGCGACGGCGACTCGCCGGTGACCGTCCGCGTCGCCGCGGCGAGCCCCTGGACGAGCGGCTCGTGCTCGTCGAAGACGTACGGTCCGTAACGGGCGTCGGCGTGGGGCACCTCGCGGAGCCCCACCGAGACGTCGGCGTCCAGCCCGAGCTCCGCGACTACTTCCTCGGCGTCCGCGAGCACGGACTCCCTCGTCTCACCGGGAACGACGTGCCGGTCGACGAGGAGTCGACACGACTCAGGGACCGACAGCGTCTCGCCCCCGCCATCGATGGAGAGCGGGCAGACCGACCCCTCGCCGAGCAGTGGGTGAGAGCCCACGGGCATCTTCGAGAGGGCGTCCGCGAGCTGTCCCGCCGCGACGACGGCGTTCCGCCCGGCGTCCGGTGTGGAGGCGTGTGCAGCGGTGCCCCGGACCTCGATGTCGTAGAGGAAGCGTCCCCGGGCACCGAGGTAGAGCGTCGGGTTCTCGCGACCCTCGCCGTCGAGGATGGGCCCCGGTTCGGTGACGACCGCCATGTCGCAGTCGTCGGCGATGCCATCGCGGAGCAGCTGGTCGGTCCCGAGCCCGTAGGGGCCCTCCTCGTCGACGACCGCCGCGAGGACGACATCGCCGGCGAGGTCGACGTCGGCCTCGGAGAGCGTGGCCACGGCGACCATCGCCGCCGCCAGCCCCGCCTTCATGTCCGCGGCCCCCTGTCCGTAGAGACGGCCGTCCTCGATGCGACCGGAGAGGGGGTCCTCGGTCCACTCGTCGACGAGTTCGACCGTGTCCATGTGCCCGTTCAGCATGAGCGTCGGCGCGTCCGGGTCCGAGCCCGACAGCCGCACGAGGACGTTCCTCCCCTCGTAGTCGGTGATTTCGGGCTCGCTGACGGAGTGATACTCGGGGTCGAGTCCACGGTCGTCGAGCCAACCGTAGACGAACTCGCCGATCTCGTCTTCCTGGAAGTACGGGCTCTCGATCCTGACGAGCGACTGGATCAGGTCGATTGTCTCGTCCGCGTCGACGGCTGCTGCCACCCGCCTCGCGGCGTCCGTAGAACTCTCAGACCGGGTCGTGGATTCGTCGTCGTTCATACTCACTCTCCGCGTTCTGGACCGTCGGAATCGTGCGGTTCGACGGCCTCTGTCACGGTCTATGCAATCCACGGAACGACCCTAATCACCGCCCCTCTCATGACAGGTGGAGACGGGGATAGTGCTACCATGTGTCGTGGTGGGTTGTCGACAGGAAAACCGACCCCCTCAGAATCAGAACAACGGGTGACGGCGCGGTCACGTCGGACTCGCGACCGCTATGGCAGCGCCCCGATGACCTTCGCCTCGGCCTTCCGAAGGTGCTCCAGCGTGGTCGCCTTCGAGACGCCGAGTTCCTCGGCGATCTCCGTCGCGCTCACCTCCCGCGGCCACGTGTAGTAGCCCCGCTCCCGCGCGAGCTCGAACACCTCACGCTGGCGCTCGGAGAGGATTCCCTTCCGGAGGAGTCCGCCAGCCTCGCGGTCGTCCGACGTGATGTGCCGGACGTCGATCTCGGCGTCCATCTCGTCGCGGACGGCGTCGAGGCTCTCCTGGATTCTCGTGCGGTCCCCCTCGATGACGACGTCCCAGTACTCGCGGCCGTCGTGGATCCAGACGGCCTTGTCGGGGATGAACCCGTTCGAGACGAGCGAGTCGTTGATGCTGCGGTCGTGGCCGTACATCACCAGGAGGCTCTGTGAGACGTTGCCCGGTGTGGGAATCCGCTTGTCCAGGTCGAAGCTGTTGTCGAGCCGCCAGACAGAGTCGACCAGCGGCGACGACTCGATGTCCCCGACGAGCGATTCGAGCGCGTCGGTGGAGTCCCCGTAGGCGGTGAACCGCCCCTTCACCGAGTCCTCGACCGTGTAGACGCCGTGGCCGAAGATGCCTCCATCGGCGTCCTCGGTGACCTGGAGCGTCCAGCAGTCGGGGTGCCAGATGCTCAACGTCAGGTGGGACCCGTTCCGGGTGTCGTGTCCGGCCTCAGCCATGTTTGATTTCAGTACGTTAGCAAGGCGCATTACTCTACCGCTGGTCGCACCAAGGACCAGCCAGTTTCGTGTCTGGGTACGATTGACACAAGAGCTCCATCATCACACGACGGCACGATCCGTCGATACGGCAACTCGCACGAGGACACGAAGATTGACATCCTCCACTCGCCTTAAGGCGCGGGAATCCTCGCGCTCGGGGTCTGGCAGTAACGCCACCCCCGACGTGAGCGACTTTCTCCTATACGTGGATACTCTGGTCTGTGCGCGCTTCTTTGGGACGGTGAGAGCGTGGTGACTCCAGCCACTCGTGGCTGTCCCACTCGAATCGCACGGGCCGTGCCATCGGCCTTGGGACGCCTGTGTGCCGTTGACGAGACACGGTGTGTCTCGTTCGCCAGCCAGAACTCTCCGAGTTCTGGTGACGTCTCAGGAAGGACTCGCTTGCTACGAGGTCGGCGTGACCCTCGAACCCGCACGAACACGTGAGCGTGTCCTGATGCCGAATCGTGTCCGTCGTCGAACCGCAGTTCGGACACGTCCGGGTCGTCCACGCCTCCGACCGGAGTTCGACCGTGATACCGTACTCCTCGGCGGTACACGCCAGCCGGTCGATGAACGCCCGGAACGCCCAGAAATTGTGCGTCTTCGCGTTCGCTCGAATCGACCAGTGCGTCTCCAGCACGTCGGTTAAGTCCCCGACGTACACCGTCGAAACACCTTCCTCGTAAAGACGGTCGAGAAGGTCGCGCACCAGCGCGTTCTGTGCGTGGTCGCGTCGTCGCCTTCGACCACGGTACAGTTGCCGAATCCGGTTCGAGGAGTAGCGCCCCTCACGGAGCTTCGACTGGAGCCGGGAAATTTCCCGCGTGGTGTCGCGGAACTTCTCGAACAGATCGCGTCCGTGGTACAGGTACTGTTGGCCGGTCGTGGTCGTACAGGCGACGAGGTTGTTCGCCCCAATATCCAGAGCGGCTTCTTCCGAAGCCAGTGGTGCATCCAGTCGAGAATCGTCCACGGTGACTGGCTGAAAGGCCCTGAATTGGTTCGAGGACTCGTCGTAGTACAGTTCCAACCGACCCTGTTTCCCGCCCCACTTCGGAACGCCCGCGACTTCGAGACGAAGGCGTTCGGTGTAGCCGAGGTCGTACTTATCCTTGAGTTCCTTCCCGACGGGAATTTCGAGGCGGGAGCGGTCGCCCAGCTCCAGGGTGTACTGGTCGTTGCGGATGTACGTCCGGAGTGTTCGACCATCGTCTTCGTTCCCCCAGTAGCCGGGTGGGGAACAGTGTTTGCCCTTCTCTGTGAGCGAGAAGAACGAATTCCACGCGCTCTTGTTCTTGCGAATGAGTTGTTGGGCGGTGGCGCTTCCGAGGACGCCGACGTACTGTTTGCGGTAGTCGGCGGTGTCCCAGATGGATTCGCCGTCGAAGTAGTTCTGGCGGCGTTCGTAGGTGAGTTCGTTCCAGAGACTGGCTGAAGCGTCCAACAGTTCGTGTAGCAACTCCGCGTCCTGGTCGGAGCGGGGTCGGACAACGAATGTGTTGGTGCGCCTCATCAACTACTGGTTGTTCCCAATCAGGTATAAATGAGGACTCATGTGTGACTGTCTGGCAGAAGTTCGAATCGAGTTTGACGACGATGAGCAGTACGAGCGGTTGAATGAACTGGAAAATACCGTAGTCTGACGTGGAAGGGATTGCTCCTCGAAGGAGAGAAGCGTGTTCTAGAACAGACCCCGGAGTGAGTGTCGTCGGGGGATTGTGTCGATCTGTGGTCGCTCGACCCCCGCCTGAAGGCGGGCGCATGCGCTTGATTTTATGTCACATCCAGCCGACTGGCGCGATGTGCTCTCGATGGCACTCGCCGAAATCGGGGACCGACAACGGGCGTTCTGGTCAGATTGAAGCGGGCAATCTCACTCACGTCGGCCAGTTACCAACTCCCGACGACTGCTCGCGATTTCGCGTGAGCAAGAAGATATATTACTGACGAGAGGGGTTCTTCCTCCAATGAGTATTACTGCGGCCGTGGTCCTCGCCGCAGGGGAGGGTGAACGGCTGCGCCCGCTGACGCGGAACCGGCCGAAACCGATGCTCCCCGCCGCGAACCGACCCATCATCGAGTACGTCTTCGACGCACTCGTCGACGCCGGCATCGAGGAGCTACACGTCGTCGTGGGCTACAAGCGCGACCGCGTGCAGGGCCACGTGGCCTCGACGTATCGGGGCGTCCCGGTCACCTACCACATTCAGGAGAAACAGCTCGGCAGTGCTCACGCGGCGTTGCAGGCGCGCGACGCGCTCGACGACGACTTCCTCGTCGTCAACGGCGACCAGATCGCCCAGGGCGACCTCGTCAGCGACGTGATGGCCGCTCACGACGAAGCGAGCGCGGTCACCCTCGCGGTCATCGAGAGCGACGAAGCGTCGATGTACGGCGCGGTCGAGACCGACGGCGACCGCGTCACTCGAATCGTCGAACGTCCCGGTGGCGACGAGTACCGGCTGCTGAACGCCGGCGTCTACGCCTGCGACGACTCGCTGTTCGCGACCGTCGAGGACGCCATCGAAGATGGCGAGGCGCTGACGCTCCCCCACGCCATCAGCTCGCTCGTCGAGGACGGCTCCGACGTCCGCGCCGCACGAACCTCCGGGCTGTGGACCGACGCGACCTACCCCTGGGATCTGCTCGACGTGAGCCAGCAGCTGCTCGACCGTGGCGACATCGACGCGACCGAGGTCCGCGAGGGCGTCTGGTGCGCCGAGCGCGTTCGCGTCCACGAGGACGCGGTGTTGCGGCCGCCTGTCGTCGTCAGCGCGGACTCGGAGATCGGCGCGAACGCCGTCGTCGGCCCGCACGTCGCCCTCGGCCAGAACGTCACCGTGGGCTCGAACGCGACCGTCGAACGCTCCGTGCTCGACGCCGACACCCGCGTCGGCGCGGGCTCGACGCTCGTCGACTGCGTCACGGGACAGGGCGTCTCGCTGGGGGCAGGCTGTGTCGCACCGGGCGGCCCGGCCGATGTCGCCATCGGGACGACCGTCCACGAGGACCGCCGCCTCGGCGCGCTGCTCGCCGACCGCGCGACCGCCAGGGGTGGGGTGACCTTCGCCCCCGGCACGCTCGTCGGACCGAACGCCGAACTCGATGCGGGCACGACGATCTCTGGAGTGATACCGGAGAACGGGAGGGTGATGCGCTGATGTGCGGCATCGTCGGCTGCGTCGGCCGTCCGGACGAGACCCTCGACGTGCTCATGACCGGGCTGTCGAACCTCGAATATCGTGGGTACGACTCCGCGGGCGTCGCGCTCTCGAACGAGTCGCTGTCGGTCGAGAAGCGTGCGGGCGAGCTCGAGGAGCTCGAGGAGGCCGTCCGCAGCACTTCGCTCCACGGGAACGTCGGCGTCGGCCACACCCGGTGGAGCACCCACGGCGCACCCACGGACGCGAACGCCCACCCCCACACGGACTGCAGCGAGCGCGTCGCCGTCGTCCACAACGGCATCATCGAGAACTACGACGTGCTGAAGAAGGAGCTGCAGGCCCGCGGTCACACGTTCGAGAGCGAGACCGACACCGAGGTCGTCGCCCACCTCGTCGAGGAGCGCCTCGAAGCGGGCACCGACCCCGAGTCAGCGGTCAGGACTGCCGTCGAGCGCATCGAGGGCAGCTACGCCGTCGGCGTCGTCGTCGCGGGCGTCGACGCCATCTTCGCCGCACGCGAGGACTCCCCGCTCGTCATCGGCGTCGCCGACGACGAGTTCCACCTCGCCAGCGACGTCCCCGCCTTCCTCGACTACACCGACCGCGTCGTCTACCTCGACGACGGCGAGTTCGCCACGCTCCGTCCGGGCGGGCTCACCGTCATGGATGCGGAGGGCACGCCCATCGAGAAGCCCATCGAGACGGTGGACTGGGACACCGAGGACACCGGCAAGGGCGGCTACGACCACTACATGCTCAAGGAGATCCACGAGCAGCCCCAGGCCATCCGCCAGTGCCTCAGCGGCCGCGTCGACGAGCTGCACGGGCGTGTGGAGGTCGAGGAGCTCGGTGGATTGAGTACGCCGAAGCGCGTGCAGTTCGTCGCCTGCGGGACCTCGTACCACGCGGGCCTCTACGCGGCCCATCTGTTCCGTGAGATGGGGATTCCCGCACAGACGTTCGTCGCGAGCGAGTACGCGACCAGCCCGCCGCCCATCGGCGAGGACGAACTCGTCGTCGCCATCACCCAGAGCGGCGAGACCGCCGACACGCTCTCTGCGTTGCGCGAGGCGAAGGCCCGGGGTGCCGAGACGCTCGCGCTGACCAATGTTGTCGGGTCCTCGGTGACCCGGGAGTGCGACCACACGATGTACATCCGCGCCGGGCCCGAAATCGGGGTTGCGGCGTCGAAGACGTTTACGTCGCAACTCGTCGCCGTGAACCTGCTCGTGGAGGCGATGAACGGGAACGACGCCGGCGTGCTGACCGGGCTTCGGGATCTGGCTGGCGACCTGCAGTCCGTGCTCGACCGCGTCGACGTCTCGACTGCTGCTGCGGAGCTGGCCGCCGCGGAGCGGTGTTTCTTCGTCGGCCGCGGGCTGAACCACCCCGTCGCGCTGGAGGGCGCGCTGAAGTTCAAGGAGATCACCTACGTCCACGCCGAGGGCTTTCCTGCTGGGGAGCTGAAACACGGCTCGCTCGCGCTGGTCACGGACGAGACGCCCGTCGTCGCGGTGTTGACCGGCGACGACGAGGAGACACAGAAGACCATCGGGAACATCAAGGAAGTCGAATCGCGTGGTGCGCCCGTGATTGCCGTGACCGACGGCCAGGTCGACCTCGAGGGATACGTCGACGAGGTCATCGAGGTGCCCGAGACGCACCCCCACGTCGCGCCGCTGCTCGCGAACGTCGTGTTGCAGTTGATCGCGTACCGGAGTGCGGACCTGCTCGGGCGGAGTATCGACAAGCCCCGGAACCTCGCGAAGAGCGTGACCGTGGAATAACAGAAGGTGTCGACAAGAGAATTCATTACACCTATCACAGTCTCCGAGCAAAAAGTTCGACCGAGAACTATAGCTCGTCTATCTACTCCCGATGCAGTCCGCGCGAGCGTAGAGGAGATATGAAGCGGTGCTGCGGCTATTGGTAATACCACATGCCGACTTATTAGTTCCCAACGGACGGGGCTAGAATATCATCGGCGTCTCGCAGGTACGCCGTGGTGTACTCGTGGAGGTCGGGGAACTCGTCGGGCCCGAACGCACTGACCGCCCCGTGCTGGTCGTCGAGCGTCATCTCGGCGACGCCGAGGTCGGTCTCGACGA
>NZ_JANHAU010000012.1 GCF_024464185.1 Haloarchaeobius salinus
GTCGACGTCAGCCCGTGTTCGGGATGCTGGAAGCCAAAGGGTTCGACATCGGTGAACGAACCGGCGTCGAGTGTGAGCCCGCCGCTCCAGTCGACGACTTTATCTCGAACTCGTGGTCGCGTGCCGAACCACCGGATTTCGTATCGACTGGCACCCGTCGTACAGTCGACGGAGTCGATACACTCGCCGTCGCGAAAGAGGTCGACATCCGTAAGGGGGCCAGTTCCGGCGACGGAGACATCGATTTCGGAAGTCCCGTCGACGGTGACGTGTTCACCGAGAGACGCCCCATCGACATCGACGTCGAGGTGGATGCGTGCTCCGGTCGTGGCGTAGCACTGACTCGCTTGCAACGCGTTCCATAGTCCGTCGCGAGTGAGCTCCTTCGTTGGGACACCAGTCAACCCGCCCCGGATAAGGAAGAAGGGATGATTGGTTGGATGGCTCGCCCCAGGTCTGCCTGTGTGGTCATCGCTCCCACCGACGAACCCGAGACTGTGACCGGCTTCGAACGCTTCGGTGGCGAACCATTCGAAGATACCCCAGACAGACGTGATCTCGAATGCCGGAGTCAGCGATTCGTCGATGTCGTCGATGGTTGCCGGCCGACCGCCCAAATGTGGGATGATGAGGACATCGTCGCGACCCTCGTAGTGGTCGTACAGGTCTGAAGTCGAAGTGAGTCCCCGATAGCGCTTATCGTCCTCAAGTTGCCAGTAGGAGCTCCGCACAATCTCGGCTGAATCATCGCGGAAGTAGACGTTGTGATCGCCCCCATTTGGGGTGTTCGCCGACCATTCGTAGCCGAGGAAGGATACGAACTCGCCCGGCGTGTTGGCTGACTCGACAACGCCCTGGAGACGCTCCCAGAATTCGTCCGTAATCTGGAAGTCGTTACCCACGTGGGAGACGAAGTCGAGGAACGCAGCATCCCGGGCGAAGTCGAAATACTCCTCGACGGATCCCGTCCCGACGGTCTCCTCGGACTGACCGTGGGGGTCGCCCCAGCGAATCGGATTCGACGGCACGACGGGATTGGTCGTCGCCTGGAACCGACCGTCCGAGACGGTGAACCGGAAGGGTTCCTCGTCAGCAGTCGTCTCGGGAGTTTCGACTGTAGCATGTGCGATGCCGTTGGTGAGGTCACCACTGGCCAGAACTCCACCCGTCTCGGACTCGACATCGATGTGTGAACTGTAACTCTCCGAGACGTTCCCCCACTCGTCGACTGCACGTGCAGAGATGTCCACCGTTTCGTCACGAACTCTCGCGAATGCTTCCAACGCCGTGGCGGAGCCGGGGACGATGTCGACGCTCAGATCATCTTCGAGGCGGACGAACTCCGCCGTCCCGAACGGGTCGACGAGCCCGATGAAGACAAATTCGGTCTCGGGGAACGTCTGGGTTCGAATGCCGAGACTTCCCTCGCTCGTCTCACCGAGGGTCAGGGTGACCGTCTCACCGGGGGCGAGCGACCCATCGAAGATGTCCACGACGACGGCATGCTTGACCGGGCGGGTATGGCCATCTGGGTCGAACCGAGCCTTGACAGTGGCGTCGCCGCTCGTGGATACCGTGCAGTAGTGGTCTGCAGTTGGGTCGTCGAACTGCGGATGTCCCCAGTCGCTCGTCATGCTCGTGGCGACCTTCAGCGTGCTCCCGTCGTCCATACCAAGCTCGCCAGCTGTGTAGGTGAGTTCCCAGGTCGTATAGCTGCCGACGGTGACTTCATCTGGGCCGTTGCGTTCAATCGTTCCACACGCGGTTCGTTTCTCCTCGAAAATTCGGTTATTTATTGTCATTTGTTGCCTGATAGTTTCGGTGTTCGGTAGTCATTCGGTCTGTACAGGGTGGGCATCAGTCGTCGACCGACAGTCCGGTTTGGACCGGTGCTGCAGTGCGAGCACCAGGACAATCGCAACGGCAAGTGCTCCGCGGAGCACCAGACTGGGGTAGGCCATCGTAACGACTCCGACGCCGACGAAGAGTGACCGCAGTCCCCAGTCAGCGTATCCAGCGAACCCAAAGGGACGATGGATGTAGTTGATTCCGTGGATGATGCTGACTGCTCCGACGAACGTGATACCGGCGGAGATAAACGTCTCCGGCGTGACCCCGCCAGCGACGAGTTCGGGGTTGTAGACGAACGCAAACGGAAGGACGAATAGCGGAAGCGAAATCTTGATCGCCTCGAGACTCGTCCCCCAGAAATCGCTCTCGGCGATTCCGGTCGCGACTGCAACGGAGGTTGCAATCGGTGGCGTGATTGCCGCCAGAATCGCACAGTAGAACACGAAGAAGTGTGCGGCAATCGGGGGGACACCGAACTCGCCGCTGAGCGTCGGTGCGATCAGCAGAGCGACGATGAGATAGGCGGCCACGGTCGGCATTCCCAATCCGAGAATAATGCTGACCACCATCGCGATGAAGACGGCGACGAGGAGGACCCCACCGGAGATGTCCATCAACGCGAGCGTCAGCGCTGACGGAACACCGGTCGTCAGGAGGATGGTCACGACACCGTCAATCGCGGCGATGATGATCGCGATGCCGGCAAGCGAGAGCACGCCGATGCGTGCGCCCTCGGCAGTCTGGAGAGCGGTCCGCTTCGCGGTCGCCCGAACGGAACTGGAACCGAGCGCCGACTGCAAGAGCGGGAAGCCGACGCCAGTCGCAATCATCGAGACCACGGTGTACAGCGCCGCGGTAATGACGGTGTACTGAGCGATTCCCAGGGTGTACACCAAGATGACGAACGGAATGGCGAACTGAACGCTCTCGATTCCGATATCGGTCCGGGACTTCTCCCCGTCGATGAATTCCGAGACATCGACGTTGACGCCCGCGCTCTGTGCGACCGCCGTATAGTGAACGCCGACGGCGATGGCACCGACCAGGATGAGCGCTGGCAACGTTCCAGCGATGACGATGCTGCCGTAATCTGTCCCGAGGAGCGAGGCCATGACGAACGCCCCGGCACCCATAACCGGGGGTAAGACCTGTCCGACCGTCGAGGCGACGGACTCAATTCCTCCGGCGGTCTCGGAGCGCAGACCGTTCTTCTTCATCAATGGAATAGTGAACGACCCCGTCATCGCCGTATTCGCGGCCGTACTACCGTTGATAGAGCCGATTATCATGCTGGAGATGACGGCTGATTGGGCAACCCCAGAGCGAACGTACTTCGAGGTGTAGACTGCCAGTCTGATCATCAGGTCGAATCCGCCGTACGCATTCAGGAGGCCCGCGTACAGGAGGAACAGGGAGAGCCAGGCGGCAACGAGCCTAGTGAGTTGCCCGTAGAACCCATCCATCTCGATTACGAGCACACGCAGCATTCGGGTCTGTGAAATGCCCCCATGTCCGAGAACGCCAGGTATAGCAGACCCGAACAGTCCATAGACGATAGCTCCGAGCAGAATCGAGAGGAAGAGGACACCGAATTCGCGGTAGGTGAGATAGAGCATCGCGAGGATAAACGCGGTCGCCATCCAGTACTCGTGGGCGAGCGCGAACCCGATCCGCTCAGAGATTAGTACTTCGAAGTTAGCGAACAGATAGATGCTGGTTATCAATACGACGATACCCGACACGACGAGAAGGGCCGATTCGTAACGGGGGCGGGATTCGTCGGCATACATGAACTCGTCAACGACGTAAATCGTCACAATCGCGCCGAGGAACGCGACGCCGAACTTGGCCCGGGGCATCGGCTGGAACACCGCATAGAAGATAGTGAAGGCCCAGAACGGGATGCTGAGAGCAGCGATTGCTTTACGTTCCATCTACCTAAATCTCTCCGATTGGTAATTCCTCGTCCCACTCTCCCTCCTCCTTGAGGAACTCCGCGACCCCCGGATGAACAGGCTGGTCCGGGAGAGTCGCGGCTAACATATCAGATGGATTGTCGTAGGCGGGGAAGAGACCGTTTGCTTCGATGATTGACTCGTTCTGTTCGTACGCGATCCGGGCGATCGTTTGTACGGCTTCTGTTGAGACACCGTCACCGAAACGGAACTGGGCACCGATAGTCCACGTGGCAATCTCGTCGGCACCGATATCTTGCTCCCAGCCGTAGGTGCTCACTTCCTCGTACCCGACGCCGCTGGTGTCCCTGATCGCCTGCTTGAACGACTCTGTCGGGGTGACCGCAGAGAGGGTGAAGCGAGTATCGAGCTCGGTTATCCAGCCGGGGAGTGCCTTGTAATTGGCTCCGTAGACGACGACAGCATCGATTCGACCCTCCTCGATCGCTCCAGCCAGACTGCCACGGCTGATATCGATTGGATTGATCTGGTCGTAGAGTCCTGCGTTTTCGAATACTGCGTTCGTGGGTGGCCGCACGCTCGTTCCCGGCGGGTTCAACCAGACGTTCTTCCCCGAGAGATCGTCGGTTGTTTCGATATCGCTATCGGGAAGCGAGACGAGATACGTGTGTGGGAGCACGTAGAAGAAGCCCTGGTACGGAACTGAGTCGACAGGCTGATCCGCAAAGCTTCCCGTTCCGTCCACAGCCTGTGCAGCTGCGAAATTGTCGAAGCCACCGCCATCGATCTCCCCGTTATCGTAGAGCCGGAAGTTTCCAGCCCCCGAACCTGACGTTTCCTGGGCAGAGATATCAACGTTATCTGCGTTGTCGCTGACTACGCTCTGCAGGGCTTGGGTTGCTGCGAAGGTCGCGCTTCCCTGTGTGCTAGACCCCATACGGACGGTGGATGATCCAGACGATCCCAGACATCCAGCTAAAGACAGGGTGCTGGCACCTGCGATAGCCGTGATGAAGCTTCGCCGGTTTGTGGATGGCATGTGTGTCACAATATACCAGAACAATCTATCTCCCCTTAATGGTGTACATATACGAGAAGACACCCGGTTTTTCCTGTATTTCCCGGGCCTATTCCCATATTGTGCAAAAGAGTGAAGTAGACCCTGGACTGTTTATAGTCTCATGATGAGCAGTGGAACCAACGCTGACACGATACAGTCTGTGGACACGGCATTCCGGATAGTGGAGTTCATTCGGGAGAAACAGGGATGCTCAATCGAAGACCTGACCTCCCAATTCGATGTCTCCAAGAGTACGGTCTATCGCTATCTTTCGACCCTCAAATCTCATGGATACGTGGTCAAGGAAGATGAAAACTACCATATAGGACTCAGATTTATGCAAATGTCCCGCCATGCGAGAATGAGAAAGGGCATGTACACCATCGCCGAGGGCCTCACGCAGTCGTTGGCCGAACAGACAGGTGATCGGGCGACCTTCATCACGGAGGAAAACGGCCTTGGTGTCGTGA
>NZ_JANHAU010000013.1 GCF_024464185.1 Haloarchaeobius salinus
CGTTATGACACCGTGTGTACGCGCAATCCAGGCGTCCACTGGACCATTCCGGGTCACAGTGAACGTCCCATATAACGTGGCTACTCTGCCACCTGATGGATAGCTCGGCTCAAGAGCCGACGAAGGACGTGCCAAGCTGCGAAAAGCCTCAGCAAGCCGCACGGAGGCATCGAACTGAGGATCTCCTAATGGGAATCCCCACCGCAATTGCTTCGCGCAATGGGGAACGCCGGGAATTGAAACATCTCAGTACCGGCAGGAACAAAAAGCAACAGCGACATCGTCAGTAACCGCGAGTGAACGCGATCCAGTCCAAACCGAAGCCCTACTCGGGCAATGTGGTGTTCGGACTGACTTTCATCGCTCGAACGCTTTCGCGAACTCTCCTGGAACGGAGGATGATACAGGGTGACAATCCCGTACCGAAAGCAAGTACAGCGTGCGTCAGCTCCAGAGTACCGAGGGTTGGATATCCCTCGGGAACAACGCGGGCATCGACCGCGAAGACTCAGTACTCCTTGAGACCGATAGCGAACAAGTAGCGTGAGCGAACGCTGAAAAGCACCCCACAACGGGAGGTGCAATAGGGCTTGAACCCAGGTGGCGATAGAGCGACGGGGCATACAAGGCCCCACAGAAAACGACCGAGACGCGAGTCTCCAGTAGGAACTGTGGGGAGCCGATGTTCCGTCGTGCGTTTTGAAAAACGAGCCAGGGAGTGCATCTGACCGGCAAGTCTAACTCGCTTCGCGCGAGGCAGGCGCAGGGAAACCGATACGGCCGCAGCCCTCACGGGCCAGGGCCACCGTCTTCAAGGGCGGGGAGCCGACCGGATGCGACCCGAAACCAGGCGATCTATGCGTGGGCAAGGTGAAGCGTGCCGAAAGGCACGTGGAGGCCTGTTAGAGTTGGTGTCCTTCAATACCCTCTCGTGACCTACGTATAGGGGTGAAAGGCCCATCGAGCCTGGCAACAGCTGGTTCCAGTCGAAACATGTCGAAGCATGACCTCTGCTGAGGTAGCTCGTGGGGTAGAGCGACCGATTGGGAGACCCGCCATCGAGAGATGTCGGCCTCCCTGTCAAACTCCGAACCTACGAGCGCCACAGACGCAGGGAGTCCGGTGTGCGGGGTAAGCCTGTGCACCATGAGGGAGACAACCCAGAGCTGGGTTAAGGTCCCAAAGTATGGATTAAGTGCAACCGAAGGTAGTCTCGAGCCCTAAACAGCCGGGAGGTGAGCTTAGAAGCAGCTACCCTCTAAGAAAAGCGTAACAGCTTACCGGCCGAGGTTCGAGGCGCCGAAAATGATCGGGGCTCAAATCCATCACCGAGACCTGGCGACACCCCCCATAGGGGTGATTCCGTAGACTGGCGCTCCAGTCGGGTGGAAGCACGGACGAGAGTTCGTGTGGACCGACTGGTGACGATAATCCTGGCCATAGTAGCAGCGATAGTCGGGTGAGAACCCCGACGGCCGAATGAGCAAGGGTTCCTCGACAATGCTGATCAGTCGAGGGTTAGCCGATCCTAAGTCACACCGTAATTCGAATGTGACGACAGGGAAACTGGTTAATATTCCAGTGCTCACAGACACTCAACGCCGACGCCTTGGGAACAATCGAGCTGGGCCTTCGCCCAGTCGAATTATGCAACTCCGTGGAAGCCGTAACGGCACGAAGCGGACGAACCATGAGATAGCGAAAGTCGATCGTACCTAGGGCCCGTGAAAAGGCAAGTCTGTGACTCGTACCAAGAACCGACACAGGTGCTCATGGCGGCGAAAGCCAAGGCCTGTCGGGAACAACCGACGTTAGGGAATTCGGCAAGTTAGTCCCGTACGTTCGCAATAAGGGATGCCTGCCCTGCAGAAGGGCAGGTCGCAGTGACTCGGGCGCTCCGACTGTCTAGTAACAACATAGGTGACCGCAAATCCGCAAGGACTCGTACGGTCACTGAATCCTGCCCAGTGCAGGTATCTGAACACCTCGTACAAGAGGACGAAGGACCTGTCAACGGCGGGGGTAACTATGACCCTCTTAAGGTAGCGTAGTACCTTGCCGCTTCAGTAGCGGCTTGCATGAATGGATCAACGAGAGCGCCACTGTCCCAACGTTGGGCCCGGTGAACTGTACGTTCCAGTGCGGAGTCTGGAGACCCCCAAGGGGAAGCGAAGACCCTATAGAGCTTTACTGCAGGCTGTCGCTGAGACACGGTCGCTACTGTGCAGGATAGATAGGAGGCACTACACAGGTACCCGCGCCAGCGGGCCACCGAGCCACCACTGAAATACTATCCAGTAGTGACTGTGACTCTCACTCCTGGCGGAGGACACCGGTAGCCGGGCAGTTTGACTGGGGCGGTACGCGCTTGAAAAGATATCGAGCGCGCCCTATGTCCACCTCATCCGAGTCGGAGACTCGGAGCAGAGCGCAAGAGCATACGGTGGGCTGACACTGTCCTTCATAACGAGGGACGGTGACGCGAAAGCGTGGTCTAGCGAACCAATCATCCTGCTTGATGCGGGAGATTGATGACAGAAAAGCTACCTTAGGGATAACAGAGTCGTCACCGGCAAGAGCACATATCGACCCGGTGGCTTGCTACCTCGATGTCGGTTCCCTCCATCCTGCCCGTGCAGAAGCGGGCAAGGGTGAGGTTGTTCGCCTATTAAAGGAGGTCGTGAGCTGGGTTTAGACCGTCGTGAGACAGGTCGGCTGCTATCTATTGGGGGTGTAACGGTACCTGACGGGAACGTTCGTATAGTACGAGAGGAACTACGAATGGTGACCACTGGTGTACGGGTTGTCCGAGAGGGCACGTGCCCGGCAGCCACGTCACACGGGGTAAGAGCTGAACGCATCTAAGCTCGAAACCCACCTGGAAAAGAGGTACCACTATGATCACTCGTAGAAGACGAGTTAGATAGACTCGGGGTGTGCGCGCCAAGGCAACGAGGCGTTAAGCCCGCGAGCACTAACAGATCATGCCATTAGTCATACCGCATACTGGGACCACCGTACTGTACTCGGGGTGGTCCAGGCGCGAACTGGATTGCGCGTATACACGAGTGTAGACCACCGACGCCAGGTTGGCGTAGGCAACGGTTCGAATCCGTTGGTCGGCGTTAAGGCGGCCACAGCGGCGAGGATTACACCCGTACCCATCCCGAACACGGAAGTTAAGCTCGCCAGCGTGTCGGGGAGTACTGGAGTGCGCGAGCCTCTGGGAAACGCGATTCGCCGCCTCCCACTCATACTCTTTCATTCATTCCGTTTCGGCGAGCAACAGCCCTCTGCGGGGCTGGCGCTCGCCACGCACGCATTCGTTCACTCGGCGAGCGACAGCCACACCACTTCAGCACACCACAGATCCCCC
>NZ_JANHAU010000014.1 GCF_024464185.1 Haloarchaeobius salinus
GCTCCTCGAACGCCATGCTCTGACGCTCGCCGACCACCTTCGAGAGACCGTAGTCCGTGGATGGGACCGTGCTGTCCCAGACGTCGTCCTCCTCGTGCGGCGGCTCGTCCTGCTCGTACACCATCGAGCTGGAGAGGTAGGCGACGCGGTCGACGCCGTTCTCCTTCGCTCCCTCGAGGATGTTCCGGTGGATGCTGAGATCGTTCGAGAGGATATCCGCCGGGTACTCGTGGAACCCTTTGACGCCGTAGATGAGTGCGGCGGCGTTGATGACGCCGTCGACGTCCGCGGTGAGCTCCATCACGCGGTCGTAGTCGGTGAGGTCTGCCTTGTGGAACTCGTACTCGGAGTTGTCCACGACCTTCGTGTGCTCGTAGTCGTCGTAGCGAGCGTGGTTGTCCACACCGACGACGTCGTGGCCGTCCTCGACGAGGTGCTTGATCGTCCACTGCATCAGCGACCCCTCGCTGCCCGTGACGAGCACCCTCATCGCGCCACCTCCTCGGCTGCTGCACGCTCGTCGGCGAGCTCGTACCCGAAGAAGTAACCGTTGTCAGACTCGTGCTTTGCTTCCTCCCAGAGTCCCCAGATATCGCAGTAGAGACAGTCCTCGTTGTCGACGTGCTCGCGGACGGTCTCGAAGTCGGCGAACTCGTCGTGCGGGGTCATCAGCACGACCCAGTCGCTCCCAGCGACATCATCCCAGTCGTCGAACCCCTCGACGTTCGGTTCGATCTCGACGGGCTGGCCGTACCCCTTCATCCGGAGCTGTTTCTCCATCTTGAACGAGACGGAGTTACGAGTGTCGTCGGAGTTACCCTTGAACGTCATGCCGAGCACGGTCACCTTCTCCGGCTCGGGGGCCTTGTCGGCCATCCGTCCGATGATCTGTGCCGGCATCCCCTCGTTTATTTGGTACGCCGTCGACACCAGTTCGTTGTAGGGGATGTTGTCGACGAGGAACCAGCCGTCCTTCGTCAGGCACGGACCGCCGACGTTCGCACCCGGGTCAGGGACATCGAAGCGCGGGTAGTCCTGGCCGGTTTTGTCCAGAATCTTGTGGATGTTCACGTCGTGGTGGGTCGCAAAGGAGTCCGCGATGAGGTAGAACTCGTTGGCCGCCGCGAACGTGAGGTAGCGGTACATGTTCGTGAACAGCTTCCCGAGCTCCGCTTCGGTGGGGTTCAGCCGTAGGCAGTCCGCTTCGAGGAACGTCTCGAACACGTCGGCGGTGCGCTCGTAGCTCTCGTCGTCGGGCGCGCCGATGAGCTGTGGTAGGCCGACGACCTCCTCGAATGCCTTGTGCTGGGCGATGCGCTCGGGCGCAAAGGTGACATAGACGTCCTCGCCGACCTCGTGGCCCGCGTCCTCGAGCCGGTCGCAGACGATGTTCGTCGTCCCGGGGTAGATGGTCGAACGGAACACGAGCAGCGTGTCCTCCTCGATGTGGTCGA
>NZ_JANHAU010000015.1 GCF_024464185.1 Haloarchaeobius salinus
ACAGTAGACGCCGAATCAAATCGTTCTCGGAGTTGAACCTCTCCACTGATTCGGTCTCGCAATGAGTTTCGGAATATCTCTCGACGAACTCTGTGGAGACCGAGCGAGGGAACGCCGCCGAACGTAGCGTTCCTGAGCGATGCCACTCTCTACTGGCGTTCTGACCGGTCATCCCGGTCTCCGCTTGCTGAACGCTAGCCGTAGCCTTGCGCGATCACCAGCGTTCGGAAGATTCGGGTCGAAATCTGTGGTTTTCTCGGAATCGACCCACCAGAGACGAGGACGTTCGCTAACACCCACAGATTGTACAGCGAGACCGCGAACAGAAAGTAGAACAACCGCACCGAGAACGTCGGCGACGACGTCCGCGCCAGGAAGTCGCCGATCTGCCGATACGACGTTTCGATTCCCCAGCGGCGGCGGAACGCCGCCGCGTACGCTCTCGCGGTCTCACTTTCTACGTCGATGTTCGTGACGAACCAGACGTGCTCATCCTCGTTCGTTCGATGAGGGACGGCGAAAACGGTGACGTCGACCGACGCTGTTGGTGGGCGCTTTCGCTGCATCTGGTAGGCATCGACGACCGTCTCAGCGCCGGCGCTGAGACGGCCTTTCATCCCCGGACTCGGTCGCGCTCGCACGATGAAGTCGATGTTTAGTCGGTCTAGCTCTTTAACGACGTGAACCTGGTAGAAGCCCCGATCGAGGTAGACGTGTCTGATCGAGACGTACCGCCGCGCTTCGAGGATGAGTGAGCGAACGGCTTCCTGCTTCGCACGGAAGTCGTTCGCCTCCATCGGGAGCACAGCGAGCGTGAATCGAACGCCGGGAGCGACGATACACAGCGTCGCAAAGCAGTACGCTCGGTTCGTTCCGAGATCAGGATAGGTGATGAGGACGTGCTCGGTGTCGGCTGAGCCGTAGAACCGCCACTGGTGAAGATCGATCGCGACGTCAACCCGAGGAGGAAGCAACCGGAGTGACCGAAGCGTCTGAAAGAGGCGGTCGCGGACGCCATCGAACTGGACATCGATGGCGTCCACGTCGAGCTGTCGAAGATGATAGAGCAGCGACTTCGCAAGCGGATTCCGAGCCGTCGACGTAATGTCGACGGGGTCGGACCGGTCCAACTGAACGGTCTTGCCGCCTGTATTGGCGAACTCCTGATCGAATGCGATCCGAGAGAGAACTTCGAGAAAGTCCTCTCTCGTGTAGGTGCCACACGGCTTCCTGTCGAATTCGAGTGCGGGATATACCAGGGTGGAGGCCGCTCGACAGACCTGTGTTGCTTCGGCTGTCTCGACCATTCCTGAGACTACGAGCTACAGCCTCAGTTAGGTTCGGCAACTACTGTGAAGGGC
>NZ_JANHAU010000016.1 GCF_024464185.1 Haloarchaeobius salinus
TCGGCGTCTCGCAGGTACGCCGTGGTGTACTCGTGGAGGTCGGGGAACTCGTCGGGCCCGAACGCACTGACCGCCCCGTGCTGGTCGTCGAGCGTCATCTCGGCGACGCCGAGGTCGGTCTCGACGAGGAAGCCGTTCGCGAGGTAGTGTTTCCCGCTCCCGTCGTCGACGTCGGACGTGTCGTAGAGGTGCTCGTACGCACCGAGCGACTCCTCGATTGTCACGTCGTCGACGCCGAGTTCTTCACGAGCAAGCCGGTGCACCGCCTCGTTCAGCCGTTCGTGCTTGTGCAGACGACCGCCGGGAACGAACCACTCACCCTTTGCAGGCTCGTTCACCCGCTTTCCGAGGACGACGCCGTCGGGTGAGCGCACGACGAGATCGACCGAGACGATGGGGACGTTCCGGACGATGGTCTCCCACTCCGCGGGAGGGATCCAGTCACTCATCAGAGGTCATCGTAGATCTCGCTCATGTTGTCGATGCACCGTTCGAGCGAGTCGTCGAGCTTGATCTTGGGGTCCCAGTCGAAGTCGCGCTGGGCCTTCTCAACCTTCGGCACTCGCTTCTTCACGTCGTCGTCGTAGATGGGGACGTGTTCGAACTGAAGCTCCTCGCCCTCGACGAGGCCACGCTCTTTGCCTTTCTCAAATATCTCGCGGGCCAGTTCCTTCATGGTCACCGGCTCGGGGTTGGCGAGGTTGTACGCCTCGTTGGTCGTCGCTTCGGCGAAGGACTGCTCGGCGATTGCACCGGCGACCTCGTCGATCCAGGTGAAACAGCGCACCTGCTCGCCGTCGCCGAAGATCTCCATCGGGTTCTGCTTCTCGACCAGTATCTTCCGGAGGAAGTCCGCGAACACGTGGCTGATACCGGCCTCGTCCTCGCTCTTCTCGTACGGCGTGATGATGTTGAACGGCCGCCAGATCGTGTACTCGATGTCGTACTGCTCCTCGAACGCCATGCTCTGACGCTCGCCGACCACCTTCGAGAGACCGTAGTCCGTGGATGGGACCGTGCTGTCCCAGACGTCGTCCTCCTCGTGCGGCGGCTCGTCCTGCTCGTACACCATCGA
>NZ_JANHAU010000017.1 GCF_024464185.1 Haloarchaeobius salinus
GGCGGTGTTCAGATAAGGATTGAAAAGTGAGGCGTAGCGTTTTTTGAGTGTCCATGTCGAAAAACGCTAGCCTCAACGGATGTACCGACCAGATTGAGTTAGGTTTTGTGGAGCGCGAGGCAACACCGCAGCCGTTGATGAAGCTCAGTATTCAGCTGCATCTTGCTGGTCTTTCGCTTTCAAATACTGTCTCGATTCTCGAACTGTTCGGTGTTGATCGCGTTAAATCGACCGTTCATAACTGGGTGCACAAGGCTGAGCTACAGCCCGAGGAGGGACACTCGCCGGATCACGTCGCGGTTGACGAGACCATGGTCCAACTCAATGACGAACGCTACTGGCTGTACGCTGCCGTCGACCCAGATACCAACGAACTGCTGCATACGAAGCTTGAACCGACGCGAACGAACGTGCTCGCTCGCGCGTTCTTCACGGAACTGCGCGAGAAACACGACGTCGACGATGCCGTGTTCCTCGTCGACGGGGCAACGCCGCTGAAAGACGCCTGCACCCGTCACGGCCTCGATTTCCGCTACGAACGCCACGGAAATCGCAACAGCGTCGAACGTGTCTTTCGAGAGGTAAAACGCAGAACTACCTCTTTCTCAAACTGTTTCAGCCACGCCGAAGCAGAAACTGCTGACGAGTGGCTCAGATCATTCGCCTTCGCATGGAATCAGCTAATCTGAACGCGACCCGT